>NZ_JBHJUO010000022.1:0-172060 GCF_042268445.1 Streptomyces sp. NPDC056169 | reverse complement strand
CGGCCACCCCCTTTATCTCCAGTTGCTTGGTGGTGGGCTGGGTCTGTTGTTTATAAGCGAGTGGGGGGGGGGGGGGGGGGGGGCGGGCCCGCCGCCGCCCGGGGGGGGGGGCGGACCGGCAGGCGCCCCCGCTACTGGTCGATCTTGTCGTCGACCAGCTTCTTGACGTTCTCCCAGGCCTTGGCCGGGTCGGTGCCGCGCTGCTCGATGTCGAGGATGCCGTTGTCGGTGAGGAAGGTCTTCACCTGGCCGTCCCAGCGGCTGATGACGGCGGGCGTGATTCCGGCGGCGGCGGACGAGAAGATCTTGCCGACCGGGGTGTCGCCGAAGTACGGAAGCTTGGCGTCCTGGACGGCCGCGGAGGTGAGCGTGTCCTTGGACGAGGGGATGTTGCCGTTGACCGCGAAGACCTTGGCGTGCTGCTCAGGGGCCGTCAGCCAGGCGGCGAGCTCGGCCGCCTCCTTGGTGTGCTTGCCGGACTTCGGCACGGCGAGGAAGGCGCCGCCCCAGTTGCCGGCGACCGGCGGCGCGGCGATGTCCCACTTCCCCTGGTTGGCGGGTCCGGCCTGGTCCTTGATGATGCCGGTCATCCAGCTGGGGCAGGCGACGGTGGCGAACTTGGAGTTCTTGAAGGCGGCGTTCCAGGTGCCCTTCTCGTCGAACTGGCGGAGCTTGGCGGTGAGTCCGTCCTTGCTCGCCGCGACGGCGGTGTCCCAGGCCTTCTTCACGCCGGGGCTGTTCTCCCAGTCGAGCTTGCCGCTCGCGTTGGCGTACTGGACCGGGTCGCTGGAGATCACGGCGTTGAAGAGGCCGCTCGCCGAGTCGTGGAAGGCGGTGCCGGCGGGAGCGCTCTTCTTGTACGTGTTCCCGGTCTCGATGAACTTGGCCCAGTCGCCGGCCCACAGCTTGGCGACGGCCTCGCGCTCGGTCGGCAGCTTGGCCTTGGCGAAGAGGTCCTTGTTGTAGCAGATGGCCATGGGACCGATGTCGGTGCCGAGGCCGATGACGCTGCCGCTCGCCGTCGTCGCCTGCTTGACCTTCCAGTCGAGGAAGGCACCGATGTCCGCGCCGCCCTCCTTGCTCAGGTCGACCCACTTGTCCGCCATGGTCTCGCCGGTCGCCTCGGCGATGTAGCCGACCTCGACGGCCTGGATGTCGGCGAGACCGTTGTTCTGGGCGAGGCGCAGCTTCAGCGTGTCCCAGTACTTCTGGCCGTCGGAGACGTTCGTCTCCTCGATCTTGATGTTCGGGTGGGACTTCTCGTACTCGGCGTAGAGCTTGGCGCCGGTCTTGTCGTCGTACCCGAAGGAACCGAAGGTCCCGACCCGCAGGGTGATCGTGCCGCCGCCCTGGGCGTCGCCGCCGCCGTTGTCGTCGCTGTCGCTGCCGCAACCGGTGAGCAGGGTCGTACCGGTCACGACGACGGCGACCGCCGCGATCGCCGCCCGGCGTCCGCGTCTGCTGCTGGAAGTGCGCATTCCACTCTCCTCGTCCAAGGTGGTGCTCGTTGTGCGCCGAGAGGTCCGGCCGGCTGATCGCGGCTCGGCGGCTGCCCGCCAGGACCTGATGCAGGCCGTGTGCGCTCTGATGGGAGCGCTCCCACGTCGTTGCCGGAAGGTTGCTGCCTGGCGGGTGCGGGTGTCAAGAGATGAACGCGGATTCGTTACCGGAAGGTTTTCCGGGGGTTTCGCCGGGGCCTTGCGGGGGTGGGGCCGTCATCTCCTGAACGCACGCTCGTGGCGTGAAGGGATGCGCGTGGACTAGTGTGGGAGCGCTCCCATCCCTGTCGTGGCATGAGTGAGCAGCACGTTGTCCTACGAGGGGAGTTCGGCGGTTGTGAACGGACGGCAGAGCGGCAGACCGACCCTGGAGCAGGTCGCGGCCAGGGCCGGGGTCGGCCGGGGAACGGTCTCCCGGGTGATCAACGGCTCTCCCCGGGTGAGCGAACAGACCAGAACGGCCGTCGCCAGAGCCGTCGCCGAACTCGGCTACGTCCCCAACCAGGCCGCCCGCGCCCTCGCCGGCAGCCGCACCGACGCCATCGCGCTCGTCATCCCCGAAGTCGAGGCCCGGCTCTTCGCGGAGCCGTACTTCCTCGACCTCATCCGCGGCGTCAGCGCCGAACTGGCCGACGCCGACAAACAGTTGCTGCTCACCCTGGTCCGCAGCGAGCAGGAGCGGCAGCGCTTCGAGCAGTACCTCGCCGCCCAGCGCGTCGACGGGGTGCTGCTCGCCTCGGTCCACGGCGACGACCCGCTGCCCGACCGGATCCGCGAGCTGGGCCTCCCGGTCGTCATGAACGGGCGCCGCTCGGAGGCCGAGCCCGTGCCGTACGTCGACTCCGACAACATCGGCGCCGGGCGCGCGGCCGTCGCGCACCTCGTGGGGGGAGGCCGGAACCGTATCGCGACCGTCACCGGGCCGCTCGACATGTACGTGGCCCGCGCCCGGCTCGGCGGCTACCGCGCCGGGCTCGCCGAGGCCGGCCACGCCCCGGACGAGGCCCTCGTCTCCGCGGGCGACTTCACCGAGGAGGGCGGCCGGCGGGCCATGCGGCTGCTGCTCGACCGCAGGCCGGACCTGGACGCCGTCTTCGTCGCCTCCGACGTGATGGCGGCCGGGGCGCGCGGGGTACTGCGGGAGGCGGGCCGCCGGGTCCCGGAGGACGTGGCGCTCGTGGGGGTGGACGACTCGGCGGTGGCCCGGCTGATGGACCCGCCGCTGACGAGCGTGCGGCAGCCGATCGAGGAGATGGGGCGCACGATGGCGCGGATGCTGATCGAGGAGATCCAGGAGATCCATGGGATCCAGGGCATCCAGGGGACGGCGGCGGCGCCGGAGGAGCCGCGGCGGCACGTCCTGCCGACGGAGCTGATCGTGCGCGAGTCCTGCTGATCTCCGGCTGCGGGGAGGGCTCGCGGGTACGGGAAAGGCTCCTGCGGCCGGCCGGGACCCTGGGGGTCCGGGCCGGCCGCAGGCCTCATGCGAGGCGTCTCGCGAGGTCTCTCACGAGGTGTCTCGCGAGGGGTGTTACAGCGCCGGGTAGGCGTTCTTCATGAGCTCCTGGAACTGGGCCGAGAACCACTGGCCCGAGATCGGCGCGTCCGGCAGCGCGCCCGACATGCTGTTCCCGTTCCGGGCGTTGCCCGTGTAGGTCGGGTCGCACATCCGGTCGAAGCCCTTGCCCTCGTTGTTCGGGATCTCCTTGCTGGCGCCGTCGGACTCGCCCGGGGGCTTCATCCAGACGTACGCGTCGATGCCCGCGGCGGGCGCCGCCTGGGGCCGCTCGCCGAGTCCCGCGCCGGCCTGGTTGCACCAGTTGCCGAGGTGGATGCGACGGTCGTAGCGGCCGCCGTTGACGTACGTGTCGACGCTGGTCGTCGCGCCCGGGGCGGTGGGCCGTGCGGTGCCGCCCCAGCCGTTGCGGGAGGTGTCGATCAGCATGCCGAGGTTGCTGTCGAAGCCGATCGAGACCAGCTTGGCGCGCATCGCCTGGGCGTAGGACAGCTCGTCGGTGTAGCGGTTCCAGTCGACCCACTTCGACTGGCGCACGGAGGTGCCGTTGACGCTGTCGTTGATGGTGAAGTGGTCCTCCTTCAGGGCGCTGTAGTTGGCGGTGTTGACGATGAAGCCGTGCACCTTGGAGACCGTGGAGCCCTCGGCCGTGGCGGCCTGCTTGAACAGCTCGGCGGAGGGGCCGAAGTTGTCGTCCCAGCCCAGCCAGCCGTGGTGACCGGCGTCGATGTAGTTGTAGACGTTGCCGATCGAGCCCAGCTTGTTGAGGGCGTAGCCGACACCGGTGATGTAGTTGCCGTTCGCCTTCATGACGTCGCAGTTGGGCGTGGCCGTCGGGCGCCCGGAGACGTTGGTGACCAGGTTGGGCAGCGAGTCGATCTCGACCGTGGTGACGATCCGCAGGCCCGCGTACTTCGCGTCGCCGAGGATCGCGGCGATCGGGTCGATGTACTCGGTCTTGTAGCGGTTGATCTCCGTCGGGCCCAGCTCGCCGTTGGAGGCGAGTGCGGCACAGTCGCGGCCGGGCAGGTTGTAGATGACCAGCTGGACGACGAGCTCGCCGGAGCCCTTCTGCTCCAGGGCCTTGTCGAGGTGGGCGCGCAGGCCCATCGAGGTGGCGGAGCCGTTGATGGCGGCGATGCGGTCCAGCCAGACGCCGGTGGGCTGGTTCGAGATCCTGGTGCCGCCCGGCTCGGCCGCGGCCTTCGCCGCCCACTCGGGGTTCACGTACACCTTGGCACCGGCGTACGGGTTGTCGGCCTTGGTCCCGGCCGGCGGCGTGGTGGGAGGTGTGGTCGGCGGAGTGGTCGGGGGAGTCGTGGGCGGGGTGGTCGGCGGCGTCGTGGGAGGGGTCGTCGGCTCGGTGGCGCCGTTGCAGACGACGCCGTTCAGCTTGAAGGTGGCCGGTACGGCGTTCGTGCCGCTGTACGAGCCGTTGAAGCCGAAGGAGGTCGAACCGCCCGTGGTGAGCGTCCCGTTGTAGGAGACGTTCTTGGCGGTGACGGCGGCACCGGACTGGGTGATGGTGGCGTTCCAGCCCTGTGTGACCTGCTGGTTGCCGGCGTAGGACCATTCGAGGGTCCAGGAGGCCACCGGGTCACCGGTGTTGGTGACCGTCACGTTGGTGCCGAAGCCGGTGCTCCACTGGTTGGTGATCTGGTAGTCGACCTTGCAGCCCGGGGCGGCGGCGCCGGCGGTGGCGGTGCCGAGGACGGTGGCGGTCGCGCCGGTGGCCGTGATGAGGCCGAGGGCCGCCAGGAAGGCGGTACGACTGGTGCTTCTGGTGCGGCTCATGCGGGTGTGGATTCCTTTCGGGGAACTTTCAGGGATCGTTCAGGGATCCTTGAGGGGGCTTTCAAGGGGTTTCAGGGGGTTTCAGGGAGTGAGGGCGCGCAGGTGGTCGCGCAGCCCGATGCCGAATGCGGTGGGGGTGCCGTCGTACGAAGTGATCAGCGCGGGACCGGAGTTGCAGTTCCAGGTGTTCCAGGTCCAGCCCAGGTACGAGAGGCCGCGGTCGTCGAACCACTTCATGACGCGGTCGATGAACGCGTGTCCGCAGGTGTTCTCACCGATCTCGCCCGCGAGGAGGGGAACCTCGGCGGCCACCGGGGCGAGGGTGTTGTTCCAGCACGTCTCGTCGGCGCAGGTGTTGAAGTTGTAGACGTGCCAGGCGGCGGCCAGATTGCCCGCCGGGTCCGTGGGGCGGTACGTGAGCCACTGGCTCAGGTCGTTGGAGTACGCGATGCCCGGGACGAGAACGAGGTTCTTCGCTCCCGTGGCGCGGACCGCGTCCACCAGGTCCTGCATGCCGGCGACCTCGTAGCCGATGCCGGGGCAGGTGCCGCCGTCGCGCCAGCAGGACCAGGCCTGCGTCGCGGTGGAGGTCGCCCGGTCCGGATAGGGCTCGTTGAACAGGTCGAAGACGACCCGCTTGTCGTTCTTGAAGGTGTTCGCCACCGAGGTCCAGAACGCCGGGGTGTACTGGGCGCCGGGCATCGGCTTCTGGCAGGAGGCGTGCACGTCGGAGCAGCCGGCCGAGTTGCCCGTGTACTGGCCGTGCGTCCAGTGCAGTTCGACGACCGGGGTCATGCCGTGGGCGAGGACCTTGGCGACCAGGTCCTTGACCGCGTTCACGTAGTTCGTGCCCCGGTACTCGGGCTTGATGTTGTCCAGGCCGAGCCAGCACTCCTCGTTGAGGGGAATGCGGACCGTGTTGGCCTTCCAGTCGGCGATGGCCTGGACCGAGGCGTCGTCGACGGGACCGTCGAAGAAGCCGTAGCCCTGGACGCACATGAACTCGCCGCCGGAGCGGTTGACGCCGAGGAGACGGCGGACCGCGCCGTTCTGGTCGGTGAACTTGTTTCCGGTGACGCTCAGTTGGGGCGCGCCGGTGACCGGGGTCGGCGGTGGCGAGGTCGGGGAAGTGGTCGGCGGTGTGGTCGGGGGAGTCGTGGGTGGTGTGGTCGGCGGGGTGGTCGGGTCGGTGGGCGTGGGCGTCGGCGTCGTGGTCGTCGGCGTCGGCGTCGGCGTGGGTGTCGGCGTCGGAGGCGCGTCCGTGGTGCAGGGCGTGCCGTTGAGCGTGAAGGCGGTGGGGGCCGTGTTGGCGCCCGTCCAGGAGGCGATGAAGCCGCCCGTCACCTTCGCGCCCGTGCCGAGGGCGGCGTTCCAGCTCTCGTTCACGACCGTGACGGAGGCCCCGGACTGGGACCACTTGCCGCCCCAGCCCTGGCTGACGACCTGGCCGGCCGGGAAGGCGAAGCCGAGGCTCCAACCGTTCAGCGCGGCACTGTTGTTGGTGACGGTGACGGCACCCTGGTAGCCGCCGGCCCACTGGCCGACGACCGAGTACTCCACCGTGCAGACGGGTGCGGCCGCGGCTCCTGAGGCCGCACCCATGAGGGCGAGCGCGGTGCTCGCCATCGTGAGCGCTGCTCCTGCGAGCAGCGCGGACAGACGTGGGGGATGTCGCATGAGCGAGTCCTCGCAGCGAGGGCACACCTCTGGCGGTGTGCCGACCGGACGGATTCGCTCCCACTGGTCGGGCAGACCGTAGCGTCAACAGCCGCCAAGCAAAAGAGGGGTTGAGTAAATTCCCCGGTCATCTGCCTTCGACTCTTCGCAGACCTTGACGCCGATGCGCCCCAACTGCACAGTGGGAGCGCTCCCACTGGTTCAGGGCTTGTCCCCACAGGCTCATCCGCTCTTCGCATCCCCATCCTCCCGAGCCGCGAGGAGAACCACCCGTATGCCGCGACCACGACCACGACCACGACCACGACCACGACCACGCCGGCCGCTGACCGCGCTGGCCGCAGCCCTCTCCCTCCCCCTCGGCCTCACGGCCGTCGGTGCCGTCTCCACCGCCCAGGCCGCGACCGTGCAGTGCAGCGTCGACTACAAGACCAACGACTGGGGTTCGGGCTTCACCGCCGAACTCACGCTCACCAACCGGGCGGCCGAAGCCCTCGACGGCTGGACCCTGACCTACTCCTACGCCGGAGACCAGAAGCTCACCAACGGCTGGAACGGCACCTGGTCCCAGTCCGGCAAGAACGTCACGGTGACCAACGCGTCCTGGAACGGCACGCTCGCCCCGGGCGCCGCCGCCACCACCGGCGGTCAGTTCACCTACAGCGGGACCAACGCCGCCCCGACCGCCTTCGCGGTCAACGGCACCCCCTGCACCGGCGCCCACCAGCCGCCGGTCGCCGTCCTGACCAGCCCGGCCGCGGGCGCCGTCTTCACGGCGGGCGACGCGGTGCCGCTGGCCGCCACGGCCGCCGCGGCCGACGGCGCCACCGTCGGCAAGGTGGAGTTCTACAGCGACACCACCCTCCTCGGTACGGACACCACCGCGCCGTTCGCCGTCAGCGCGGCCGGCCTCGCCGCCGGGTCCCACTCCCTCTACGCCAAGGCCTACGACAGTCTCGGAGCCTCCGCCGAGTCCGCGCCGGTCGGCATCACCGTCGCCGCCGGACCCGCGCTCGTCGCCTCCCCGAGTCAGCTCGGGGTGCGCCAAGGCGCCACCGGCACCTTCGACCTGAAGCTCTCGACCGCCCCCACCGCCAACGTCACGGTGAGCGTCGCCCGCACCTCGGGCAACACCAGCCTCACCGCGACCCCGGCCTCCCTCACCTTCACCCCGGCGAACTGGAACACCGCCCAGAAGGTGACCGTCGCCGCCGCGGCCACCGGCACCGGCTCGGCCGTCTTCACCGCGACCGCCCCCGGCCACGCCAAGGCCGAGGTCACCGTCGCCCAGCTGGCCGCGAACTCCACGTACGACGCCCGCTTCCTCGACCTCCACGGGAAGATCACCAACCCGGCCAACGGCTACTTCTCGCCCGAGGGCATCCCGTACCACTCCGTCGAGACCCTGATCGTCGAGGCCCCCGACCACGGGCACGAGACGACCTCGGAGGCGTACAGCTACCTCATCTGGCTCCAGGCCATGTACGGGAAGATCACCGGGGACTGGACCAAGTTCAACGGAGCCTGGGACACCATGGAGAAATTCATGATCCCCACCCACGCCGACCAGCCCACCGGCTCCTCCTACAACGCCTCGAAGCCGGCGACGTACGCACCCGAGTGGGACCTCCCGTCCCAGTACCCGGCGAAGCTCGACTCCGGCGTCACCTCGGGCTCCGACCCGATCGCCGCCGAGCTCAAGAGCGCCTACGGCACGGACGACGTCTACGGCATGCACTGGATCCAGGACGTCGACAACGTCTACGGCTTCGGCAACGAGCCCGGCAAGTGCTCCGCAGGACCGACGGCGACCGGCCCCTCGTACATCAACACCTTCCAGCGCGGACCGCAGGAGTCCGTCTGGGAGACCGTCACCCACCCCACCTGCGACAACTTCTCCTACGGCGGGAAGAACGGCTACCTCGACCTCTTCACCGGGGACGCCTCCTACGCCAAGCAGTGGAAGTTCACCAACGCCCCCGACGCCGACGCCCGCGCCGTCCAGGCCGCCTACTGGGCCGACCTGTGGGCCAAGCAGCAGGGCAAGGGGAGCCAGGTCACCGCGACCGTCGGCAAGGCCGCCAAGATGGGCGACTACCTGCGGTACGCGATGTTCGACAAGTACTTCAAGAAGGCCGGGAACTGCGTCGGCCCGACCGTCTGCCCGGCCGGCACCGGCAAGGACAGCGCGCACTACCTGATGTCCTGGTACTACGCCTGGGGCGGCGCCACCGACACCTCCGCCGGCTGGTCCTGGCGCATCGGCTCCAGCCACACCCACGGCGGCTACCAGAACCCGCTGGCCGCGTACGCGCTCAGCGAGTACGCGCCGCTCAAGCCCAAGTCGGCGACGGGCGCGGCGGACTGGGCGACCAGCCTCGACCGGCAGCTGGAGTTCTACCGCTGGCTCCAGTCCGACGAGGGCGCCATCGCCGGCGGCGCCACCAACAGCTGGCAGGGCCGCTACGCCACCCCGCCGGCCGGCACGCCCACCTTCCACGGCCTCTTCTACGACGAGAAGCCCGTCTACCACGACCCCGCGTCCAACCAGTGGTTCGGCTTCCAGGCCTGGTCCATGGAGCGGGTCGCCGAGTACTACCAGCAGACCGGTGACGCCGGGGCGAAGACCGTCCTCGACAAGTGGGTCTCCTGGGCGCTGTCCAAGACCACGGTCAACCCGGACGGCACCTACCGCATCCCCTCCACCCTCCAGTGGTCCGGCGCGCCCGACACCTGGAACGCGGCGAACCCCGGCGCCAACGCCGGGCTGCACGTCACCGTCGCCGACTACACGAACGACGTCGGTGTGGCCGCCGCCTACGCCAAGACCCTCACCTACTACGCGGCCAAGTCCGGCCACACCGAGGCCAAGCGCGTCGCGAAGGCCCTGCTCGACGGCATGTGGGACCACCACCAGGACCCGCTGGGCATCGCCGTCGAGGAGACCCGCGCCGACTACAACCGCTTCGACGACCCCGTGTACGTACCGAGCGGCTGGACCGGCACCATGCCGAACGGCGACGCGGTGAACGGCACGTCCACCTTCGCCTCGATCCGCACCTTCTACCAGGACGACCCGGCCTGGCCGAAGATCGAGGCCTACCTGGCGGGCGGCGCGGCCCCCGTCTTCACCTACCACCGGTTCTGGGCCCAGGCGGACATCGCCCTGGCCATGGGCTCGTACGCGGAGCTGCTCGAGTAACAGCCCGCCCCGCATGGAGACGGCTCCGCGTACGACGAGGCCGGGTGGATCCCGAGAGGGACCCACCCGGCCTTCGGCTGTCCCCGGCCTCAGGGCCTGTCCGGCGGATCATGGCCGGGGCCCCGTCGGTGATCCATTGACGCGCGAAGTCCCGGCTCCTACCTTCTCGTTCGGACACACGACCAGTGGTCGATATTTCGAACGAAAGGGATCCGCGTGTCACTCCCCGAGCACACCGCCCGCTTCACCCTCGACCCCGACTTCACCGTCGCCCCCGTCGACCCCCGCCTCTTCGGCGCCTTCGTCGAGCACCTCGGGCGCTGCGTCTACACCGGCATCCACGAGCCCGGCCACCCGGCCGCCGACGAGGACGGCCTGCGCACCGACGTCCTGGAGCTCGTCCGCGAGCTGGGCGTCACCGCGATCCGCTACCCCGGCGGCAACTTCGTCTCCGGCTACCGCTGGGAGGACGGCGTCGGCCCCGTCGACCGCCGGCCGCGCCGGCTCGACGTGGCCTGGCGGTCCACCGAGACCAACCGCTTCGGCCTGAGCGAGTTCATGACCTTCCTGCGGAAGGCGGGTCCGGAGACCGAGCCGATGATGGCGCTCAACCTCGGCACCCGCGGCATCACCGAGGCCATGGACCTGGTCGAGTACGCCAACCACCCCGGCGGCACCGAGCTGTCCGACCGCCGCGCCGCCCACGGCGACAAGGACCCCTTCGGCATCCGCCTGTGGTGCCTGGGCAACGAGATGGACGGCACCTGGCAGACCGGCCAGAAGACCGCCGAGGAGTACGGCAGGCTCGCCGCCCAGACCGCGCGCGCCCTGCGGAGCATCGACCCGGGCCTCGAACTCGTCGCCTGCGGCAGCTCCGCGCGCGGGCTGCCGACCTTCGCCGCCTGGGAGGCGACGGTCCTCGCGGAGACGTACGAGGTCGTCGACCACGTCTCGCTGCACGCCTACTATGAGGAGGTGGACGGCGACCGCGACTCCTTCCTCGCCTCCGCCGTCGAGATGGAGGCCTTCATCGAGGAGGTCGTCGCGACCTGCGACCACGTCGGCGCCCGGCTGAAGTCCGCGAAGAGGCTGACGCTCTCCTTCGACGAGTGGAACGTCTGGTACCAGCGCCGGCCCAATCCGCACGCGGTGGAGGACTGGCAGGAGGCCCCGCGCCTCCTGGAGGACGTCTACACCGTCACCGACGCCGTCGTCCTCGGCACCCTCCTGATCGCCCTGCTCCGCCATGCCGACCGGGTCGCGGTGGCCTGTCTCGCCCAGCTCGTCAACGTGATCGCCCCGATCATGACCGAGCCGGGTGGTCCCGCCTGGCGCCAGACCACCTTCTTCCCCTTCGCCCAGGCCTCCCGGCACGGCCGCGGCACCGTCCTCGACGTCCGCGTGGACGCGCCCGCACACCCCACGGCGCGGTACGGGGAGGTGCCCCTGCTGCACGCCACGGCCGTTCGCGCCGACGACGGCACGGTGACCGTCTTCGCCGTCAACCGCGACCGGCACGCGCCGCTGCCCCTGGAGGTCACCCTGCGCGGCCTCGGTCTCGACCGCGTCGTCGGGCACAGCGCGCTCGCCGACGCCGATCCCGAGGCCCGCAACACGCTCGACGAGCCGGACCGGGTCGTGCCGCACCCGGTGGACGGTTCGACGCTCGACGGCGGGCTGCTGCGGGCGGTCCTGGAGCCGATGTCCTGGAACGTCATCCGGCTGGCCTGACCGGCCCGTTGTTGAATCCTTTCACAAGGTCGCCATCGCGCACGGTTCGAAGCGCTTCGAAAGATCCCGTCCGAAGCGTTGACGTGGCTGGCCGACGACCCTACTTTGGCCCAGCAAGCGCTTTCCTGAAACGTTCCATTAACGCGCGGAGGACGAACTGTGCGTACTCAAAGCACTGTTGACCGTCGGAGCATGCTGAAGGTCGCCGGCGGCTCCCTTGCGGCTCTCGGCCTGACCGCGGCGGGCTGCGGATCCGGCTCGGGCTCCGGAGACGGCACCGTCACCATTCGGTACACGTGGTGGGGCTCCGACGACCGGGCCAAGCGGATCAACCAGTCGATCGCCCTCTTCGAGAAGAAGTTCCCGAAGATCAAGGTCAAGACCGACTTCCAGCCCTACGCCGACTTCTGGAAGAAGTTCAACACCCAGGCGTCGGGCGGCAACGCACCGGACGTCTTCCAGAACGCCATCGGCTTCCTGCGCAAGTACGACGCGAAGAACGTCCTCCTCGACCTGCGCGAGCAGGCCGAGGAGGGACACCTCCGCCTCGACGGCTTCCGGGCCGGCCTGGAGAAGTTCGGCGAGGTCGACGGCAAGCTGCTCGGCGTCCCCGTCGGCAGCAACTCGATGGCCCTCGTCGTCGACCGGACCGTCTTCACCAAGGCCGGCGTCACCCCGAAGCCGGGCTGGACCTGGGACGGGTACCACGCGGCCCTCGCCAGGATCCGGGAGACCCAGGGCCGGGCCGGCGACGCGGGCCCGTACGGGATCATGTACCTGTACGACCTCTACCTCCGCCAGCACGGCAAGGCCTTCTTCACCACCTCCGGACTCGGCTTCACCGAGGCGGACCTGACGGACTGGTGGACCAAGGCGTTCCAGCGGGTGAAGTCCGGTGTCTACGCCGACCCTAAGAAGACCATCCAGGCCAAGCCCAAGTCGGCGGTCACCGCCGAACTCGCCGGATCCGAGTTCACCTGGGACAACTTCGCCGTCCGCTACACCGCCGAGGGCAAGAGCCGGTACGGGCTCGCCCCCATCCCCACCACCGACGGCCGCAAGACCGGCCAGTACCTCGGCTCCCTCATGCTCAGCGCGTCCAAGCGCACCAAGCACCCCAAGGAGGCCGCCCAGTTCATCGACTTCATGGTCCACGACCCCGAGGTCGGGAAGATCATGGGCTACGACCGGGGCGTCCCGGCCACCGAGGCCCAGTACCGGGCGTACGTGCCGACCGACGAGGTCGGGAAGCAGATCGCCGCGTACGAGAAGCAGCTCGTCGAGTCCCGCGTCCTGGAGCCCATCACCCCGCACCCGGCCGGCGCCGATGTGTGCGAGGCCGCCTTCCTGCGGCTCTCCGAGGAGATGTCGCTGGGCGAACGGCCGGTCGCGGACGCGGTGAAGCAGTACTTCACCGAGGCGAAGACGGCGCTCTCCTCCTGATGGACGCCGCCGTGACCTCCGCACCGACTCCCGCACCGCACCCCGTACGGGACGCCCGCCCGGCCGGGGAGGCCGCCCCCGCGGGCTCCCCGGCCGGCGGCGGACGCCCGCCCCGGACGGCGGGCCGCCCCGCCCGCCCCCGCCGAGCCCGCCGCGAGAACCTCGCCGGCTACCTCTTCATGTCCCCGTGGATCGCGGGCTTCCTCCTGCTCACCGCAGGGCCCATGGTGGCCTCGCTCTACTTCGCCTTCACCGACTACAACCTCTTCGACGCCCCGCGGTGGATCGGCTTCGACAACTTCACCGAGATGTTCGGCGACCCCCGCTGGCGCACCTCCGTCGAGATCACCGGCTGGTACGTGGTGATCGGCACCCCGCTGAAACTGGCCGCCGCACTCGGCGTCGCCCTGCTGCTGAACCAGAGCCGGCGCGGACAGGCCTTCTACCGGGCCGCGTTCTACGCGCCCTCGCTCATCGGGGCCAGCGTCTCGATCGCCATCGTCTGGCGCGCGATCTTCTCCGACGGCGCCGCCGTCGACCGCACGCAGCAGCTCTTCGGCATGGCCGCCGGAGGCTGGATCGGCGACCCCGACCGCATCATCTACGCCCTCGTCGCGCTCACGGTCTGGCAGTTCGGCGCCCCGATGGTCATCTTCCTGGCCGGACTCAAGCAGGTGCCACGGGAGTTGTACGAGGCGGCCCAGGTCGACGGAGCGAGCCCGTGGCGGCGCTTCTGGCACATCACGCTGCCGATGATCTCCCCGGTCCTCTTCTTCAACGTGCTCCTGGAGACCATCCACTCCTTCCAGATCTTCGGTTCCGCCTACATCATCGGCAGCCAGGGCAACGCCTGCGGGCCGGCCGACGGCACGCTCGTCTACACCTGCTACCTCTACATCCAGGGCTTCGAGAACAGCCGGATGGGTCTCGCCTCGGCGATGGCCTGGATGCTGCTGCTCGCCGTCGGCCTGGTCACGGCGGTGCTGTTCTGGTCCCAGCGGCGCTGGGTGCACTACGAGGAGGGGGGCCGATGAGCCTCGCACGCACCGGCACCCGGACCGCGAGGCCGCGCACGGCGGGCTCGGTCGCCTGGCACCTCGGGGCGCTGGCCGTCCTCGCGGTGATCCTCTACCCCGTGGTCTGGGTCATCGGCGGCTCCTTCAAGCCGAACGACGAGATCGTCGGCAGCCTGACCCTCTTCCCCGCCGAGCCCATCACCGACAACTACCGGCGGCTCGCCGACGGCATCGCCGACATCCCCATCTCCACCTTCTTCGGCAACTCCCTCTTCCTGGCGGTCGGTTCGGTGGTGGGCGTGCTGATCTCCAGCTCGCTCTCCGCCTACGCCTTCGCCAAGATCGGCTTCGCCGGACGCGGAGTGCTCTTCACCCTGATGATCGGCACGCTGCTCCTGCCGTACCACGTCCTGCTCATCCCGCAGTACGTCCTCTTCCAGAAGCTCGAACTGATCAACACCTACACGCCGTTGCTCCTCGGCAAGTACCTGGCCACGGACGCCTTCTTCGTCTTCCTGATGCTCCAGTTCATGCGCGGGCTGCCGAAGGAGCTCGACGAGGCCGCCCGCCTCGACGGCTGCGGTCACCTGCGGACGTACTGGTCGATCGTGCTGCCGCTGTGCCGCCCCGCCCTCATCACCAGCGCGATCTTCACCTTCATCAACGCGTGGAACGACTTCATGGGTCCGCTGATCTACCTCAACGAACCCGAGAAGTACACGGTCTCGCTCGGCCTGAAGATGTTCGTCGACCAGGACGGCGTCGCCAACTACGGCGGAATGATCGCGATGTCGCTCGTGGCGCTGCTCCCCGTGGTCGCCTTCTTCCTCGCCTTCCAGCGGTACCTCATCGACGGCATGGCCACCTCGGGCCTCAAGGGCTGAGGGGGTGGCCGGCGAGATGAGAACACGCACCCGGGCCCGTTTCCTGGCCCGCTTCGGGGTCTTCGCGGAGTGCCTCCTCGTGGGGGTGTGGATCGCCGTCGCCGGGCTCCCGCTCGTCACCCTGCCGGCGGCGCTCGCGGCGGGCGCGGCCCACCTGCGGCGCTGGACGGACGACGAGGAGGCCGGCCTGCGGTTCTTCGCCGCCGATCTGCGTGCCGCCGTCCGCCGGGGCTGGCTCGTGGGGCTCGCCGTCTGGGCGACCCTCGCCCTGCTGTGGGCCGACCTCGCCGTCGTACGGGCGGGGCTGCTGCCCGGCGCCCGGTTCGTCGGCGCGGTCGGGGTCCTGGTGGCCCTCGGGCTCGCCGTCACCCTGCTGCGGGCCTGCGCGGCCTGGCGCCCGGGCGCCCGCTGGCGGGAGCTTCTCGCCCCGGCGGGCCGCCGGACCCTGCGGGACCCGGCAGGATCCCTGCTCGTCGTCTGCGGTTTCGCCGTGATCGCGGCCTCCGCCTGGTTCTCGGCCCCGCTCGCGATCCCCGCGCTCGGCATCGTGGTCGCCGCGGCGCTGGCGGTCGAGCGCCGGGCCACGGCCCCGGCGACCGCGTAGCCACCGGGGGCGTACCCCGCCCTCTTCCCCCGCCCTCTTCCCCCCTGCCTCTGCCTCCTCTTCCTCCGCTGTCCCCGCACTCCGCCGCGACAGCGCTCTCCGCCATGCGCACGAAGGGATTCCGATGTCCGCGATACCTCGCCGCTCCCTCCTCAAGGCCGCCGCCGTCGCCGGAGCCGCCGCACAGTTCAGCTGGGTCCTCGGCCGCGGGGACGCCCAGGCCGTCGCACCCGCCGAGACCCCGGCGGCCGACCGGCCCTCCGCCGTCACCTGGCTGGAGCCCGGCGGGCTCGGGGCCGCCGCCGGATCCACCTTCGGCGCCGCCTGGCCCCAGGGCGTCCACCCCGCCGACCAGGCCTTCGCCCTCACCACCGCCGACGGCGCGCACGTGCCCGTACAGACCTGGACCACCGCCCGCTGGCCCGACGGCTCCCTCAAGTGGACCGCGCACGCCGTCGGACCCGAAGCCGCCGGGGCCGAGCGCTTCACCCTCGCCCCCGGAACCCCCGCCACCGCCGCCAGTACCGTCTCCGTCACCGAGACCGGCCGCCGGATCACCGTCGACACCGGCACCGTCCGCGCCGTGATCGCGAAGGACGGCGGGAAGCTCGTCGAATCCGTCACCCGCGACGGAGTGAAGGTCGCCACCGACGGCCGGCTCGTCCTGCTCCGGCAGAGCGACCTCGACGACGGCGACCACGGCAACGCCAAGTGGGAGCGGTTCGACGGCGAGATCTCCGCCGCCACCGTCGAACAGCGCGGCCCCGTCCGCGCCGTGGTCCGCATCGACGGCAAGCACCGCAAGGGAAGCCGCAGTTGGCTGCCGTTCTCCGTGCGCCTCTACTTCTACGCGGGCTCCGAGTCCTTCCGCATGGTCCACACCATCACCTACGACGGCGACCAGAACAAGGACTTCATCCGCGGCCTCGGCGTCCGCTTCACCGTCCCGATGCGCGACGCCGCCTACGACCGGCACGTCCGGATCGCCGGCGAGGGCGCCGGCTTCCTCACCGAGGCCGTCCAGGGCATCACCGGCCTGCGCCGCGACCCCGGCGCCGCCGTCCGCACGGCCCAGGTCAAGGGCGAGAAGCTGCCCGACCCCGCCACCTGGGACCAGCGCGTCACCACCCGCCTGCAGTACGTCCCGACCTGGGGCGACTACACCCTCTCCCAGCTCTCTGCCGACGGCTTCGCCCTCCGCAAGCGCACCAAGCCCGGCCACGGCTGGATCCCGGCCGGCGGCGGCCGCCGCGCGAACGGCTTCGGCTACGTCGGCGGCGTCAGCGGCGGACTCTCCTTCGGGCTACGGGACTTCTGGCAGAAGCACCCCGCCCAGCTCGACGTCCGGAACGCCGCCGGCGACGAGGCCGAGGTCACCCTCTGGCTCTGGTCGCCCGAGGCACAGCCCATGGACCTGCGCTTCTACCACGACGGCATGGGCCAGGACACCTTCCCCGAGCAGCTCGAAGGCCTCAACATCACCTACGAGGACCACGAACCCGGCTTCGGCACCCCCTACGGCATCGCCCGCACCAGCGAGCTGATGTTCTGGGCCAACGCCGCCACCCCGGCCGCCGACACCCTCGTCGCCCAGGCCGCCGTCGTCCGCACCCCGCCACAGCTCGCCGTCGGCCCCGAAGACCTCGTCCGCGCCCGGGTGTTCGGCGGACTCTTCTCGCCCGTCGACCGCTCCACCCCCGCCAAGGCGAAGATCGAGGACCACCTCGACTACCTCTTCACCTACTACAAGGACCAGGCGGAGCAGCGCCGTTGGTACGGCTTCTGGGACTACGGCGACATCATGCACACCTACGACGAGGACCGTCACCAGTGGCGGTACGACATCGGCGGCTACGCCTGGGACAACTCCGAGCTCTCGCCCGACCTGTGGCTCTGGTACGCCTACCTGCGCTCCGGCCGCGCCGACGTCTTCCGCTTCGCCGAGGCCATGACCCGCCACACCGGCGAGGTCGACGTCTACCACCTCGGAAAGTGGGCCGGCCTCGGCACCCGCCACGGCGTCCAGCACTTCGCCGACAGCGCGAAGCAGCAGCGGATCTCCACCGCCGTGTACCGGCGTCCCTACTACTTCCTCACCGCCGACGAACGCGTCGGCGACCTCATGCACGACCTCGTCGACTCCGACGAGACCTTCCTCGTCCTCGACCCCATCCGCAAGATCCGCACCGAGCCCTACACCCCCGACCGCCACGCCCTCTCCATCGGCTTCGGCACCGACTGGAGCGGCCTCGCCGCCGCCTGGCTCACCGAGTGGGAGCGCGGCGGCCCCAAGGCCGCCAAGGCCGAGGCCCGGCTGCGCTCCACCATGGAGACCATCGCGGCCCAGCCGAACGGCTTCGTCCAGGGCACCGGCCTCTACGACCTCGACACCGGCCGTTTCGCCGTCGCGGCCGAACCCGTCGTCGGCGTCTCCCACCTCTCCGCCATGTTCGGCCTGGTCGAGATGTGCGCCGAGCTCATCGACCTCGTCGACATGCCGCAGTTCAAGGCGGCCTGGCTCGACTACTGCCGCTACTTCAACGCCTCCAAGACGGAACAGGCCGCCCGCTACGGCAAGAACTTCGGCACCCTCCTCCTCTTCCAGGGCCACTCGCGCCAGGACGCCTACGCGGCCGCCCAGTTGAACGACACCGCGCTCGCCCAGCGCGCCTGGGCCAGGTTCGACAAGAGCGACGGCTACACGGCGGCCATGGTCTGGGACAAGACGCCCGTCCAGGGCGCCGCCGCCCTCGAACCCGGCTACGAGCACCTGTGGATCAGCACCAACACCACCGCCCTGTACGGACTGGCCGCCATCCAGAACCTCGCCCTGGTCGGCGACCACCTCCCCGAGTGAGAACCGAGAGGAACAGGACCATGCGCAGGACCGCACTCCTCGCCGCCGCCGCGACCCTCCTCGGGTCGCTCGCCGCGGCCCCCGCCGCCCACGCCGACGGACCGTACGGCCAGGGCCTCGACCACTGCTCCGCCACCGCCGGCGGCGGGCTCGCCTGCCACTTCGACGTCGCCCCCGGCACGTACGACGTCACCGTCACCCTCGGCGGTGACGAGGCCGGGTCCACCGCCGTCATAGGCGAGACCAGGCGGGCGCTGCTCGCCGAGACCGCCACCGGGGCCGGACAGCGCGTCCGGCGCTCGTTCACCGTGGACGTACGCGACCCGGAGGGCGAACCCACCGGGCCCGCCGGCAGCCCCGGCCTCGACCTGGTCCTCGGCGGGGCGGCCCCGCGCGTCACCGCGCTCCGGGTCACCCCCGCCCCCGCCGCCCGGCGCCTCTTCCTCGTGGGCGACTCCACCGTCTGCGACCAGCCGGGAGACCCGTACACCGGCTGGGGGCAGCGGCTTCCCGTCCACCTCGCGCGCGGGATCGCGGTCGCCAACCACGCCGACTCCGGCGAGAGCACCGTCACCTTCCTGGCGAACCCGGCGCTCTTCGACGCGGTCGAGGCGGCGATCCGCCCCGGCGATCCCGTCCTGGTCCAGCTGGCCCACAACGACAAGCAGACGGACGCGGCCACCTACCGCGCCAACCTGGCGAGCCTGGTCGAGCGCGTACGGGCCCGGGGCGGCGAACCCGTCCTGGTCACCCCGATCGTGCGCCGCTGGTTCAACGCCGACGGCACCCTGGACAACGGCACGGCCCTGCTCGTCAACGGCCTCGGCGTGGACCACCCGGCGGAGATCCGCGCCCTCGCGGTCACCCTCGGGACCCCGCTGATCGACCTCACCGCCCTCACCAAGGCGCGGGTCGAACAGCTGGGGCCCGAGGCCTCCAAGGCGCTCTACCTGACCACCGAGAAGCGGGACAACACCCACACCTCGGTCCGCGGGGCCACGGAGTACGCGGCCCTCGTCGCCCAGGAGCTGCGGGCCCGGGACATCGTCCCGGACCGGCTGCTCCGCTGAGCGAGGCCATGCGAGGCCATGCGAGGCCGGGCGAGGCCGGGCGAGGCCGGGCGAGGCCATGCGAGGCCACATGACGTCGCCTGGCGTCAGCTGACGTCAGGCGACGTCCACCGGGGTGAAGGTGAGGGCGAACGCGGCCGGGGCCGCGTCCAGCCGGTACGCGGGCAGCACACCCGGTCCGCAGGACTGGGAGCCGATGCCGTGCTGGGCGTGGTCCAGGTGCAGCCAGAGCGTGTCCCCCGGCACCAGATCGGTGCGGTGGGCGGCGGCGTCCAGCTGCTCGGTGGTCCACGGGCGGGCCGTGAACGAGAACGCCGGGTCGCCCTCCACCCGTACACCCGGTCCGTCCCCGGCGGAGTCCGTCAGGACCAGCCACCGGGTGTCGATCCGGGCCCCGTTCTCCTGCGGTCGCAGGTACGGGGTCCGGAGCGCGTCCACCGCGGCCTCCCAGCGGCCGAGCCGCGCGGCGGCCCGGGTGTCGGGGTACGCCTCGCCGGGACCGGCGCCGTACCAGGCGGCCCGGTCCAGGGCGGTCGGCAGGCCGAGCCGGACCCCGAGCCGGGGCAGCGGCACCCGCCACTCGCCCTCGGGTTCGACCTCGACGCCGAGTCGCAGCGCGGTGCCGTCCGAGGTCCACCGGTACGTGGCGCGCAGACCGAGGTCCCGGGCGGCGGGCGCCACCCGGGTCCGTACGGTCAAGGAGTCCTCGGTCAGGGCGATGTCGTCGAGGCGGTGGCGCATCCGGTGCAGGCCCAGCTCGCGCCAGAGCGGCCCGTGGCGTTCGTCGGGCTGCCAGGGCGCGCCCTCGTCGTTGTCCGTCGGCGCCCGCCAGACGTCGAGGCGCGGACCGGTGACGGGGAGGGCGCCGATGGCGAGCGGTGCGCCGGTGCGGGAGTCGAAGACCCCGGGGCCGAGGGCGATCCGGTCGGCCGTGCGGACGGGCCGCGCGCCGGTCGCCTTCCGGGGCGCGGGCGCCGGCGCGGAGACCGGGATCTGTCCCCAGGCGATCTCGTGCCCGGCGGGCGCCCAGGCCGTGTCGTCCGCGATCAACGCCCGTACCGTCCACAGGGTTTCGGCCCCCGCCGGATGCGCGGGCGGTGCGGGCAGGGCCACCCGTGCGCTCGCTCCGGCGGCGAGCGGCGGCACGTCGAGCGGACCGGTGGCGAGGGTCTCGCCGTCGGCCAGGAAGGACCAGGTGAAGACGAGATGCGCGAGATCGACGACATCGTGGCCGTTGCCCACCAGGACCGCGCCCGGACCGCCGGGCGCGATCCGGACCGGCTCGATCACCTTCTTGTACTCCAGGAGCCCCGGCGACGGCGTCCGGTCCGGGAAGAGCAGCCCGTCGCAGACGAAGTTGCCGTCGTGCACCTCCTCCCCGAAGTCGCCGCCGTAGCCGTGGCCGTACACCGGGTGGACGAGGCCGTGGTCGATCCACTCCCAGACGAAGCCGCCCTGGCAGCGCTCGTACGTCTCGAAGAGCCGCTGGTACTCGGAGAGGCCGCCCGGCCCGTTGCCCATGGCGTGCCCGTACTCGCAGAGGACGAAGGGGAGCCGGCTCCTCTCCTCGGGTCCGCCGTCGGCCCTGCGGCCGATCGCGTCGACCTCCGCGTGCGGCGGGTACATCCGCGAGTAGACGTCGGTGTCCGCGCAGGACCGGTCGCCCTCGTAGTGGACGAGCCGGGACGGGTCGCGGTCGCGGATCCACCGCGCCATCGCGGTCAGACCGGAGCCGGTGCCGCATTCGTTGCCCAGCGACCAGACGACCACCGAGGGGTGGTTCTTGTCCCGCTCGACGAGCCGGGCCGCCCGGTCGAGCAGGGCCGGGGTCCAGCGCTCGTCGTCGACCGGGTTGCCCCGCCAGTGCAGGTCCTCGAAGCCGTGGGTCTCCAGGTCGCCCTCGTCGACGACCCACAGGCCGTACGTGTCGCACAGGTCGAGGAAGGCGGGGTGCGGCGGGTAGTGGGAGGTGCGGACGGCGTTGATGTTGTGCCGTTTCATCAGCTCCACGTCCTCGCGCATGGTCGCGAGGTCCAGGCTGCGGCCGTGCTCCGGGTGGAACTCGTGGCGGTTCACGCCGCGGAAGAGGATCCGGCGGCCGTTCACCGTCATGACGCCGTTCTCCACGGCGACGGTGCGGAAGCCGATCCGCAGCGGGATCCGCTCGCCGCCGGCCGTGAGCTCGCCCTCGTACAGCCGGGGCGTCTCGGCGCTCCACGGCTCGACCGGCAGCGTCGCCGACGCGCCGGTGGCGAGGTCGAGGCCGAGCTCGGGCACGGTGACCCGGCCGGGCACGTCGCAGTCGACGCGCAGGGTGCCGGTGGCGGTGGTGTGGTCGTACGAGGCGTGCGTGAAGAAGTCGCCGGGGGAGCCCTCCGGCCGGTGCAGCAGGGTCACGTCACGGAAGACGCCCGGCAGCCACCACTGGTCCTGGTCTTCCAGGTAGGAGCCGGAGGACCACTGGTGGACGCGGAGCGCGAGGACGTTGTCCCGTGCCTTCAGGAGGTGCCCGACGGCGAACTCGTGGGCCAGCCGCGAACCCTTGAAGTCGCCGAGCTCCGTGCCGTTGAGCCAGACCCGGGCGCAGGACTCGACCCCGTCGAGGCGGAGGACGGCCCCGCCGTCCGCCGGCCAGTCGGCGGGCAGGTCGAAGCGGCGCAGATGGTCGCCGGTCGGGTTCTCGGTGGGGACGCGGGGCGGGTCGACGGGGAAGGGGTACTGGACGTTGGTGTAGGCGGGACCGCCGTACTCCCGCTCCTTGCCCTGGAGCACCCAGTGGCCCGGGACCGTGAGCGCGCCCCAGGCGCTCGCGTCGAAGTCCGGGGCGGCGAAGGAGTCGCCCTCGGCGTCGGCGGTGGGGGAGAGGCGGAAGCCCCAGGAACCGTTCAGGGAGAGGGCGGCGGCGTCGGAGCCGGCGTACCAGGCGCGGGGCGGCAGCGTGCCGCGGCCGGGGGAGAGGTCTTCGTACCAGGGCAGGGCGGACATGGTCCTCCTGACGGAGTGAGGGAGAGGAAGGGGAGATCCGTGATGCGGAAAGCGCTCTCTGTCCGGAGTTCATCCCATCGCGCGGGAGGTCCGCGCACAACCCCGGGCGGCCATCCGACCCTTGGACTCTTCGAGACGCGTCTGGACAGCCCGTCGAGCGGCCGCTTAGGGTCGGGGTACCTGTCGAGATTGCCGAGGAGCGCGCACGTGGTCACCCTCGCCGACGTCGCCCGCCACGCCGGGGTGTCGGCCAGCACCGTCAGCTACGTGCTCAGCGGCAAGCGCTCCATATCCGCCCCCACGCGCGAGCGGATCCAGCACAGCATCGACGCCCTCGGCTACCGCCCGCACGCCGGCGCCCGCGCGCTCGCCAGCAGCCGGACCGACATCCTCGCCCTGATGATGCCGCTCCGCACCGGGCTCTACATGCCGGTGATGATGGAGATCGCGATGGCCGTCACCACCACCGCCCGCGCCCACGGCTACGACGTGCTGCTGCTCACCGGCGAGGAGGGCCCCGAGGCCGTCCGCCGCGTCGAGGGCAGCGCCATCGCCGACGGCATGATCGTCATGGACGTCGAACTCGACGACCCGCGGCTGCCCTGCCTCCGGGAGGCCGAACGGCCCGCCGTCCTCATCGGACTGCCGACCGAGACGGCCGGGACCACCGGGACCGTCGAGACGGCCGGGATGGCCGGGACGGCCGCGTCTGTCGATACCGCTGCCCCCACCGACATCGCCGCCGACCCGGCCGGGCTCGCAGTCGACCTCGACTGCGTCGATCTCGACTTCGAGGCTGCCGGAGCGCGCTGCGTCGACCACCTCGCGGGCCTCGGCCACACCGGGATCGCCGTCCTCGGCGAGCCGCCCGCCGTCTACGCGCGGGGCACCGGCTTCGCCGCCCGCACGCTCACCGGCCTCCGCGCCGCCGCCGACGCGCACGGCGTCGGCCTGCTCCACCGGCCGGTCGACGGCACCTACGCGGCCGTCGCCGCCGCCGTCACCCGCGTCTTCGAGGAGCGCCCCGGCACCACGGCCCTCGTCGTCCAGAACGAGGCCGCCGTCGAACCGCTGCTCGCGCTCCTGCGCCACCAGGGCCGCGCGGTCCCCGAGGACGTCTCCGTCGTCGCCATCTGCCCCGACCAGGTCGCGGTCCACGCCTCCGTACCGCTCACGGCCGTCTCCGTACCCGCCCAGGACATGGGGCGGCGCGCCGTGGAGCGGCTCGTCGCCCGCCTCGCGGGAGAGGCCGCGCGCGGTACGGAACTCATCGCGCCCCGGCTGACCGAGCGCGCGAGCACGGGACGGGCGGCGGGCGCCGCGGCCCCGGCCCCCTCGCCGATCCCGGCCACCGAGGGCCGCCGTGGTCACGGTGGACGCTGACCCCGACGACAGCGCGACGGAGTTCCGGGCCTTCTTCGCGCGCCACTACGCCGAACTCGCCCGCCTCGCGCACCTGCTGACCGGCGAGACCGACGCCGCCGACGACCTCGCGGCCGATGCCATGCTCGCCCTGTGGCACCGCTGGGACCGGGTCCGCGCCGCCGACCACCCCGCCGCCTACGCCCGGGGCGTCGTCGCCAACCTCGTCCGCACCCGGATCCGGGGCACCGTGCGCGAGCGGCGCCGCATCGCCGCGTTCTGGGACCGGCGCCCGGACCACGTCGAGGACCCCGACGTGCCGGCCGTCCTCGACGTACGGACGGCGCTGCGCGCCCTCCCCTTCCGCAAGCGCGCCTGTGTCGTGCTGCGGCACGCCTTCGACCTCTCCGAACGCGACACCGCGCTCGCCCTGGGGATCTCGGTCGGTACGGTCAAGAGCCAGACCGCCAAGGGGATGGCGGAGCTCCAGCGCCTCCTGGGCGAGCGGGCCGTCACCGAACTCGTCGCGGGGAGGCACTGATGGACGAGGCACAGCTGCGCCGCGAGCTGCGGGAGGCCGGGCTGGCCCACCGGCCCGACCGCGCCCGCATGCTCGCCCGGGTGGAACGCGGCCTCGCCGCCCCGCCGCAGCAGGCGTCCCTGCGCGCCCGCGCGACCGCCCCGTGGACCGGCAGGCGGTGGACTGTGGCCGCGGCCGTGGCGGTGGCCGTCGCCGGGGTGGTCGGCGTCGGCGGGCTCGCCGTGACCACGCTGGACCGGGGGCCGGCCGCGCCCGCGTCGCAGCCGCCCGCGCCGGGGCCGGTCGCCGAGGCGACGGGCACCCTCGATCCCGGCAGCAACCGCTGGTGGGCGCAGGGCGATCTCACGGTCACGACGCGGACGCCGGTGGCGGGCCTGGTCGTCGACGTGCGGGTCGCCCGCACGGCCGGCGTCGTGAGCACGGGCCACTGGCGCACGCGCCCCGCCGAGGACTTCACCGTCACGGTCACCGAGGAACCGGGGGCCCTGCTCTACCGGTGGACCCTCAAGCCGGGCCGTACGGTCCCGCCGGGCCGCCATGTCTTCGCGGTCCAGTACAACCACGCCGAGGGGGTACGGGACGCCTCGGCCGACACGTACACCGTCGTCCTCACGGGCGGCGACGGCGGCCGCTCCACCCTGCGGGGCGGCTTCGGAGCGACGGCCCCCGCGAGGTAGCGGCGACCCCGCGAGGTAGCTGCGACCCTCGCGACGTGACGGCGACCCCCGCGACGTGACGGGCCGGGTGACCGGGGCCGCCGTTGCTGCGCCTCGCGTCGTAGCGCCGTCTCGGCCGTGCGGGGGAGCGGGCTCGGTCCGGAGCGTGATTCCCCGGCCCTCGCCGTCCGCGATCGTCGAGAGCGAGCGGGCCGCACGGCGGCCCACCGGAACCGAGGACCGCGCATGCAGCAGCGCATCCAGCACACCGAAGCCACGCTCGCCGAGGCAACGCCCGCCGACCTCCACGCCCCGCCTCGCCCCGGCCGGGTCCGCGCCGCCTGGCGGGCCGCCCACGTGCCCGTGCCCGGGGTGTCCCGGCGGACCCGACTCCTCGCCTACGCCGTGCCGTTCACCGTCCTGCCCTCCAGCATCTGGCGGCTCCCCGCGGCCTTCGACGCCGGGATCGGGATCGGCGAGAGGCTGTACGTCGTCCTCCTCTCCGTCCTCTCCGAGGCGGTCGCGTTCACCGCGATCGGGCTGATCGCCCGCTGGGGCGAGGTGGTCCCGGGCTGGATCCCGCTCCTGCGGGGCCGCCGCATCCCTCCGGCGGCGGTGCTCGTCCCGGCCGCCCTCGGCGCCACGGCCCTCACGCTCCTGTGGACCGTTCTCAGCTTCGTCACCGAGGTCATGGGCACCACGATCCGCGGCGACGCCCTGTCCGCCGACTTCCCGGGCCAGGCCGGCGGCTGGGAGTCCGCCTTCTACTACGTCTGCTACGCCCCGCTCGTCCTGTGGGGGCCGCTGCTCGCCGTGGTCACCGTCGCGTACGGGAAGCGGCGGCTGCGGGCTCGCGGGTGACGCCCCGGTCCGGGAGCCTGCGCCCTGTCAGGGAGTCACGCGCCCGTCGTGGAACCGGGGCGGACGATCATCAGGACGACGACGACCGCCCAGACGAGGTTGAAGATCCCGGTGAGCATGGCCAGTCGGGTCGCGACGGGGCGCGCCTCCTCCTCCGTGGACGCGCCCTCGGTCAGGGCGAGCAGGCGCCGCTGGCCGGGCAGGACGACGAGCCCGAGGAGGGCCGCGGCGATCACGGTCAGGACGATCGACACGATCAGCCAGGCATCGGTCAGGACGCCGAGCTGGGCGCCGGTCGCCACCCCGAAGACCGGGACGACGACACCGGCGACGGCGTACCCGGTGCAGACGCGGTGGAGGAAGACGGCCGTCCCGGTCCCCTCGGAACTCCCCGCGGACCCCCCTTCCCGTTCCTCGCCGCCGCCGAGGGCCTTCAGCGCGTAGCGCGGGAACGCCGAGGCGGCCACGGTGATCGACCCGACCGTGACGATCGCCACCAGGACGTGGACGGACAACAGGAATTCGGTCACAGCGCATGCCTCCGCACGGGAGCTCGGGAGCTCGACGAACTGGCCGCCGATAGGTTGGCTGCCAATATGTTGGTCACCCATACATACACTGCCTACCGATCCTTTGGGTAGGCTGCCTACCTATGAAGGCGGATGCGGTACGAGGGCACCTGGACGGACTGCTGCTCGCGGTGCTCGAACAGGGCCCGCTGCACGGGTACGCGATCATCGCCGCGGTCCAGCAGCGCAGCGGGGGCGTGCTCGAACTGCGGACGGGCACGATCTATCCGGCGCTCCAGCGCCTGGAGCGGCTCGGCCTCCTGAGCAGCAGCTGGCAGTCCTCCGGCGAACGGCGCCGGCGCTGCTACGAGCTCACCGACGCGGGCCGGCAGACCCTGGCGGGCGAGCGGACGGCGTGGAGCGAGTTCACCGCCGCGATCGGCTCGGTCCTCAACCCGACCACGCCGCCGCCCGGGCTCGCCACGTGACCGCCCCCGACACCGAGCCCGGCACCGCCCCCGGCACCGACCCCCTTGAGGCGTACGCCGCCGAACTGTCCGCCGCTCTGCACGGACCGGCCCGCGCCAAGGCCCGGCTGGTCGAGGAGATCAGCGGCGGGCTCGCCGACACGGCGGACGCCCGGGCCGAGCCGGGCGGCTCGTATCCGGACGCGATCCGCGCGGCGGTGCGGGAGTTCGGGACCGTCGAGGAGCTCGTGCCGAGCTGCCAGCGGGAGCTGACCCTCGCCCAGGCCCGGCACACCGCCCGGGCCGTCGCGCTCACCGCCCCCTTCCTCATCGCCTGCTGGTACCTGGCCGGGACTCCCGACCACGACGAGGCCGCGCTGATCCCCCGTACCGCACAGCTCCTCGCCACCCACCTGGCCGGAGTGGCGATCGCGGCCGCGCTGCTCGCCGCCGCGACCCTCGCCGTCACCGGCACCCTCGCCCGCCGGCTGCCCACCCCGCCCCGGCTGCCGCTCGTCGTCGCCTGGACCGGGACCACCGCCGGCATCGCCCTGGCCGTCACGACCCTCGCGCTCGCCGTCGCCTCGGCCCTCGCCACGAACTGGCCGCTGCTCGCCTTCGCCGGAGCCCTCGCCGCCGCCTCGCACGCCGTCGTGGCCACCTCGGCCCGCGCCTGCCGCCGCTGCGCCCGCCTGCCGGTGTCCCGGACGCCACGGCTCGGCTGACGCTCCCCTCGCCGCCGACCCGGCGCTCGACCCGCTCCTCAGCCCCGCCACCGCGATCGACTGCCTCGACCTGCCGGTCCGACCGGCTCGGGGGTCCAGTCGCCCAGGTACGCCTCCGGCGTCGCGGACGCGGCCCCGGCCGCCGTCAGTTGGGGGCGGTTCTCCGGGACGGTGATCGTGGCGCCCGGACCGGTGTTGCGGTACTCCGCGAAGCGCTGGGCCTGCCACGGGTAGGCGTCGCGCATGTTCGCGTACGGGGCGACGGCGTCGATCCCGGGGCCGAGGACGCTCTCCCGGACCACGAGCGACGGGCGGGCGGTCGGGTCCGAGCTCGGGACCCAGGGCCTGGCCAGCTTGTAGAAGCCGTCGGGTGCCTCGCTGGTGATCCGGCAGCGGGAGGCCAGGAAGCCGTACGGGCCGGCGCCCGCCGTCGACGGGGCGAAGACGAAGCCGTACGGGGCGCCCGGCAGATCGGTGCGGGCCAGCGTGCGGAAGTGGCAGTGCGCGAAGACCGCCGTGGCCCGGCCGAAGACGAAGTCGACGTCACCCTCCACGTAACAGTGCGCGAAGTACTGCCGGGCGAAGGCCGACAGGGACATCGAGTCCGCGTACAGCGTGTCCTGGTGGCCGAGGAATCGGCAGTGGAAGAACGCCGAGCGGTCCCCCTGCACCTTGAGCGCCACGGCCTGCGTGCCGGGGTTCCCCGGGAGGTCGGTACGGAGGAAGTCATTGGCGAAGGTGACCCCCTGCGCGGTGAAGCCGTCCGCCTGCACGGTGGTCGTCGCCGAACCGCTCGTGCCGTAGGTGCCGCCCTCGGGGCGGGGCGTCCCGGCCGCGTTGGCGTACACCACGACGACGTCCCGGGCGTCCCCGCTCGCGCCGATCCACGTCATCTCGGTACGGGCGGAGCTCACCGTGACCGTCTCCCGGTACGTCCCGGCGGCGAGCACCAGCGTCCAGCCGGTGCCGTTCGCGGCGGTGACGGCGGCCTGGACCGTGGTGTGGTCGCCGAGCCCGCCGGGGTGCACGTACAGCGTCCGCTCGGTGAGCCGGGCGGCGGGCGAACCGAAGCGTCCGAAGGGACGGTTCGGCGACGACGCCTTCGCCGTTCCGGCCGGCAGGGCCAGGGCGAGGGCCGCGCCGGCACCGGCGGTGAGGAGGGTACGGCGGCCGATCGCATCGGCTCCGGGGTGGTGCGAGGGCATGCGGGTGCTCCTTCGCTGGTGGGTGGGTGGGAGGGAGGGAGGGAAAGGGGGGCCGGGGGGAGTGCCCCCCCGGCCCCCTGCCGAGAAGGCTCAGCGCAGGCGGCCGGCGCCCGCGTGGTGGTCGACCAGGGCCGGGACGGCCTTCGGGTGGTCGACGCGGGTGCGCAGCACCGGCGTCCAGCCCGCGTCCCCGCGCAGCGCTTCCGCGGGGTACTGCTCGTTGTGGACGGCGAGAAGGTCGACCGGGCGGCCGTTGACGTGGTTGCCCGAGGTCGTGACGGGCGCGTCCTTCCACTTCTTCAGGATCTGCCCGGCGGGGACGTCCGCGGCGAGCGTGAACGCGTTCTTCTCGGCGACGAGCTGGGACTCCTGACCGATGCCCAGGCTGTACACGTACGAAGGACCCGCCACCACGAAGTGGTTGTTGTACGCGTCGACCTGTCCGAAGCGCACCCGGGGCGCCCGCTCCACGACCTTGTCGAAGAGGTTGTGGTGGAGGGTGACGCGCAGCCTGCCCCGGTCGGTGGCGCCCGCGCTGTCGCTGTTGCCGATCATCAGGGTCTTGTCGTGGTCGGTGAAGACGTTCCAGGAGGCCGTGACGAGGTCGGCGCCGCGCACGACGTCCAGCTCGCCGTCGTGCTGCTGGTAGACCTCCCCGTAGTACGAGGGCAGCGAACTGTCCGGGTGGGCCCCGTCGGTGAAGGTGTTGTGGTCGATCCAGACGTGGGTGGAGCCGTACACGACGAGGCTGTCGTACTCGGAGTTCCACGCCCCGGTCGCGCCGTCCGTCGGGTCCCACTGGGGGAAGCAGTCGAGCGGGCTCTCCAGGGTGAGGTTCCGGACGATGACGTTGTCCACGCCCTGCACCTGGAGGCTGCCGCCGGTGATCCCCGCGTGCCGGCCGACGCCGATGATCGTGGTGTCGGCCGGCACCTTCACCTTGATCGCCTCGCCCTGCGCCCTGGCGGAGGCGGCCCGCAGCTCCTCCTGGGGGCCGCTGACCTCGTTCTCGTACCCCCAGACCGCCGGGTCGTAGTCGGCGAGGTAGCGGGCGAAGTCGTAGCCGGGGGCCTCGAAGGCGGCGCAGCCGTCGGCCGTCGCGTCGAGCGTCCCCACCACCTTGACGATGCGGGGCCCGGCGCCGGGCGCTTCGAGCGCGGCCCGGAACTCCGCCCAGGTGGTGACGGTGACGACCCGGGTGGCGTCGGCGGCGGACCCGCCGGTGGTGCCGGTGCCCTCGGCCGCCCAGCCGTCGCCGGCCGGCAGGGTCGCCCTGGCCGGGTCGGCGGCCGGGCGGTGGCCGGTGTGGGCACCGGCGGCGGGCGCGGTGACCGCCAGGGCGAGGGCGGTCGCGGCCACCACTCCCAGCTGCTTGCGTCGGTTCACGGTCAGCTCTCCTCGGAAACGGGCCAGGTGATCCGGTCGGTCGGGATCTCGTCGTCCAGGCGGCGCGTCTCGCGCGGCGCGAGGACGTGCGTGCGGAGCAGTTCGGCGGCGACGAGACGGGCCACCTCGATCGCGCCGGGCGGGTTGAAGTGGGTGTTGTCCTGCTCGGACGCGGTCCAGTTGAAGTACGTCTTCGTGGCCTCGGGGCCGAGCTTCTGCCACAGGGCCAGGGACAGCGCCTCGATGTCGAGGAGCGGGACGTCCGCCTCCAGGGCGGTCTCCCGCATCGCCGCCGGGTAGGCGCCGTGGGTGCGCAGGGCGGTGCCGTCGGCGGCGAACTTCCGCCGCTCGACGGAGGTGGCGAGCACCGGGAGGGCGCCCCGGGACCGCGCGCCCTCGACGAAGACCCGCAGGTTGTCCTGGTAGGTGGTCCACGGTTCGGTGTAGCGGGTGGGATCGGTGGTCTTCTCGTCGTTGTGGCCGAACTGGACGAGGAGCAGGTCGCCGGGGCGGATCGCCGCGAGGATCGCGTCGAGCCTGCCCTCGTCGAGGAAGCTCTTGGTGCTGCGTCCGTTGACCGCGTGGTTGGCGACGGTCAGGCCCTGGTGCAGGAAGAAGGGGAGCGCCATGCCCCAGCCGGTCTCGGGTGCGGCGTCGGCGTACTTCTGGGCGGCCGTGGAGTCGCCCGCGAGGAAGACGGTGCGCATACGGGGGTGTCCTTGGGGAGGGTGTCCTGGGGAAGGAAGTCCTTGGGAACGGGCGGAGGGCGCCCCTGCCAGGGCGGGCGTCCCGGCCAGGGCGAGCGCGAGGCCCGCCCCGGCCGTGACCACCGCGCGGCGGCCGACGCTCACTTGTTCTGCTGCTTCCACTCGGCCTGGGCCGCGTTCAGTTGCTCGGCGAGGGTGTCGAGGAACTCCTTGGCCGTGGCCTTGCCGAGGAGGACCTTCTGGAAGGCGGCCTCGTTGTCGGCCTTGGAGATCGTGTTCCAGTCGGGCAGGTAGTAGGGCAGCTGCACGATCGTGGCCTTGCCGCTGAAGAGGACGTCGGCGGCGAGCTTGGTCGGTTCGGCCTCCTGGATCCACGGGTCCTTCGCGGCCTCCGTGTTGGCGGGGATGGCGCCGGCCGACTTGTTCCACTTGCTGTTGGACGCGTGGGAGGCCGCGAACTCGATGAACTTCCAGGCGGCGGCCTTGTTCTTGCTTGAGGAGAACAGCCCGAGGCCGTCGACCGGGTTGGAGACCTGCACCCGGGTGCCGTCGTCAAGGGTGGGGTTCGGGATGCCCCGGAACTTCTCCGTGCCGAGCGCCTTCACGTGGTCCTGGTACGAGCCCAGGTTGTGGTTCAGCATGCCGATCTCGCCGCTGTCCCACTGGGCGACCATCTTGGTGAAGTCGTTGTTGACGTCGGCGGCCGGGGTGTTCTTCTTGAACAGGCCGGCGTACTTCTCCAGGGCCGCGACGTTCTTCGGGTCGTTGACGGTGGTCTTGTCGCCGTTCCAGAAGTCGGTGATGCCGCTCTGGCCGTACATCGCGTCCAGGGCCTGGGCGATGGAGCCCGCGCCGCCGCGGATCGTGTAGCCGAAACGGTTCTTGTCCTTCGCGGTGAGCTTCTCGGCCGCCGCGTAGAACGCCGACCAGGTGGCGGGCTCGGCGAGGCCGGCCGCCTTGAACAGGTCGGTGCGGTAGTAGAGGACGCCGTTGCTGGCGGAGGTCGGGACCGTGAACAGCTTGTCCTGGCCGCCGGCGGCCTTGACGCTGTCGACCATGCCCGTGTTCAGCTTGCCCTGGAGCGCGCTGTCCTCGACCCGGGCGTCCAGCGGCTCCAGGGCGTTCTGCGCGGCGATCCCGGCGAGCATGGCCGCGCCGACGCCGCCGACGTCCGGCAGGCCGCCGCCCTGGATGGCGGTGTCGTACTTGGACTGCACCTCCTTGGAGGCCACCCCGACGTACTCGACGTCGATGTCCGGGTTCGCCTTCTCGAAGTCCGCGATGATCTCCTTCCAGACATCGGTGCGGACGCCGCCGTTGTTGTCCCAGAAGGTGATCTTGCCCTTGCCCGATCCCTCCGTACCCTTGTCGCCGCCCGCGCCGCTGCCGTCGTCACCGCAGGCGGTGGCGGTCAGGGCGAGGACTCCGGTCAGGGCGAGGGCGAGGGCGGCTCTGCGCCGTCCGCCGGGGAAGATGGTCATCGTCGGCTCTCTTCTCTCGGGGTCTTGCGGGGATGGGGATGTGCTGGGGATGTGGGGGAGGTCAGGGGGAGCGAGGGGTACTCAGGCGGTGACGCGGAAAGCGGAGAACACGGCCGTCCCGGCGTGCCCCTTGCCCTCCGGCGCGCCCGCGAACAGGCCGAGCAGCGCGCCGACCCAGCGCCAGGGGGTGGCGGCGAACTCCGGGCCGAGCGGGACCGGGACTCCGGGGCCGTCGCCGCCTTCGGAGGCGTGCTCGGAGGCGTCTTCGGAGGTGTCTTCGGAGGCGTACGAGAAGCGGCAGCGCGCGTCCGCCGTGATCTCGATCCGCAGCAGGACCCGGTCTCCGGCCACCGGCCGGGAGTGCGCCGCGTCCCGTTCCCGGTCGGCCTGGGCGGGGGCGAAGCGGTGGGTCAGCAGGACCGTGCCGTCCGGGGCCCGTTCCAGGCCGATCCAGGCGTACGCGTCGCCGAGGACCACGACCCCCGCGCGGGCCCCCGCCGCCTCGCCGTCGAGACGCAGCCCGACCTCGACCGTGCACGCCCCGGCCGGCAGCCGCTGGGTGAGGACGTGCGGCACGCTCCGCAGATCGTCGAGCCGGTCCGTACGGACACAGCCGAGGCGCAGACCGTCGCCCGCGTGCTGGGTCGCCCAGCCCTCGTCCGGGTTGGCGGTCCACTGCCACTGGCGGCCGAACCGCCCGCCGGGGAAGGTGTCGTCGACCGCCGGCCGTGAGCGCGGCTGCTCCGGCAGGTCCGGCTTGCGGTGGACGCGGACGGGCGCGCCGCCGTCGCCCAGCACCGGCCAGCCGTCCGGGCCCCAGCGCATCGGCTGGAGGTGGACGAGCCGGCCGTGCGCGCCCGACTGCTGGAAGTGCAGGAACCAGTCCTCGCCGCGCTGGGTGCGCACCCAGCCGCCCTGGTGGGGGCCGTTGACGTCGGTGTCGCCCTGCGCGAGCACGGTCCGCTCCTCGTACGGGCCGTGGAACGACCGTGACCGGAAGGCGCCCTGCCAGCCGGTGGCCACGCCCCCGGCCGGGGCGAGGATCCAGAACCAGCCGTCGTGCCGGTACAGCTTCGGGCCCTCCAGGGTGAACCAGCCCGGGATCAGGTCGGCGTCCACGAGGACCCGGCCCTCGTCGAGGACCTTCGCGCCGTCGGGGCTCATCCGGTGCCCGGTGAGCCGGTTGTTGAACCCGGCGCGGGACCTGGCCCAGCCGTGCACGAGGTACGCCTCCCCGGACTCCTCGTCCCAGAGAGGGCAGGCGTCGATCAGGCCGAGCCCGGACTTCACCAGGTGCGGGACGGTCCACGGTCCGCGCACCGAAGGGGCGTTGACCTGGAAGATCCCGTGATCGGGGTCGCCCCAGAAGATCCAGAACCGTCCGTCGTGGTGGCGCAGCGACGGCGCCCAGACCCCGCGGTCGTGCCGGGGCGCGGTGAACGCGGCGGCCGGTTCGAGCCGCTCCAGGGCGTGGCCCACGATCGTCCAGTTGACGAGGTCCCGGGAGTGGAGCAGCGGAAGCCCGGGGGCGCGGCCGAAGCTGGACGCCGTCAGGTAGTAGTCCTCGCCGACCCGGACGACGTCCGGGTCCGACCAGTCGGCCGCGAGGACCGGATTGCGGTACGTACCGTCGCCCAGGTCGCCGGTGGCGGCCGGCGGGGCTGCCGACGTGGCCGCCGACGGGGCCGCCGTACGGGCTCCGCTCACGACGCCACCGCCTTGCGGACCAGGGCCGCGGCGCCGGCCCGGTCGAGCCGGCCTTCGGCGACGACGGTCACCACCCGCCGTACGCACGTCTCCCCGGCGGGCACCGGCAGCCGGCCGTCGTGGGCGAGGGACGACCCCACGCCCGGGTACTCGGCGGCCCGCACGAACCACGGGTCGCGGCGGGTCGTCTCCGTCGCCCCGGCGAAGACCAGGGTCCAGCCCTCGCCCGCGAGGGCCACCCAGTCCGAGCGGGCGCCGTGCACCGCCAACTCGCCGTCGGCGTCCGGGGCCGCCCCGAAGACCGCGGGCGCGGAGGTCTCCTCGGGCGCGCGGGGCGCGCGCCAGAAGAACCCGCCGTACGCCGCGCCCGGCCGGCCGTTCGTCGCGGGGCTGCCGATCGACAGGTCCCGCCCCGACACGTTGGCGAGGGAGAAGGTGAGGTCGAGGGCCCAGGCGGAGTCCGTGAGGGCGGTGGCCGCCACGGTCCGGTGCTCGCGCAGGAGCCGCTCGCCCCCCGCCCACCAGGACAGCTCCTCGACGAAGCCGTCCGGGTCGCACAGCTTGAACCCGTCGTGCCGCTGCACACCGTGGTTGTCGAGCTCGACCGAACCGCGGTCGCGGACGAAGGTGCGCCCGCCCCAGAAGTTGTGGCCCGCGACGTCGGCGACGGCGACCCCCGCGCCCAGGTGGTGCGGGTGGTCCTCGGGCACGGTCTCGGTCACCACCCGCCCGCCGAGGGTGGTCACGGGGTGCAGATACGGCCGGGGCGCGTGGTCGGCGGCCAGCGCGGGCCGGGTCGTGTAGCGGGCGACGGTGCGGCCCGCGCAGCGCAGGAGGGTGGGCGGCTCGGCGGTCATCGGGCCTCCGCCCGGGTCGACGGCGCCCAGACGGCGCCGAGTTCGGAGAAGAGCCGCAGCTCGTCGGCGCTCGCGTCGACCAGGGCGTCGATCCCGTCGACGACCCGGCGCGGCGCGCTCTCGCCGGGCTCGGTGCGCCAGTGCGCGGCGGGCACCTCCAGCGGATCCGGGGCCGTACGGACCGCCTCGACGACCCGCATGAAGGCGCCGGTCGCCGCCGGGGGCACCCACAGCGGCTCGCCGTCCGTCACATGGGCGACGAGGTTCTCCAGGAGGTCGGTCCGCCCGTACTCGGTCTCGTCGGGTCCGTGCCCGGCCCGCTGCACGAGGACCCGGTCCTGCCGGTACCAGAAGGTGATGCGGCCCTGGCTGCCGTGGACGACGACGTACGGCTCCGAGGACTTCTCGGCGCAGAGCGTCGCCGCCACCGTCACCGGGGTGCCGGCCGCGGTCATGACCCGGACGCAGGACGTGTCGTCGGACTCGATGGCGTGGGCGTGGAGCAGTTCGGTCTCGATGTGCTCGACGTCCTCGGCGCGGGGGGAGCCGGAGAGGGCGAGCGCGGTGGCGACGGCGTGCGCGAGGGGGTTGGTGAGCGCCCCGTCGACGACGTCGACGCCGCCGAGCCGCCGGTGGCCGGCCCAGGGCGCGCGCCGGAAGTAGGCCTCGTCGCGGACCCAGGCTCCGGCGGCGCCGACCCCGAGGAGTTCGCCGATCGCGCCCTCCTCGACCATCCGGCGGATCGCGGGGACGGCGTGCGAGCCGAGCGACTGGAAGCCGATCTGACAGGCCACCCCGGCCTCGGCGACGCCGTCGGCCATCCTGCGGAACTCCGCGAACGACGGTGCGGGTGGCTTCTCCAGGAGGATGTGCGCCCCGTGCCGGGCGGCTGTGAGGGTCATGTCGGTGTGGGTCTGGATGGGGGTGCTGAGGACGGCGATCCGGGCGCCGGTGGCGGCGAGGAGCGCCTCGAAGTCGGCGGACTGCGCCGGGTCTCCGATGCCGTCGAGCTCGGCCGCGTCGAGCGGGCGCAGTTCGCAGACCCCGGCGAGCCGGACGAGTCCGCGCTCTTCGAGGCGGCGGATGTTGAGGAGGTGGCTGCGGCCGTGGCCGCGGGCGCCGGCGAGGACGACCGGCAGCGGGGTGCGGGTGGGTGCGGTGTTCATGACTTCCTTGTGTGCCTTACTCGTCGAGTTGCCGCTCATCCCTTCACCGCCCCGGCGCTGAAGCCGGTGACCAGCCACTTCTGGATGAAGGCGAAGACGATGACGACGGGGACGGCGGCGATGACGCCGCCCGCCGCGAGCGCGCCGAGGTCGACGCTGTCGGCGCCCATGAGGGTGTTGAGGCCGACGGGGATCGTCTGCTTGTCCTGGCTGCTGAGGAACATCAGGGCGAACAGGAAGTGGTTCCAGGCGTGGACGAAGGCGAAGGAGCCGACGGCGACCAGGCCGGGCCGCAGCAGCGGCAGGACGACGATCCGGAAGGCGTGGAAGCGGTTGCAGCCGTCGACCCAGGCGGCCTCCTCCAGGGAGTACGGCACGTTCCTGATGAAGCCGCTGATGAGGATCATCGACAGCGGGAGCTGGAAGACGGTCTCGGCGATGACGACCGAGCCGAGGGAGTTGATCATCCGGAGCTCGGCGAAGATCTGGAAGAGCGGCACGAGCAGCAGGGCGCCGGGCACGAACTGCGAGCAGAGCAGGGCCAGCATGAAGCCCTTCTTGATCCGGAAGTCGAAGCGGGCGAGCGCGTAGCCGCCGGCCAGCGCGACGACGGTGGTCATGACGAGCACCGCGACGCCGATGAGCAGGCTGTTCTGGAAGAAGACGCCGAAGCTGCGGTCCGTCCACACCTTCTCGAAGTGGTCGGTGGTCATCGGCCACGGCAGGAGCGAGGTGGATCCGGCCGGCCGCACCGCGAACAGGAGGATCCAGTAGAACGGGACGAGGGTGAAGACGAGGTAGATCCCGAGGGGCAGATAGATCTGCCAGCGGGGGACCTCGTCCCAGGCCGGCCGGCGCTTGCGGCCGGCGGCCGGCGGGGTCCGGTCGGGGGGCGGTGGTGCCTGCGCGGCCCCCGGGGCGGGGACGGCGGTCAGGGTGGACTCGGCTGTCACTTGCCGTCGCCTCCGAACTTGCTCAGGCGCAGATAGACCATCGAGCAGAAGAGAAGGATCACGAACGCCACCGTGGTGAGGGCGGAGGCGTATCCGAAGTTGTGGGCGTCGACGCTGGTGTGGGCGATGTACAGCGGGAGGGTGGTCGTCTCGCCCGCGGGGCCGCCGCCGGTCAGGGTGTAGAGCAGGTCGACGTTGTTGAACTCCCACACCGCGCGCAGCAGCGTGGACAGCACGATCGCGTCCCGGATGTGGGGCAGCGTGATGTGCAGGAACTGGCGGATCCGGCCCGCCCCGTCGACCTCGGCCGCCTCGTACAGGTCCTTCGGTACGGACTGGAGGTCGGCCAGGATGAGGATGGCGAAGAAGGGCACCCCGCGCCAGAGGTCGGCGACGATCGCCGCGGGGAAGACGGTCGAGGTGTCGGAGAGCAGGGACGTGCCGTACTCGCCGATGCCCAGGTCCGCCAGGTAACGCGTGATGCCGGTCTGGGAGTTGTAGAGCAGCACCCAGATCGCGGAGGTGAGCACGCCCGAGACGGCCCACGGCGAGAAGACGAGGGCCCGGCCCAGGGCGCGGCCCACGAACGTCTGGTTGACGATCAGGGCGAGGGCGAGGCCGAAGAGCAGCTGGAGGGTGACCTCGACCACGACCCACTTCGCGCTGAAGGTCAGCGTCCCCCAGAAGTGCGGGTCGTCGGTGAGGATCCGGGTGAAGTTCTCCAGGCCCGCGAAGCCGTTCCGCCAGGGCTTGGTGGGGTTGTAGTGCTGGAGGCTGTAGTAGAAGACGCTGAGCACCGGGTAGGCGATGAAGCCCAGCATCAGCAGTCCGGCGGGGGCGATCAGGAGATACGGCAGTCGGCGGGGGGCCGATCCCGTGCGGCGGCGCCTCCGTGCCGTGTCGGCCTGGGGCGGTGAGGTCACAGCTGAGGCCATGACGGCGGCTCCGTTCTCGGTGAAGCGCTTCGCGAACGACGTTCGAGATTTCGGACAGGTGGGGCGGGGTCGGTTCTCGGACGGGCTCGGGGCGGGCGCGGGGTCGCGCTCAGGGGCGGGGCTCGGGTGGTGCCTCGGGTGGCGGGGTCAGCCCGCGTACGGATCGGGGGTGGTTCCCGGCCTGGCCAGGAACGCGAAGTCGCAGCCGGTGTCGGCCTGGGAGATCTGCTCCATGTAGAGCGCGCCGTAGCCGCGCTCGTACCGGGCCGGCGGTGGTGTCCACGCGGCCCTGCGGCGGTCCAGCTCCTCGTCCGTGACGTGCAGATGGAGGGAGCGCGCCGCGACGTCGAGGGTGATCGTATCGCCCGTACGGACGAGGGCAAGGGGTCCGCCGACATGGGACTCGGGCGCCACGTGCAGCACGCACGCCCCGTAACTCGTCCCGCTCATCCGGGCGTCGGAGATCCGGACCATGTCCTTCACCCCCTGCTCCAGGAGGTACGCGGGGATCGGCAGCATCCCGTACTCCGGCATGCCCGGCCCGCCCTTGGGGCCCGCTCCGCGCAGCACGAGGACGTGGTCGGCGGTGATGCCGAGCGCCGGGTCGTCGATCGTCCGCTGCATGGTCCGGTAGTCGTCGAAGACGACCGCGGGACCCGTGTGCTTGAGCAGCCGCGGCTCGGCCGCGATGTGCTTGACGACCGCGCCGTCCGGACAGAGGTTGCCGCGCAGCACGGCGACCCCGCCCTCGGCCGCCAGCGGTCTCGCCCGGTCGCGGATGACGTCCTCGTCGTGGACGCGGGCCCCGGCGAGCTGCTCGCGCAGCGTGGCGTGCGAGACCGTCGGCCGGTCCAGGTGCAGCACGTCCGTGAGCCGCGACAGGAACCCGGGCATCCCGCCGGCGAAGTGGAAGTCCTCCATGAGGTACCGGCCGCCGGGCCGCAGGTTCGCGAGGACCGGGACGGTCCGCGCGATACGGTCGAAGTCGTCGAGCGTCAGCTTCACCCCGGAGCGCCCGGCCATCGCGATCAGGTGGATCACCGCGTTGGTCGAGCCGCCGAGCGCCAGGACGGCGGCGACCGCGTCCTCGTACGCCTCCCGGGTCAGCAGCCGCGACAGCCGCAGGTCCTCCCGTACGAGCTCCACGATCCGCAGCCCCGAGGCCGCGGCCATCCGGTCGTGACCCGAGTCCACCGCCGGCACCGAGGAGGCGCCCGGCACGGTCACGCCCAGGGTCTCCGCGGCGGCGGTGAGCGTGGAGGCCGTCCCCATCGTCATGCAGTGCCCGGGGGAGCGGGCCAGACCGCTCTCCAGCTCGGCCATCTCGCAGTCGCCGATCCGCCCGGCGCGCTTCTCGTCCCAGTACTTCCACATGTCCGTGCCGGAGCCGAGGGTCTCCCCGCGCCAGTGGCCGGGCAGCATCGGACCGGCCGGGACGAAGACCGTCGGCAGGTCGACGGAGGCGGCGCCCATGAGCAGCGCCGGGGTCGTCTTGTCGCAGCCGCCCATCAGCACCGCCCCGTCCACCGGGTACGAGCGGAGCAACTCCTCCGTCTCCAGGGCGAGGAGGTTGCGGTAGAGCATCGGGGTCGGCTTCTGGAAGGTCTCCGAGAGGGTGGAGACCGGGAACTCCAGCGGGAAGCCGCCGGCCTGCCACACGCCCCGCTTCACGGCCTGCGCGCGGTCGCGGAGGTGGACGTGGCACGGGTTGATGTCGGACCAGGTGTTGAGGATCGCGATCACCGGCTTGCCGAGGTGCTCCTCCGGCAGGTAGCCGAGCTGGCGGGTCCTGGCCCGGTGGCTGAACGAACGCAGCCCGTCCGTGCCGTACCACTGGTGACTGCGCAGGTCCTCGGGTCTCCTCGTCACATCGGCCACCCGGCGGCTATCGCGGCGACCTCGGCCCGCTCGCTCTCGGGGAGTTCGCGGCTCGGCGGGCGGATGTCGCGGCGGCACAGGCCGAGGGAGGCGAGGGCCTCCTTGACCACGGTCACGTTGTCGGCGCTGCCGTTCGCCGCGCGCAGCTCCTCGAAACGGCGGATCCGCTCCCACACCTTCATCGCGGTCGGATAGTCGCCGGCCCGCAGCGCGTGCAGCATCTCCAGGGAGAGCGCGGGGGAGACGTTGACGAGGCCGGAGGTGAAGCCCGTCGCGCCGCTCGCGAAGTACGAGGGGGCGTACGGCTCGGCGAGCCCCGCCACCCACACGAACCGGTCGAGGCCCGCGTCCCGGGCGAAGCCCGCGAACCGGGACGCGTCCGGGACGGCGTACTTCACCCCGACGACGTTCGGGCAGGCGGCGCCGAGCTCGGCGAGCCGGGCGCCGCTCAGGAGCGGGTTGCGGAGGTACGGGACGACACCGAGCTCCGGCACGGCCTCGGCGATGGCCCGGTGGTAGTCGACCCAGCCGCTCTCGGAGACGTACGGGTGGACGGGCTGGTGGACCATCAGCATGTGGGCCCCGGCGGCGCGGGCGTGCCGGGCGGCCTCGACGGCCGTCGGCACGTCGTGGCCGACGCCGACCAGGATCACGGCGCGGTCCCCGGCCTCCTCGACGGTCGCCTCGGTGAGGGAGCGGCGCTCCTCGGGGGTGAGGGCGTAGAACTCGCCGGTGTTGCCGTTCGGCGTGAGGGTGCGGACGCCGCCGTCGAGGAGGCGGCGCAGCAGCGCGCGGTGCGCCGCGGTGTCGACCGAGCCGTCCTCGGCGAACGGGGTGACGGGGATGGCCACCACGTCGGCGAGGGCGGCCCTCAGGGTCTCGAACTCCATGCTCACGGGGTGCTCACTCGCTGTTCAGGGGGGAGTGGGGAAAGGCGCGCTCGACGAACGACGCGATGTGGTCGTGCACGGCCCGGCCGGCGCCTTCGGCATCGCCCGCGACGGCGAGCCGCAGGATCTCCTCGTGCTCCGCGGCCTCGCGCTCCCAGGAGGGGACGGCGGCCCAGGCGACCGTGGAGACCAGGGCGGCCTGGTCACGGACCTCGTCGAGCATCCGGCCGAGCAGCGGATTCCCGCAGGGCAGGTAGAGCGCGCGGTGGAAGTCCCGGTTGGCCAGGGACCGTTCGGCCGGGTCCTCGGCCCCGGCGGCCCGGCGCAGCGCCTCGTCCGCCGCGTCGAGCGGGGCGGCGGTGGCGACGGCGCGGCGGACCGCCTCGGGCTCCAGGAGCAGGCGCACGTCGTAGACCGCGCGGGCCATGTCCGCGTCGACCATCCGGACCGTGACGCCCTTGTACTGGCTCATCACCACGAGCCCGCTGCCCGCGAGGGTCTTGAGCGCCTCGCGCACCGGGGTCTTCGACACCCCGAAGCGCGCGGCGAGTTCGGTCTCCACGAGCGCCTGGCCGGGTCTGAGCCCTCCGGTGAGGATGTCGTGCTTGATCGCTTCCAGGACGTACTGGGTGCGGGACGGGATGGGGCTGGGGGCGAAGGCCATGGAGCACTCTCAGATCTCGTGTATCGCGTCTCATATATGACGTACGAAGTGCAACGGGCATGAAGTTAGGGGGGCGTTCGTGTTTCGTCAATGCTTCGCGCAAACGCTTTCTACGGGGCTGGTCCACCGTTTTGTTTTCTGGGATAACTATTGGGGGCTCGGTGCAGCCCCTCCTCGCTCGTTGCGGCCCCTCCTCCCTCGGTGCGGCCTCCACCTCACCCCACCTCCAAGGACCCGCATGAAGTTCACCGACGGCTTCTGGCTGATGCGCGAGGGTGTCCACGCCTCGTACGCCACCGAAGTCCGCGACCTGCGCACCGAAGCCGACCGCTTCACCGCCTACGCCTCCGTCAAGCGGGTCGCCACCCGCGGCGACACGCTGAACTCGGCCCTCCTCACCGTGGAGTGCCACGCTCCCGCCGAGGGCGTCATCGGGGTCCGCGTCACCCACCACGCCGGAAAGGCCCACCGGGGACCGGACTTCGCCCTCGCGGAGGGCGGGACCGGAGCCGGGAAGGTCACGGTGGACGGTCCGGTCGTCGAGCTCGCCTCCGGCCCGCTGCGGCTGCGCCTCGACCGCTCCGCGCCCTGGACGCTGCACTTCCACGAGGACGACGGCCGCGCCCTCACCGCGTCCGGCCGCAAGGGCACCGCCTTCGTCACCACCGCCGACGGCTCCCACCACATGGCGGTCCAGCTCGCGCTCGGCGTCGGCGAACAGATCTACGGCCTCGGCGAGCGCTTCACCCCCTTCGTGCGGAACGGGCAGAGCGTCGACATCTGGCAGGCCGACGGCGGCACCAGCAGCGAACAGGCCTACAAGAACATCCCGTTCTACCTCTCCTCCCGCGGCTACGGCGTCTTCGTCGACCACCCCGGCCGGGTCTCCTTCGAGGTCGGATCCGAGGCCGTCGGCCAGGTCCAGTTCAGCGTCGAGGACCAGACCCTGGAGTACCTCGTCGTGGCGGGCCCGACGCCCAAGGACGTCCTCGCCCGCTACACCGCGCTCACCGGCCGCCCGGCGCTGCCCCCGCCGTGGTCCTTCGGCCTCTGGCTCACCACCTCCTTCACCACCCGCTACGACGAGGAGACCGTCACCTCCTTCGTCGACGGCATGGCGGAGCGCGGCATCCCGCTCTCCGTCTTCCACTTCGACTGCTTCTGGATGCGCGAGTACCAGTGGTCGGACTTCGCCTGGGACCCCGAGACCTTCCCCGACCCGGCGGGCATGCTGACCCGCCTGAAGGCGCGCGGCCTGCGCGTCGGCATGTGGATCAACCCGTACATCGCACAGAAGTCCCCCCTCTTCGAGGAAGGCAGAGAGCGGGGCTGTCTACTCAAGCGACCGAACGGCGACATCTGGCAGTGGGACCTCTGGCAACCCGGCATGGCCCTGGTCGACTTCACCAATCCCGAGGCCAGGACCTGGTTCCAGGACAAGCTGCGCCCGCTGCTCGCGCAGGGCGTCGACTGCTTCAAGACCGACTTCGGCGAGCGCGTCCCCACCGACGTCGTCTGGCACGACGGCTCGGACCCCGAGCGGATGCACAACTACTACGCCCAGCTCTACAACCGGACCGTCTTCGAGCTCCTGGAGGAGGAGCGCGGCACCGGCGAGGCCGTCCTCTTCGCCCGCTCGGCGACCGCCGGCGGCCAGCAGTTCCCCGTCCACTGGGGCGGCGACTGCTGGGCCTCCTTCGAGGCCATGGCCGAGTCGCTGCGCGGCGGACTCTCGCTCTCCCTCAGCGGCTTCGGCTTCTGGAGCCACGACATCGGCGGCTTCGAGGGGACGCCGGAACCCGAGGTCTTCACGCGGTGGCTCGCCTTCGGCCTGCTCTCCTCGCACAGCAGGCTGCACGGCAGCGACTCGTACCGGGTGCCGTGGGAGTTCGGCGAGGCGGCCGTCGAGGTCGCGCGCCGCTTCACCCGGCTCAAGCACCGGCTCATGCCGTACCTGTACGGGGCGGCCGCCGAGGCCCACGCCACGGGCGTCCCCGTCATGCGGCCCATGCTCCTGGAGTTCCCCGACGACCCGGCCTGCCGGACCCTGGACCGGCAGTACATGCTCGGCCCCGACCTGCTCGTGGCGCCGGTGATGAGCCCCGGCGGCGAGGTCGAGGTGTACGTCCCCGAGGGGGAGTGGACCCACCTCCTCACCGGCGAGACGGTCACCGGCCCCGGCTGGCGCCACGAGACCCACGGCCTCCACAGCCTCCCGCTGTACGTCCGCCCCGGCGCCGTCCTGCCCCTCGGCGCCGACGACTCCCGCCCGGACGGCGACTGGCTCGACGGCCTGACGCTGCTCGTGACCCCGGGCACCCCCGGCACCGAGACCACCGTCACGATCCCGGACCACCGCGGCGCCCCCGCGGCGGTCTACCGGGTGACCCGCACTCCGGACGGCCCGCGCGTGGAGGCGACCGGTACGGACCTGCCGTACGCGGTGAGGACTCTCGGACCAGGAGGTGTCGAGAACGGGAACTGACCCAATCCGGGTGGGGGATGTGTTCACAGGGGCTGTGCCCGGAGTCTCGGCTACAGTGCCCCGGGAACCGGCCGGAGCTACGCCGAGTAGCCGCGATGCGCCGGCGGACAACAGGAGCAAGCCATGAAGTTCCGGGCCCATGTCGAGCCGCCCGAGCCCATGCGGGGCCTGGAGGTTCCGCCCGAGGTGGTAGCAGCGCTCGGCGGGGGCGCGCGACCGCCGGTGACGATCACGGTCAACGGGCATTCCTGGAAGAGCCGGGTCGCCATCCTGCGCGGCCGCCACCTGCTCGGCCTCAGCAACGCCAACCGGCAGGCCGCGGGTGTCTCGATCGGCGACGAGGTCGAGGTCGTACTGGAGCTCGACACCGAGCCGCGCGTCGTCGTCGAGCCTGCGGACTTCACTCAGGCTCTGGACGACGACCCGGTCGCCCGCGCCGCCTACGACAACCTCTCGTACAGCCACAAGCGCGAGCACGTGCGAGCCATCGAGAGCGCGAAGAAGCCCGAGACGCGCCTTCGGCGCATCGAGAAGGCCATCGCCACACTGCGGGGCTGACCCCCGAAAGCAGGACTCCGTCGGCTACGGGATCGCCGCCTCCGTCGTCACCAGGGCGACGTACTCCAGGCAGACGGCGAACGTGGTGTGTCCCGTGGCCGCGGTGTGCGCCGCACACCCGACCGCACCGGTCCCGGGCCCCGGTGTCGGCTCCGACTCCCACGCGCACCCGCCGTCCAGACACCTCGCGGTCATGGTGAGCTCGGACTCCGGTCCGGCGTGCTGGACCATGCGGTAGACCGGCGCGACGGTCACCGCCGGCGTGGTCACGGCCGCTCCCGGAACGTCGACTCCGGCGTCCCGTGCGGGTGGTTGCGGATCTCGACGCGAAAGTCCGCAGCCGCCGAATGGTCGTGCTTCCGGCGGCAGTACCGCTCCCGCTCGGACGCGGCCGCGCACGTGGCACAGCCCGGCGCCGGCACGGCGGGCGGCACGGGGTCCACCGAGAGGACCACCGGAGGCTCCGGGCAGGTCTGTTGCACACGAGTCGACGCCGTGACCGGAGTGGTGAGCACGCGGATCAGTGCGCGCTCGTCCTCGGTCGGACGACGCGGCGCGGACGGTGCAGCCCTCCACGCGCTTCCCCCGCCGAGCCGTTGCAGGTGGACGAACTCGCCGTCCCAGGCGGTCACCTTCCCGAGGCGGGGCTTTCCCTCGGGTGTGTCTGCCGCCATGAACGTCCCGAGGTCGAGGACCGGGGCTGGGCGGTCGCTTTCGCGCATGAGTGCTCCTCTCCGTAGCGAATCCACTACCAGGGGCCACCAGCGTGACGTATATTCGGCAGGTCTTCAAATCTTCAACGTCTTTCTCCAAAAGGAGAGTTGTGGTCAATCGGAAGGAGCTGGACCCGGACGGCGGGCTCGCGGCGGCGTACGGCGCACGTTTGCGCAGGTTGCGAGAGGAGCGAGGCTGGAAGCAGGAGGATCTGGCGGCGCGGACCTCGTACTCGGGCAAGCATGTTTCTGCTGTCGAAACCGCCCGCAGGTCTCCAACTCTCAAATTGTCGCGAGAGATCGACTCCGCCTTTGGTCTGACGGGAACGGCCCAGTCTTTCGAGCGCGAATGGCAGAGGATGCGGGACGGGGTGCTTCTGGAGGGCTTCCCCGAGTACGTCCACTACGAGCGCCAGGCCGTCGAGATTCGCATGTTCGACATTGGGATCATTCCGGGGCTTTTCCAGACCGCCGAGTATGCAGAGGTGCTGGCGGCGTTCAACGTCGAGCGGGGGTCCGTCACGGCCGACCAGGCCGCGCAGAGGGTGGACATTCTGCGTGAGCGTCAGGAGATTCTGGAGCGGCGGCGACCGCCCATGCACTTCGCCGTGCTGGACGAGAGCTGCCTCCGCCAGATGGTCGGTGGCCCCGACGTCATGGCCGCGCAGCTCGACCGGCTCGTCGAATTGGCAGCGCGACCGTTCACGTTCGTCCAGGTGGCACCGTTCAGCATGGGGGAGAGACGTCCGTCCCACATGCCTTTGACCCTCCTGACCCTTGCCGACCGGTCCATGCTCGCCTACACCGAGGCGCAGGCCCGAGGGCGTCTGGTGCGGGAGCGCGTCACCTTGACCTACCTGAACGCGACCTATCATCGGCTTGCGGCGGAGGCACTCTCCCCTGCGGACTCACTGGCCATGATCAAGGCCCTGCGAGAGAGCATTCTGTGAGGGTCGGGTCCCCCGCCGGCTCAAGTCCTCCTACTGTGACGACGGTGGCAATTGCGTGGAGGTCGCCCACAACCTTGTTCCCACGCTCGGAGTCGTCCCCGTCCGCGACTCCAAGGTTCCGGCCGGTTCGACCTTCGCCGTCTCCGCCGCCGCCTTCGTCGACTCGGTGCGCCGTGGTCAGCGGTAGTCGTCCGGGTGGCCCTGCATCCACGTGTTGATGAAGTCGCGGGTGCCGACGAGCAGCTTCTCGTGCTTCTTCAGGTTCTCGGAGGAACTGTCGTCGGCCAGCGTCTTGTTGAGCTCGGCGATCTTCTGGATCGGTTCGGGGAAGTGTCCGGGCCCCTTGGGGGTCGGCCTTCATCGCCCCGTCCAGCTCCTGGAGTTCCTTGTGGACGCGGCCGAGGAAGTCGGCGCAGTCCTTCGCGCAGGATTCGTCACGCGTGGCCTGGAGGGTGGCGAAGGCGCCACGGACATCCTCGCCGGAGGACGGCGCGAGCGAGCCGGTCGTGGCCGATGCCGCCGCGCCAAGGCCCGCCGCCGAACGGTCGGGCTCCGGTGTCGTGCCGCAGGAGACGGCGAGCGCGGCGAGCGCCGTCGCGACCAGGGCGACGCGACGTAAGGATGACGTGCGGGTCATGGTGGGCCCCAGGTAGACGATCACGGGTGCCTACCTACCTCCCGCACGCTGAGAAGAGGCGTCCCGCCGGGCCACGAGGCCCTGGCGGGACGCCCCATGCGCCGCGCTTCCTGGTCCTTCAGCCGGTGAAGGCGACGTGCGCGAGGCGCAGCGGCCCGCGCAGTTCGACGCGGAGGTCCGTCACGTCCCGGACGTGACAGGGCGCCCCCACGGTGGTGTGGTCGTACGGGCCGTCCGTGGGCCCCACCGTCACGCGGGCCAGCGCGGCCGTCCCCGTACCGGCGTAGAACGTCACCTCGCCCGCCCCCGCGGCCGTCACGGTCAGTTCCGTGACGCCGTCGCCGAAGTCGCAGGCACGGAAGAGGAGCGTGCCGGGCACGTCCGGATCGGCCGGGGTCACCGCGTCGCCGGAGACCCGGGAGCGGTCGACGATCACGGTCGCGGTCTGCTCGTCGTAGTCGACGGCCGCCAGGCCCGTCTCCCGTACCGGACGCGGCCCGGGCGCCGTACCCGGCACCTCGACGCGGACCGTGCGGCGCACGTCGGCGCTGGAGGTTCCCGCGAGGATCTCGTATTGCCCCGGGTCCACCGCCCACCGGCTGTGGGCCACGTCCCAGAAGCCGAGCGCCGCCACCGGCACGGTGAAGGAGAGCGCGGTGGGCGCGCCGGGCGTGAGGTGGACCCGTTCGTGGGCGAGGAGTTCACGGTGCGGCCGTGGCACGGAGGGCGCCACGGCCCGCCCGTACACCTGGACGACCTCGTCCGATGCGACGGCGCCGGTGTTGGTGACGGTGCAGGAGATCCGCATCTCCTCGCCGTCGACAGCGGCCGTCAGCCCCTCGTACCGGACGGTGGTGTACGTCAGGCCGTGCCCGAACGGAAACAGCGGGACGCCGTCGAAATACAGGTACGTCTGGCGGCCGCCGATCACGTCGTAGTCGAGCATCCCCGGCAGGTCGGCGTCCGCCGCGTACCAGGTCTGCGGGAGTCGGCCCGCCGGGGAGACGTCCCCGGCCAGCGTCCGGGCGAGGGCCGTGCCCGCCGCCTGGCCGCCGTGCGCCGTCCAGAGGAGCGCCGGGAGGGTCGCGGCCGCCTCCGGGACCGCGTACGGGTAGGAGGAGACGAGGACGAGCGCCGTCCGGGGGTTCGTGGCGTGCGCGGCCCGCCACAGCCGGTCCTGCTGGGCGGGGAGCGCGAGCGTCGTACGGTCCTCGGTCTCCCGCCCGTTGACGTGCGGGTCGTTCCCCGCGACGACGATCACCACGTCCGCGCCGGCCGCGGCCCGGGCGACCGCCTCCTCGCCCCGCTCGACCGTCTCGACCGAGAACACCTCGGCGGATTCGCGGTCGGCGGCAACCTTCACGCCGTCGGCGGCGACAGAGACGTAGCCACCCGTCCCCAGGTGCAGAAGGAGGTGTCTGTCAGCGTGTGCGTCGCCGAGTCCGTCGCCCTGGGCTTCAAGACGGAACGTCTCCTGGACGACCCAGCCGCCGGGTTCGTCGGCCGAGGCGCGGACGAACCCGTCCTCGGCGACCGAGAGGTACCGGCCGTCGGGGGCGCGCAGGGTCAGCACCCCGTCGCCCCAGTCGATCAGGGCCAGTTCGGAGCCCTCCGCGTCGGCGGTCAGCGGCGGCAGGTCGGTGCGGCCGGCGAGCAGCGCCGGGTCGAGAGCCCCCTCCGTGACTCGTGCCTCGGCCTCCGCCCCGCTCTCCGGCACCCGCAGCCACGTGCCCGACGCGGTACGCAGCCGGATCCGGTCCACCCCCTCGGCGAAGCTCACCCGCTCCGGCCCGAACCGCTCCCGCAGCCCGGCGAGCGGGGTGGAGCGGTGCAGCAGCGAACCGCTGTACCAGTCCAGCTTGCAGGCGTCGGCGAGGAGACCGACGACGGCGATCCGGACCCCCTCCGTCGCCGCGATCGGCAGGAGCGGGCGCTCCTCGCCGACCGGCGGCTCGTTCCTGAGGAGCACGATCGCCGCCTCGGCCGCCTCGCGGGCCAGCTCCCGGTGCTCGGGGGTGTCGAACCGGCTCTCCTCCGCGTACGGATCGAGGTCCGGGTCGAACTCGCCGAGGAGGTACCGCACGGTCAACTGCCGCCGCACCGCCCGGTCGACGTCCGCCCGGTCGATCAGGCCGCGCTCCAGGGCCCCCCGCAGTCGGCCCAGGATCACCGAGGCGTCCGTCCCGTGGTCGGTGAACGAGTCGACCCCGGCGCGCAGCGCCGCCGCCACGGCCTCCTCGTGCGTGGCGAAGTACGCCTGCGAGTCGGCGAGGTTCGACGGGGCTCCCGCGTCGGAGCAGACGAGCAGCTCCTGGTCCGTCCAGCGCCGCAACTCCTCCTCCAGGTACGGGGAGAGGTGGTTCGGGCGCCCGTTGACCAGGTTGTACGCGGGCATCACCCCGGCCACCGCACCCGCCTCGACGGCGCCCCGGAACGCCCGCAGGTCGTACTCGTGCAGGACCCGGGGGCGTACGGACGCGGAGGAAGTGTCGCGCTCCGCCTCGTTGTTGTGGGCCAGCCAGTGCTTGAGGACCGGGGCGGTACGCCAGTACACCGGGTGGTCGCCGCGCAGCCCGCGGGTGAACGCGGTGGCGATCGCGGAGGTCAGCGTCGGGTCCTCCGCGTACCCCTCCTCGCCGCGGCCCCACAGGGGGTTGCGCAGCAGATTCACCGTCGGCGCCCAGACGTTGAGGCCGACCCGGCCGTCCTTGGCGCGCATCGCCCGCGCCTCGCGGGACACCGCCTCGCCGACCCGGCGCACCAGCTCCGGGTGCCAGCTCGCCCCGAGCCCCACGGCCTGCGGGAACACGGTCGCGGGACCCATCCAGGCGACACCGTGCAGGGTTTCCTGTCCGGTGCGGAAGGCGGCGAGCCCCAGACGCTCGACGCCGGGCGTGAACTGGTGCAGCAGGGCCAGGCGTTCGTCGGCGGTGAGCCGGTCGAGCAGATCGTCGACGCGCCGGGCGACGGGAAGGGCCGGGTCACGGAAGGGCGGCCGGTGTGCGGTCACGTGCGAGTCCCTTGGCAGAGGAGTGAGGGAAAGCTTTCGAAGCGCTTCGATGCTCCGTGGGCGGGAAGCGGGTGTCAAGGAGTCGCAGCCGCCCATTTCCCGTGCTCCCAGCAGCTCTTGGTTCCGTTCGGAACCCCTCGACGCCCCGGAGGGAAGGCTGAGAATCTCGGAACCGACTCTTGCCGCGCCTGTGACGGTCACTTAACCTCGCAGCAACATCGAAGCGCTTCGACTCGACGGTCGACAGTGCCCGGGGCTCCGCCCCGCCCGCTCCATCTCCACCTCCACCACCGCAGCCGGCCGGCGCCCTCGCGGTCGCCGTATGCCCTGGCGCGTGCCATGAAGGGTTGACGCAATGACGCCGAACGCCGTCTCCACGGGCTCCCGGAGATCCACCCCGAGCCGGAGCGACACCGGGGAGAGCCGGAGCGACACCGGGCAGAGCCGGAGGGGCTTCCTCGCCTCCACCGCCGTGGCCGCAGCCGCGGTGGCCGGCGGCGCGCCGCTGCTCGCGGCCTGCGGCGGCGGCTCGGACACCGGGAAGAAGGACGGCACCACGACCGGCAAGGACGCGGCGAAGCTCCTCCCCGCCTTCGTGGCCGGCACCGTCGTCGTCCCCGACATCGCGCCGAAGAACGGCTCCGCCGCCGGCTTCACCCGCGCCATCCCGAGCACCGAGCTCAAGGCCTCGGTCGCCGCCAAGAAGGGCAAGGGCAGCGCACTCACGATCATGGCGCCGTTCTGGGGGCCGCCGCCCGCCTCGGACAACCCGTACTACACGGCCATGAACGAGGCCATCGGCGTCCGGGCCACCTGGCAGAACCAGGACGGCAACGTCTACGACCAGAAGCTCGGCGCCGTCCTCGCCTCCAGCGAGATACCCGACGTGGTCGTCGTCCCCGGCTGGAACCTCGGCGGCAAGATCCCCAGCGCGATCAACGCCAAGTTCGAGGACCTCGGCCCGTACCTCTCCGGCGACAAGGTGAAGGCGTACCCGAACCTCGCGGCCATCCCCACCGACGCCTGGCAGCGCTCCCTCTTCGGCGGCAAGCTGCGCGGCCTGCCCATGCCCGCCTCGTACGTCACGAACATCGCGCCCTTCTACCGCAAGGACCTCTTCGACGCCAAGGGCTGGCAACTCCCCAAGAGCGCCGACGAGTTCCTCGCCCTCGCCAAGGAGATCACCAGCGCCAAGGCGAAGGTGTGGGCCTGCGGCGACATGACCTGGACCGCCTACAACATGTTCGGCGTGCTCTCCGGCAGCGACAAGGCGCTCGGCTGGCACCTCGTCGACGGCAGGCTCGTCAACCGCGTCGAGACCCCCGAGTACCTCGAAGCCCTGGAGTGGACCCGCAAGGTCTACGACGCCGGAGTCGTCCACCCCGACGAGAAGACCCAGAACCAGGGTGACACCAGCCTCCGCTTCACCGCGGGTCAGTGCCTCATCTACAACAACGACCTCTCCCACTGGTACGCCAAGACGTCCGAACAGGCCGCGCAGAACCCTGCGTTCGCCATGGCCGCCATGGACATCCCCGGCCACGCCGGCGGCGCCCCGAAGCTGTGGGCCACCAACCCCGCCAACATCTGGGCCTTCGTGAAGAAGGGCAGCTCCCAGGCCGTCGTCGAAGACGCCCTCGCCATCGCCGACTTCACCGCCGCGCCCTACGGCACCAAGGAGCGGATGCTCACCGACTACGGCGTCGAGGGCGTCCACCACACCGTCAAGGACGGCCTGCCCGTCAAGACCGACAAGGGCAACCAGGAGGTCAGCAGCTCCTGGCTGTTCGTCGCCAGCCCCGCCCCCTATGTGGCGCACCCCGACACCCCCGAGGTCACCCGGTCCATGGTCGAGTGGCAGCAGCGCATGGGCGCCCACACCTCCAAGTCCTCCTTCTACGGGATGACGATCACCGAGCCGGCGCGGTGGACCGGCCTCATGAACGACTTCGAGCAGCTGGAGAAGGACATCGTCCGGGGCCGCAAGAAGGTCTCCGACATGCAGCAGGCCGTCTCCGAGTGGAAGACCAAGGGCGGGGACGAGCTGCGCGACTGGTACCGGAAGCTCCTCGACACCAACGGCTCCGCGGCGAGCTGACCGTGAGCACGCTCGACACGAAAGCGGCGGACGCGGCCGTACGGGCTCCGGACGGCCCGACCTCGCGTGCCCGAAACGGCGGGGGCCGGGGCCGGGGCCGACGCCGTGCGGACGGGCGCGTCCCGCTCGGCCGGCGGTTCCGGCGCGACCTGACCCTCCTCCTCATGACCGTCCCGGCGCTCGCGCTCGTCCTGCTCTTCAACTACGTCCCCATCCTGGGGAACGTCGTCGCCTTCCAGGACTACGACCCGTACGTCTCCACCAATGGCGTCACCGCCATGCTCGAAAGCCCGTGGGTCGGCCTCGCCCAGTTCGAACGGGTCTTCTCCGACCCGTCGTTCCGGCACGCCGTCGAGAACACCTTCGTCCTCTTCCTCCTCCAGCTGGTGCTCTTCTTCCCGGTGCCCATCGCGCTCGCCCTGCTCGTCAACAGCGTGCTGCGGCCCCGGGTCCGGGCGCTCGTCCAGGCCGTCCTGTACCTGCCGCACTTCTTCTCCTGGGTGCTCGTCATCACGGTCTTCCAGCAGATCCTCGGCGGCGCCGGGATCATCGCGCAGACCCTCCGGCGCCACGGCCACGAGGGCTTCGACCTCATGACCGACCCGGCGGTCTTCAAGTTCCTCGTCACCGCCGAAGGCATCTGGAAGGACGCCGGCTGGGGCGTCATCGTCTTCCTCGCCGCGCTCGCCGCCGTCAACCAGGACCTGTACGAGGCCGCCGCCATGGACGGGGCCGGGCGGTGGCGCCGCATGTGGCACGTCACCCTGCCCGCGCTCCGGCCCGTGATCGCACTGCTCCTCGTCCTGCGGGTCGGCGACGCCCTCACCGTCGGCTTCGAGCAACTCCTGCTCCAGCGCGACGCCGTCGGACCCGGGGCCGCCGAGGTCCTCGACACCTTCGTGTGGTGGACCGGCCTGCGCAGCCAGGACTTCAGCTACGCGGCCGCCGCCGGACTGGTCAAGGGAGTCGTCGGCCTCGTGCTCGTCCTCTCCGCGAACAAGGTCGCCCATCTCATGGGCGAGCAGGGGGTGTACCGGAAATGACCCAGCGCCTCGCCCCCTGGCGGGCGGCGCCCGCCCGGCCCGTCTGGGAGGAACCGCCCGGCCGGGCCGGGCTCGCCGCCAAGGGCCTGCTCCTCGCCGCCTCCTGCCTCGCGGTCCTCGTGCCGCTGTGGATCGTCGTCGTCACCAGCCTCTCGTCGAAGAAGACGATCACGGAGGTGGGCGGCCTGGTGGTCGTGCCGAGGGACGTCACCTTCATCGCGTACCAGGAGCTCCTGAGCGGCGGCCAGGTCACGCGCGCGGCGGTCGTCAGCGTGCTCGTCACCCTCGCCGGCACCGTGTTCTCGATGACGGTGTCGATCCTCTGCGCGTACGGGCTGTCCCGGCCCGGCTCGCTCGGGCACCGCTTCATCCTGCTCGCCCTGATGGCCACCATGTTCTTCGGCGCCGGACTCATCCCCACGTACCTGCTGGTGCAGACCCTCGGACTCACCGACACCTACCTGGCCCTGATCCTGCCGAGCGCCGTCAGCGTCTTCAACATCCTCGTCCTGCGCGGCTTCTTCATGGGCATCTCGCCCGAACTCGTCGACAGCGCACGGATCGACGGCGCCGGGGACCTGCGGATCCTCTGGCAGATCGTGATGCCGCTGTCGCGGGCGGTGATCGCCGTCATCACCCTGTTCTACGCGGTCGGTTACTGGAGCGCCTGGTTCAACGCCTCCCTCTACCTCAGCGACCAGAACATGATGCCGCTGCAGAACGTCCTCATCCAGCTCGTCCAGAAACAGGAGATCCCGGTCGGCCTCGGCCAGGCGGTCAGGGCCGGCGACCTCTCCGGACTCGCCGTCCAGATGGCCGTCATGGTCCTCGCCCTCCTGCCCGTCGCCGTCCTCTCGCCCTTCGTCCAGAAACACTTCAGGAAGGGCATGCTGACCGGCGCCGTCAAGGGCTGACCTCGGCCTCGGCCTGTCCCCTCAAGGGCCGACCTCGGCCTTGCCCTGTGCCGTCGAGGGCTGACCTCGGCCTCGGCCTGTGCCGTCAAGGGCCGGCCTGCCCCCACCCCACCTCCCACGGAGACCGCCCGATGCCCCCCAGCCTCGACGACCTGACCCGCCCGCCCGGACGGCCGCCCCGGCTGCTCTACGGCGGCGACTACAACCCCGAGCAGTGGCCCGAGGAGACCTGGGCCGAGGACGCCCGGCTCATGCGCGAGGGCGGAGTCACCTCCGTCACCCTCGGCGTCTTCTCCTGGTCCCGCATCGAACCCACCCCGGGAGCGCGGGAGTTCGGCTGGCTCGACCGGGTCATGGACCTCATGCACGCGCACGGCATCGGCGTCGTCCTCGCCACCCCCACCTCCTCGCCCCCGCCGTGGCTGGGGCACCGCCACCCCGAGACGCTGCCCCGCGACGAGGACGGCAGGACCGAGTGGTGGGGCTCCCGCCAGCACTTCTCCCACTCCAGCGAGGTCTACCGGCGCCACGCGGCCGCCATCACCGAGGACCTCGCCGCCCGGTACTCCCGCCACCCCGCCCTGACCATGTGGCACATCGGCAACGAGTACTGCACCCACGACTGGGGCGACGAGGCCGCCCGCACCTTCCGCCGCTGGCTCCAGGACCGGTACGGCACCCTCGACGCCCTCAACACCGCCTGGGGCAGCGACTTCTGGGGCCAGCGGTACGGGGAGTGGGACGAGGTCCTGCCGCCCCGCCGCGCCCATTACCTGAAGAACCCGACCCACGTCCTCGACTTCCGGCGCTACACCTCCGACCTGCTCCTGGAGTGCTACCGCGCCGAACGCGACATCGTCCGCCGCCACACCCCGCACCTCCCCGTGACCACCAACTTCATGCCCTTCTGGTCCGGCCAGGACGGCTGGGCGTGGTCGGCGGAGGAGGACGTCGTCTCCGTCGACGTCTACCCCGACCCCCGCGACCCGCTCGGCGGCCAGTACAACGCGATGATCGGCGACCTGACCCGCTCCGAGGCCGGCGGCCGACCGTGGATGGTCATGGAGCAGGCCGCCGGAGCGGTCAACTGGCGAGGCGTCAACCACCCCAAGCCGTACGGCCTCAACCGCCTCTGGGCGCTCCAGTCCGTCGCCCGCGGCGCCGACGCCGTCTGCTACTTCCAGTGGCGCCCGTCCCGCCAGGGAGCAGAGACGTTCCACTCCGGGATGCTCGGCCACGCCGGCGAACGCGGCCGGGTCTTCCGCGAGACCGTCCGCATCGGCGAGGACCTCGCCGCCCTCGGCCCCCGGGTCGCGGGCACCCGCGTGACCACCGAGATCGCCCTCCTCCACGACTGGCACTCCTGGTGGGCCGAGACCCCGGACGGGGCGCTCTCCACCCGCGTCGACCACGCCGAGCTCGTCCGCGCCTGGCACCGGGCCCTCTGGGACGCCCAGCTCCCGGTCTCCTTCGCCCACCCCCACCACGACCTGAGCCGCCACCGGCTCGTCCTCGTCCCGCACCTCCACCTCCTCGACGACGCGGCGATCGAGAACCTCACCGCGTACGTGCGCGACGGCGGCACCCTCGTCTGCGGCTTCCTCACCGGCATCGCCGACCAGGACGACCGGGTCCGCCCCGGCGGCATGGACGCCCGGCTCCGCGACCTCCTCGGCATCGACCTGCTCCAGGAGTGGTGGCCGCTCGACGAGGGCGAGCACGTCGACTGCGGCACCTTCCACGGGACCCTCTGGTCCGAGGAGCTCACCCCGGCGCCGGGCGCCGAGACCGTCGCCGCCTACCGGGGCGGAGCACTCGACGGACTCCCCGCGATCCTCCGCAACGGCCGTGCCTGGTACGTCTCCACCCTCCCCGAACCCGCCGCCCTGAGCGTGCTGCTCGCCTCCGTCGCGCGCGAGGCCGGGGTGCGCCCCGTCCTCGACGACCTGCCCGAGGGCGTCGAGGCCGTCCGCCGCGGCGACCTGCTCTTCCTCCTCCACCACGGCCGCGACCCCGTCACGGTGCCGCTTCCCGGCCGCCACCGCGACCTGCTCACCGGAGCCGTGACGGAGGGAGCCGTGAAGCTGGACCGGTTCGGCGTCGCCGTCCTGGAGGAACACGAACCCGCGCCCGGGGAGGACCGCCCGTGATCCACGGCACCTGGGAGCCCGCGCCCGCCGCCCGCTGGGAGGACGCCTTCCTCACCGGAAACGGCCGGCACGGCGCCCTCGTCTTCGGCGACCCCCAGGACGACCGGGTGATCGTCACCCACCACACCCTCGTACGGCCGAACAACGACCCCGCCGACACCGCGCCGCCCCGCCTCGCCGCAGCCCTGCCCGCCCTCCAGGACGCCCTGCTCGCCGGGGACGCGAACGCCGCCGAACACTTCACGGACGACCGGCCGCTGCGCTGGGTCCGCCCCTTCCACCCCGCGTTCCGGACCCGGATCCGGCGCGGGCCCTTCGGCAACGGCGTGGCAACGCGCCGGTCCGTCGACTTCACCACCGGGGTGGTCACCGGCGTGTCCGGGGAGCGGCGCAGCGAAGTCTTCGTCTCCCGCGCCGACGACGTCCTCGTCCAGTACGTCGCCCAGTCCGGTCCGGTCGTCGAGGTCGACCTCGACCACCGGCTGCCCGGCGTCCCCGCCGCGCTCGACGTGGGGCGCGGCATCGCCTCCGCCCGCCGCGAGACCGTCCTCACCCTGCGGGCCCGCTACCCGGAGAGCTCCCTCGGCTACACGGGCCTCACCCTCGTCCTCGGCGACGCCGGGCGCACCACGGTCACCGCCTCGGGCGTACGGATCGAGGGCGCCCGGCGGCTCCTGCTCCTCACCCGGGTACGGCGGCACGAACGGGCCACGGAGACGGACACGGCCCGTGAGACGGAGGCCCTGCGTGCCCTGGCCGCCCTGGCCGGTGCCACCGACGACCTCCCCGGCATGTACGCGCGGCTCCTCGCCCGGCACACCGCGCTGCACGGCCCCGCCTACGGGCGCGTCGCCCTCGACCTCGGCGCGGACGCGGCAGAGCGGGCCCTCCCCGGCTCCGCGCTGCTCGGCCGCCCCGACAGTCCCGCCCTCCTGGAACGCCTCTTCGCCGCCGGCCGCTACCACCTGCTCTCCTCCTCGGGCCTCCTGCCGCCCCGGCTCCCAGGGCTGTGGACCGGCGACTGGAACACCGCCTGGTCGGGGGCGTTCACCACCAACGCCAACCTCAACCTCCAGACCGCCTCCGCCGTCGCCGCCGATCTCCCCGAGGTGACGGAGGCTCACCGAGCTTTCATCGAGGGCCAGTCGACGGACTGGCGGGACAACGCCCGGGACATCTTCGGCGCCCGCGGCATCGTCGCCCCCACCCACACGGACGGCGCCTCGGGCCACACGTACCACTTCAGCCGCGAGTACCCCCTCCACCTGTGGACGGCCGGAGCCGACTGGCTGCTCGTCCCGCTCCTCGCCCACGAGGAGGCGACCGGTCGGCGCGACCCGCGCGTCACCTCCCTCCTCGGCGAACTCGCCGCCTTCTACGAGGACTTCCTCACCCGCACCGGACCCGACGGCCGGATCGTGATCGTCCCCTCCTACTCCCCGGAGAACCGCCCCCGCGGCGGAAGCTGGGGCGCGGTCGACGCCACCATGGACATCGCCGCCGCCCGGCACGCCCTGCGCGCCGCCGCCGACCGCGCCCCGGACCCGGACGCCACCCGGCTCCGGGCGCTCGCCGACCGGCTCCCGCCGTACCGGGTCAACGACGACGGCTCGCTCGCCGAATGGGCCCGGCCCGGTCTCGGCGACCGCTACGACCACCGGCACCTCAGCCACCTCTACCCGGTGTGGCCGCTGGACGACATCAACCCGTACGACACCCCCGACCTCGCCGCGGCCGCCCGCCGTGCCCTCGAACTCCGGGGCAGCGAGAACGACTCGGCCCACGGCACCCTCCACCACGGCCTGGTCGCCGCCCGGTTGCGGGACGCCGCCCGCACCGAGGACGCGCTCGCCCGGGTGCTCACCGGCGACTACTTCCACGCCTCCCTCATGAGCGCGCACTATCCCGGCCGCGACGTCTACAACGCCGACGCCGCACACGCCCTGCCCGCGCTCCTCATCGAGGCCCTCGTGCAGTCGACGCCCGAGCGGCTCGTGCTCCTGCCCGCGCAGCCCGCCCGCTGCCCGCGCGGCCGGCTCACGGGCGTACGGACCCGGTTCGGCGCGCGCGTCGACCTGGCGTGGTCACCGGGGGAGTACCGGGCGGTCCTCAGACCGGACCGGGACGCGGAGGTCGAGCTCAGGAGCCCGGCGGGGGCGTCCTGGCTCGTCCTGCGCGCGGGCGAGGAGCGGACCGTCAGTTCCTGACCGCACGCGCCGGCGGGGGCCCGGAGCTGTCCCGGACCGTCAGGACCGGGGTGAGGAGCTCGACGCCCGCGGCCCCGTCGTGCGCCGACCCGTCGCGGGCGGCGCGCGCCGCTCCCTCGCCGTCGGAGTGCACCGGATCCTCGTCGGCGGGGTGCGCCGAGAGTCCCGCGATCAGTCGCTCCACGGCCCGGCGGCCCAGCTCCTGCGCGGGGATCGCCACCGAGGTGAGCGCCACCGAGGCCTGCGCGGCGATCGGCTCCGGGCAGACGGCGACCACCGACACGTCCTCGGGAACGGCCCGCCCCGTCCTCCGCAGAAGCGCGAGCAGCGGCTCGACGGCCGTCTCGTTCTGCACGACGAAGGCGCTGACCCCGGGCCGCTCGTCGAAGATCCGGGCCAGCACCCCCGCGACGGCGTCGTGTCCGCCCTCGCAGGGCCGGTGCAGCAGACCGACGCCGAGCCCGGCCGCCCGGTCGCGCAGGCCGCGCAGGGTCCGCTCGGCGAAGCCGGTGTGCCGGGCGTAGACGCCGGGGGCCTCGCCGATCACGGCGATCTCCCGGTGCCCGAGCCCGGCCAGGTGCTCCACACAGAGCGCCCCGGCGGCCGTGAAGTCCAGGTCTACACAGTTCAGTCCCGCGGGATCGGCGGGCAGCCCGACGAGGACGGCGGGCGGGCCGGCCGCACGCAGCACCGGAAGTCGCTCGTCGTCGAGCTGGACGTCCATCAGGATCACCGCCTCGGCCAGGCCGCTGCCGGTGACCCGGCGCAGCGCCGAGGGGCCCTCCTCGCCGGTGAGCAGCAGCACGTCGTAGCCGTGGGCCCGGGCGGTCGTGGCGACGCTGACCGCGATCTCCAGCATCACCGGCACGTACATGTCGGTCCGCAGGGGCACCATGAGCGCGATGATCCGCGAACGGCTGCTCGCCAACGCCCGTGCGCCCGCGTGTGGTTGGTAGCCGAGCTGCTCGATGCTGGCCCGTACCCGCAGCCGGGTCGGGCCGGAGATGGGACGCTTGCCGCTGAGCACGTAGCTGACCGTGCTCGCCGACACACCGGCGTGCCGGGCGACGTCGACAAGGGTGACCATCCGTTCTCCCCGCGGCCCGTGACAGTGGTGAAACGCTTCGACGAAGACCGTCGAGTGATCGCTTCGGCGACCCAGCGAGACCGTAACGTGACCGTGCTGACGTGTCCAGGGTGCAGGATCAGGAATATCGAAGCGCTTCGACATCGAGCCTGGCCGAGGGAGCGTCGTCGGTGACGGGGAAGCGGCGCAGCTCGCCGGGGTCCCGGGAGCCGAGCGGGGACATCCCGCCGTCCGCCCCGAGCCGGGCGAGCAGGTCGAGGACGAGCCGCCCGCGCCGTACCCGCTCGCGCGCGGTGGCGAGGGCCTGGTCCCGAAGGTGCGCGCCGTAGGGGTAGATCCCGGCCGCCCGGCTCAGCCCGAACTTCAGGTACAGCGGCGCGCCCCGCCGGATCAACTCGGCCGCCTCGTACATCCGGACGTACCCTCCGAGGTCGTCCGGGGCCTCGACGTAGAGGTCCATGGGTGCCCGGCTGACCCGGCGGATCTCCGTGAGGTGCGCGAGGGTCAGATCCGAGGGCACGTTGAGGGAGTCGGCGCCGAGCCGCTCGTGCACGGCGAACGCCGCTGGATTGACCGGGCCGATCAGCGCGGACACCTTGAAGGTCGTGTCGCCGGGCAACACCCCTTCGGTACGCAGCCGGTGCAGCGTCCACAGGACGCCCTCGTCGGCGACGAGCAGACAGCGGACGCCCAACTCGGCGGCGCGCAGGGCGTCTTCGACACAGCCGGCGAGTCCGTCATGGCCTCGGGCGCGGAGCCCGGCGCCGCCGGATTCGGTGCGGGTGGCGGCCCCGGTGTCCCAGGTGCCTCGCGGTCCGGTGAACAGGCAGAGCTCGACGGAGCGTTCGGCGCAGGCGTCGACCATCTCGGTGATCTCCGCGTCGGTGAGCATCCAGACGCCGCTGCCCTGGCTGACCCGGTGCACGGGAACGCCGAGCCGCTCGCTCTCCGCGAGGACGACGGCGAGGGCCTCGGGGCCCTCGACGGACGGCAGTTCGGTCCGCCACAGCCCGCCGTCGGGGAAGGCGTGCGGGGAGGTGGCGGCGAGGTCGTCCGCCGGTACGGGGTGGCCGATGCGGCGGAGCGCTTCGCCGCCGGGTCGTCGGGGTGCCGGTCGCGTGGTCATCGGGATCCTCTGATTCGGGAGGTCGGACGAGGTGCGGAGCGGGAAGGGCCGGCCGGGAGAGGCGGGAGAGGTAGGAGGGTGGGAGGGGCGGGATGGCCTGGCCGGGAGGGGCGGGCCGGGCGGTTCTCAGGGGAGCAGCAGGACCTTGCCGGTCCCCGCCGCGCCGCCGCCCATCAGGGCGAGCGCCTCGCCGAACCGCTCCAGCGGGAACGTGTGCGTGACGAGGGGCGCCGGGTCGAGGATCCCGGCCGAGAAGGCGCGCACCGCGTCCGCCCAGGCGGCGGAGGAGGCGCCGAAGACGGAGCGGAGCTCCAGTTGGCTCACCGACAGATGGACCGGGTCGATCCCGGTGGCGCCCGCCGTGAACATGCCGGTCAGCACCACCCGTCCGCCCCGCCGCGCGAGGAGGCAGGAGGACGCGGCCGTCGTGGGCGCCCCGGCGGTCTCCACGACCAGGTCGTAGCGCCCGGACACGCCGTCCGCCGCCGCCTCCGCCGGGGAGAGCGCACGGTCGGCGCCGAAGACCAGGGCCTGCGCGGCCCGCTCCGTCCGGGGGTCGACGACGGCGAGCTCGGCGGGGGAGGACGCGGCGAGCCACTGGACGGCGAGCAGGCCGAGCGTCCCGGCGCCGACGACGGCGATCCGCTCGCCAGGGCGCGGCCGCCCGGCCCGTACGGCTGCCGCGACGACGGCGGCGGGTTCGAGAAGGGCGGCGGCCCGCAGGTCCACGCCGTGGGGGAGCGGGTGCAGCAGGCGTGCCGGGACCAGCAGATGGTCGGCGAAGGCACCCGGTTCGGTGAAGCCGGTCTCCGCGTACCCGGCGGTGCAGAGGCTGGTCTCCCCGTACCGGCACCGCTCGCACGTGCCGCAGGCCCGGAAGCCCTCGGCGACGCACGGCCGGCCCACCAGCGCGGGGTCCACCCCGGAGCCGACGGCCTCCACGGTGCCGGACCACTCGTGCCCCGGCACCACCGGATAGCGGACGTACCCCGGGGCGCGGTGACCGTCGTACAGCTCGCGGTCGCTCAGACAGATCCCGGCGGCGGCGACCCGCACCCGGACCTCACCCGGTCCCGGCTCGGGCAACTCCTGCTCGACGAGGCGATGTTCGCCGGGGCGGTCGACGACGATCGCGCGACTGGGACTGGGACTGGGACTGGGACTTGCCGGTCCTCGGCTCGCGTGTCCTTCGCTCATCGGGGCCTCCTCTTCTCCCAGCCCTCGGCCCACAGGTCGAACCGGGCCCGCTGCTGCGGGAATTCGGCCGCCGCGTCCACGTCCAGCTCGACGCCGAGTCCCGGCTCGTGCGAGACCGTGAAGCAGCCCGTCTCCGGATCGACCTCCGGCGCCCCGCGCACCACCTTCTTGATCTCGGCGTCCGCGAAGTCGTTGAAGTGCTCCAGGACCTTGAAGTTCGGTGTGCAGGCGGCGAGCTGGAGGGAGGCGGCGGTGAGGACCGACCCTCCGACGTTGTGCGGGGCGACGAGCACGTAGTGGGTCTCGGCGGTGGCGGCGAGCTTCCTGGCCTCCAGGATGCCGCCGATGTGCCCGACGTCCGGCTGGACGATGTCGGCCGCCTGCGACTCGAACAGCTCCCGGAACTCGATCCGGTCGTGGATCCGTTCCCCGGTCGCGATCGGCAGGTCGACCTTCTCGGCCACCTTCCGCAGGGCCTTGAGGTTCTCCGGCGGCACCGGCTCCTCCAGCCACGCGGGCCGGAACGGGGCCAGGTCGCGGGCGAGCCGGACGGCCGTCGCGGGGGAGAAGCGGCCGTGCATCTCGACCATCAGCTCCGTGTCCGGGCCGATCGCGTCCCGCACGGCCTCGATGAGCGAGACCGCGTACCGCGAACGCTCGGCGTCCAGCTCGAACCGGCCGTTCCCGAACGGGTCGATCTTCAGCGCCCGGTAGCCGCGGGCCACGACCTCGCGGGCCGCCGCGTGGTAGGCCTCCGGGGTCCGCTCGGTCGTGTACCAGCCGTTCGCGTACGCCGGCACCCGGTCGGTCACCTGCCCGCCGAGCAGCTGCCACACCGGCACGCCGAGCGCCTTGCCCTTGATGTCCCAGCAGGCCGTCTCCACGACGGCGATGCCGGACATCACGATCTCCCCGGCCCGCCCGAAGTCGCCGTACTTCATGCGGCGTACGAGATCCTCGACCGCGAACGGGTCGGAACCGGCGATGTGACGGTCCTCCGCCTCGCGGAGATAGCCGATCAGGGCGTCGGTGTGCCCGAGCATCCGGGTCTCGCCGACCCCGGTCAGGCCCTCGTCGGTGTGGACCAGGACGTAGGTCAGATCGCGCCAGGGCGTTCCGACGACATGCGTGGTGATTCCCGTGATGCGCACGGTGGTTGCTCCCCGGGGACGCTGGCGTGATGTTCGAGATATCGAATACTGTTCGGTGGATCGGCGAGACCGTAGGCAGCGGCCCGCCGACGTGTCAATGGGAGCGCGTCCACGCGGACGCCTCCCGGAATCTCGCACGAGCAGAGGGTGGGGTGGGCCTCGTGGGACGACTCGTTCCGGCGGTGACCAGGGCTTTCGACATACTGGAGCTCTTCCTCCAGGGCGACGGGACGCTGTCCGCGCCCGAGATCACCCGCAGGCTCCAGCTGCCGCGCACGACCGTGCACGAGCTGGTCGCCACCCTGACCGCCCGCAACTACCTCGTCCCGGTGCCGGAGCAGCCCGGCCGCTACCGGCTCGGTGTCCGCACGTACCAGCTCGGCAGCCGGTACGCGGAGCAGCTCGACCTCGCCGCCGAAGGCCACCAGGTCGCCCGCGAGGTGGCCGACACCTGCGGGGAGACCGTCCACGTGGCCCTCCTGGAGGGCATGGACGTCATCTACATCGCCAAGGTCGACTCCACGCACGCGGTGCGGATGGTCTCCGCGACGGGCCGCCGGCTCCCCGCCCACTGCACCGCCGTCGGCAAGATGCTCCTCGCCTCCCTCCCCGCGGCCGAGCTCGAAGCGCGCCTCGAAGAGCGGCTCGAAGAAGGGCCGTTGGAGTCCATGACGCCGAACAGCCTCAGCGATCCGGACGTGCTGCGGGCCGCGCTCGCGGAGATCGGGATCCTCGGTGTCGCCGTCGAGCTCCAGGAGTCCAACCCGGACGTCAGCTGTGTCGCCGCGCCCGTACGGGACCGGTCGGGGCGCGTCGTCGCGGCGCTGTCCGTCTCGGTGCCGGTCCACCGCTGGAGCGAGGACCGGGAGAACGAACTGACCGCCCTCGCCGCGCGGGGAGCCGGCGACCTCTCGGCCAGGCTGGGGCACCGGGGCGGGCGCTGAAGCAGGCGCTGAAGAAGGTACTGAGTCGGGCGCTGAGTCGGGCGGTGAATCGGGCGGTGAGCCGGGAGCTGAGCCGGGAGCTGAGCCGGGCGGTGAGACCCGCCGGCCCGCTCCGGTCCGGGGCCCGTCAGGCCTCCGCATCGGCGGACCCGGCGCGCCGGCCGTCCCGGCGCTCCCGGGGCTGACGCATCCGGCTGACCGGCCCGAAGACCTCCCGGTCGTTGAGGAAGCCCTCCAGGGCGAAGGTGGCCGCCCCCCGGGTGACCGCGTTGTGCGGGACCGCGCTGCGCCGCAGGGTCGCGGCCCGGTACGGCAGCGGGAGCGCGTGCCGCGTCACCGCCTCGTACGTGGCGGTCAGCAGCCGCTCCCCGAGCAGGTCGACGACCTGATTGCCGAGGACGAGCACCCGGGGGTTGAAGAGGTTGACCAGATTGGCCACCGCCGCACCCAGATAGCGCCCGGTCCTGTCGATGACGGCGGCGGCCGTCGGGTCCTGCTCCGCCGCCGCGCGCGCCAGGGCGGCGACCGTGGCCGCGTCGTCCTGCCCGGGTCCCGGCCCCGTCCCCGGTCCCGGCCCTGTCCCCGGTCCCGGCTCTGTCCCCGGTCCCGGCTCTGTCCCAGAGCCTTCCCCCGGTCCCACCGCCGTCCCCGTGCTCGCGCCCGTCCCCGGCCCCGTCCCCGTCGCCCGCTCGTCGTCGGCCGCGAGTTCGCGCCAGGTCTGCGCGATCCCCCGGGTGCTCACGTACGCCTCCACACAGCCCCGGTTGCCGCAGGTGCACAGGCGGCCGTCGAGGGCGATGCAGGTGTGGCCCCACTCGCCCGCGCTGTTGGTGAAGCCCCGGTAGAGCTGCCCGTCGATCGCGATCCCGGCGCCGACACCGGCCCGCAGGGTGAGCACCACCAGGTCGTCCACCTCGCGCCCGGCGCCGAACCACAGCTCCGCGACCGTGCTGGCCCGCAGCGGGTTGTCGAGCCACAGGGGCAGCCCGAGGCGCTCGTCGAGCAGGGCGCGCAGGGGCACCTCGTGCCAGGACCAGTACGGGGAGAAGGACGAGACGCCGCCCTCGCGCTCCACCATGCCCGGCACGCTGACCCCGGCCCCGAGCACCCGCTCGCGGGGCACCCCGGAGGCGCTCAGCAGCTCCTCCACGCAGCCGGCGAGGACGTCGACGACGTCGGAGGGGCGGACGTCACCCGGCGGGAGCGGGCGCTCGACCGAGTGCCGGACCTCAAGGGCCAGGTCGAAGAGCTCGGCGTGCACCGAGGTCTCGGCGATGTCGACACCGATCAGCGCGCCCCGCTCGGCGTTGACGGCGAGGCGTGCGCGGGGCCGGCCGCCGCTGGAGTCCTCGTGGCCGGCCTCGACGAGGACGCCGGCCTCCAGGAGCTCGGCGGTGAGGTTGGCAACGGTGGCGAAGGAGAGCCCGGTCGCCGCCGCGATGTCCTGGCGGCTCATCGCGCCCGGGCCCGCGTAGACGCGCCGCAGGACCTCGAAGCGGTTGAGGCGTCGGATGTCCTGCGACGTCCGCTTGATCATCTGTGCTGTCCTCCGGTCGACGGGGCACGACGCGGCCGCGCTGTCCCGGCGATCTTATTCGAAGGGTTGGAAGAAGCGGTGCAGGGGTTATTTACAACCGTTAGACGAAGCCCTAGCTTTTGTGGAGCCAGCCGAGGACAACCGTGGAGGACAGATGCTGCACCTCAGGGCCGTGCCCTGCTCCCCCCTGCCCGGACGCCTGACGGAAGGACCCCTCTGGGACGACCGGCGCCAGGAAATGCTCTGGGTGGACATCCCGGACGGCCTGGTCCACCGCGCCGGCCTGACCGACGGAGAGGACGGGCCCGACCTGGAGCCCCTCGCCACCCTCCGCTTCGACCGCCCCGTCGGCGCCGTCGCCCTGTGCGCCTCCGGAGCCCTCCTCGCCGCCGCCGGCACCTCCGTCCTGCACCTCGCCGAGGGCCGCCCGGTCGCCGAGGCCGTCGAACTCGCCGCGCCCGTCCTCCCCGACGACGGCCTGCCGCGCCGCATGAACGACGCCGCCGTCGACCCCGCCGGCCGGCTCCTCGCCGGCACCATGGCGTACGACGAGAGCCCCGGCGCGGGCACCCTCTACCGCCTCGACGACGACGGACTCGCCCCCCTGCTCGACTCCGTCACCATCTCCAACGGCCTCGGCTGGAGCCCCGACGGCAGCCTCCTCTACTACGCCGACAGCCCCACCGGCCGCGTCGACGTCTTCGCCTACGACCCCGAGAACGGCGCCCTGAGCGACCGGCGCCCCTTCGCCGTCCTCGACCGGGGCGTCCCCGACGGACTCACCGTCGACAGCGCGGGCCGCGTCTGGGTCGCCGTGTGGGGAGGCGGCGAAGTCCTCGCCTTCACCCCCGACGGCACCCTCCACGCCCGCGTGGAGGTACCCGCCTCGCACGTGACGAGCTGCGCCTTCGCCGGCCCCGCACGCGACGTCCTGGTCATCACCACGGCGACCGAGGGCCTCGACGAGGAAGCCCGGCTCGCCGAGCCCCACGCCGGCCGCCTCTTCGTCTGCCGCCCCGGCGCCACCGGCCTGCCCACCACTCCGTACGCCGACCACTGACCCCCGGCACTCGGTACGCCGACCAATCACTCCCGGCATTCGGTACGCCGACCACTGCCCCCCGGCACTCGATACGCCGACCACTGACCCCGGCGGAACGCGCCCAGACCGCAAGGAAGCACCGCACCATGACCACCCCACACCACGACGCCACCCCGAGTGCCACCCGGACAGCCAACCCGCGTGCCACGCCGAGCGCCGCGCACGAAGGCCTGCGCGCCGCGCTGGCCGCCGCTCCCGTCATCGCGATCCTCCGCTCCGCCTCCGCCGCCCGCTTCGCCGAAGTCACCGACACCCTCCGGGCCTCCGGCGTCCGCGCCGCCGAGTTCACCCTCACCACCCCCGGAGTCCTCGACGCGCTCCGCGAGTACGCCGCCGACGCCCCGCCCGGGCTCGCGCTCGGCGCGGGCACGGTGACCACGCCCGCCGAGGCCCGGGCCGCCGTCGAGGCCGGAGCCACCTACCTCATCACCCCGACCACCTCCACCGAGGTCATCGCCGAGGCCGTCCGCCTGGACGTCCCGGTGCTCCCCGGCGCCTACACACCCACCGAGATCCTCACCGCCTGGCGCGCCGGCGCCACCATGGTGAAGCTCTTCCCCGCCGCGACCGGCGGACCGGAGTACCTCCGCGCCGTCCGCGCCCCGCTGCCCGACATCCCGCTCGTCCCGACCGGGGGCATCGGTGCCGCCGATGCCCCCGCCTACCTCGCCGCCGGCGCCACCGCCCTCGGCGTCGGCAGCCCCCTCGTCGGGGACGCCTGCGAGGGCGGCTCCCTCGCGGCCCTCGCCGACCGCGCGGCCGCCTTCCTCGACGGCATACGCCGATGACGCCGGCAGCGCCCGAACTGGTCACCCTCGGCGAGGTCATGGCGGTCGCCGCCGCCACCGCGCCCGGCCCGTTCGCCACGGGAGCACCCCTGCGGCTCGGCTGGGCGGGCGCGGAGGCGACCGTCGCCATCGGCGTCAGCCGGCTCGGTCACCGCGCGGCCTGGACCGGCCGCGTCGGGGACGACGCGACGGGCGCGATGGTCCTCGCCGGACTCCGCGCCGAGGGCGTCGACGTCTCCGGCGCCCGTACGGACCCGGCGGCCCCCACCGGCCTGATGCTCCGCGAACGCCGCACCGCCGACCGGCTCCGCGTCACGTACTACCGCGCCGGACTCGCCGGCTCCCGGCTCGCTCCCGCCGACCTCGACGAAGCACATCTCACCGGGGCCCGGATCCTCCATGTCACGGGCATCACCCCGGCGTTGAGCACCACGGCCCGCGCCGCCGTCGAGCACGCCGTCGCGGTCGCCCGGGCCGCCGGGGTCACCGTCTCCTTCGACGTCAACCACCGCGAACGCCTCTGGAGCCGCACCGAGGCCGCCAATGTCCTCGCCCGCCTCCTCCCGTACGCCGACATCGTCTTCGCCGGACCCGAGGAGGCCTCCCTCTTCGTGCCCGAGGTGCCCGAGGACGAGCCGGAACGGATGGCCCGCGCCCTGACCCGGCTCGGCCCCGCGCAGGCCGTGCTCAAGCTCGGCGCCGACGGGGCCCTCGCGGTCGCCGACGGCGAGCTCCACGTCCAACAGGCCGTACCCGTCACGGCCGTCGACCCCGTCGGTGCGGGCGACGCCTTCGTCTCCGGCTACCTCGCCGCCGTCCTCGACGGCTCCCCGGCACCGGAACGTCTCCGTCTCGCCGCGCTCTGCGGAGCCTTCGCGGTCTCCGTCCCCGGCGACTGGGAGGGCCTCCCGCGCCGCGCCGAACTCGGCCTGCTCGCCGCCCAGGACATCAGCCGCTGAGCCTCCGAACCCGACCGCCCCGCTCCGTACGACCACACAGGAACCCACCACCATGAACCGTTTCTCCGGACAGACCGCCGTCGTGACCGGCGCGGCCTCGGGCATCGGCGCCGCCAGCGCGGCCCGCCTCGCCGCCGAGGGCGCCGCGGTCCTCGTCTCCGACATCGCCGACGAGGCGGGCGAGGCCGTCGCCGCGGCGATCCGCGCCGACGGCGGCCGCGCCGCCTACGTACGCTGCGACGTCTCCTCCGAGGAGGACTGGACCGCACTGCGCGAGGAGGCCCACACCCGCTTCGGCCCGGTCGGCATCCTCCACAGCAACGCCTTCACCCACACCACGGCCGCCGCCCATGAACTCCCCGTCGCCCTCTGGGACCGGGAGATGGCGGTCAACCTGCGGGCCCTCTACCTCGCCACCCGCACCTTCCTCGACGACCTGCGCGCCGAGCGCGGCAGCGTCGTCGCCACCTCCAGCGTCCACGCCGACTTCGGACTCCCCGGCTACCCCGCGTACGCCGCCGCGAAGGGCGGAATGTGCGCGCTGGTACGGCAGTTCGCCGTCGAGTACGGGCCTGACGTGCGCTTCAACTCCGTCCTGCCGGGACCGATCCTCACCGACGTGTGGAACGACGTCGACGAGGAGGGCCGGCGGATGTCCGCCGCCGCCACGGCACTCGCCCGGCTCGGCCGCCCCGAGGAAGTGGCGTCCGCCGTCGCCTTCCTCGCCTCCGCCGACGCCGCCTACATCACCGGAACGAACCTGGTCGTCGACGGCGGCTGGACCGTGAAGAAGGACTCCAAGTGAAGATCACCTCCCTGCGCACCTACCTCGTCGCCCCGCGCTGGTGCTTCCTGCGCATCGAGACCGACGAGGGCATCACGGGCTGGGGCGAGCCCGTCGTCGAGGGCCGCGCGCACACCGTCGCCGCCGCCGTCGAGGAGCTCTCCGACTACCTGATCGGCCGGGACCCGATGAGGATCGAGGACCACTGGCAGGTCCTCACCAAGGGCGGCTTCTACCGCGGCGGCCCCGTCCTCTCCAGCGCCGTCGCCGGCATCGACCAGGCCCTCTGGGACATCACGGGCAAGGCCCTCGGCGTCCCCGTGTGGCAGCTCCTCGGCGGCAACGTCCGCGACCGCGCCCGGGTCTACAGCTGGATCGGCGGCGACCGGCCCGACGAGGTCGCCTCCGAGGCCCTCGCGCGGAAGAACGAGGGCTTCACCGCGATCAAGATGAACGCCTCCGCGCAGCTGCGGCTCATCGACACCCCGGCGGCCGTCCACGGCATCGTCGAGCGCGTCGCCTCCATTCGCGAGGCCGTCGGCGACGAGTTCGACATCGCGATCGACTTCCACGGCCGTCTCACCGCGCCCATGGCCCGCCGCGTCCTGCCGCTCCTGGAGCCGTACCTGCCCTTCTTCGTGGAGGAGCCGGTCGTCCCGGAGATGAGCGACCACATCGGCGACATCGTCCGCTCCACCTCGATCCCCATCGCCACCGGCGAACGCCTCTACTCCCGCTGGGACTTCAAGAAGGTCCTCGACCAAGGCATCGCGGTCGCGCAGCCGGACCTCTCGCACGCGGGCGGCATCTCGGAGGTGCGGAGGATCGCCGCGATGGCGGAGGCGTACGACGTCTCCCTCGCCCCGCACTGCCCGCTGGGTCCGATCGCGCTCGCCTCCTGCCTCCAGGTCGGCTTCGCCGCGCCGAACCTGCTGATCCAGGAGCAGAGCCTCGGCATCCACTACAACACCGGCTCGGACCTGCTCGACTACCTCGTGGACCCGTCGGTCTTCCGGTACGAGGACGGGCACGTGGGGCTGCCCACCGGCCCGGGGCTCGGCATCGAGGTCGACGAGAAGGCGGTCGAGCGGGCCGCCGAGGTCGGTCACCGCTGGCGCAACCCGGCGTGGCGGCGCGACGACGGCTCGCTGGCCGAGTGGTAGCAGGGCATGCCGAAGGGGCCGGACTCGCGGACGAGTCCGGCCCCTTCGGGGTCTGTGTGCGGTGCGTCAGCGGTACGACAATGGTGCGTCAGCGGTGGGCGAGCCAGCCGGCCGCCGGGAGCAGCTTGCTGTCGTAGTCGAACAGGGCCTGGTTCTCCCAGCCGTTGCCCGAGGTGGAGTCGGCGGGGTCCCAGCCGTTGCCGGTGACGGCGGTCCAGGCCGGTTCCCAGTAGACGGCCCCGAGACCGCGGCCGTTCGGCACGGCCTCGACGACGTTCATGACGTCCCGCAGCCAGGCCGACTGGCCGGCGCTGCTCGCCGGGTAGCCGGTGACCAGCTCGCTCGACAGGTCGATGATGTTCTCGTGGCCGTCCTCGCTGTCGAGGCGGAACGGGTACGCGGTCTCGGCGACCATGACCTTCTTGCCGTAACGGGCGGAGACGTCATCGAGGTTGGTCTGGAGCGCGGAGAGCGCGCCGTGCCAGTAGCCGTAGAAGGAGAGCGCGATGACGTCGTAACTCACGCCCTGTGCGGTCGCGTTGTCGAACCACGTCCGGTAGAGGGCGTTGTCGCCGCCGTGGGCGAGGTGCAGCGCGATCTGCGTGTTCGACGAGACCGCCTTGGCGGCGGAGATGCCGGACTTCAACAGCCCGCCGAGCTGCGACCAGTTCGACGTCGAGCCCTCGGGCCAGAGCATGCCGGTGTTGATCTCGTTGCCGATCTGCACCATGTCGGCCGTGGTGCCCTGTGCCTTGAGGGCGTTCAGGACGTCGTAGGTGTGGTTGTAGACGTCGGTCTTGAGCTGGCTGTACGAGTGGCCGGACCAGGCGGCGGGCTTGGTCTGGGCGCCGGGGTCGGCCCAGATGTCGGAGTAGTGGAAGTCGACGAGGAGCTTCATGCCCTGCGCCTTGATCTTCTGGGCGGTGGCGAGGACGCGGGCCTTGTCGTTGTAGCCGTCCGCCGGGTTCACCCACACCTTGAGGCGGCCGTAGTTCGCCCCCGCGTTCTTGAGGAGGGCGACCGCGTCGCCGGTGGCGCCGGTGCTCGACTTGTAGGTCCCGCCGAGGTCCTCGCTCTTCTTGAGCGCGGAGAGGTCGACGCCCCGGACCGTGAGCCCGGTAGTGCCGGACGTGAACGTCAGGTCGTCGACGTTGAGCCAGTTCCCGGCATTGGCATCGGAGTTGACGCTGACGGTGCACGCGCCGCCCGAGACGGTGACGGGGGTGACGATCCGTATCCAGGTGGACGTGACGGGCAGGTCGGTGCGCTGTTCGGCGGAGCCGCAGTTGCGCAGGGCCAGATAGGCGGAGTTCTGCCCGCCGCCGGAGCGGACCCAGGCGCTGAGCGTGTACGTGCCGTCGGCGAGGCCGGAGAGGTACTGGTACGTCTCGACCTTGTACGCGGACCCCGACCAGTGACTGAGGCGGTAACCGCCGCCGTGGCCCCCGGCCTCGGTGAACGAGGAGGCGTTCTGGCCGGCGGCGGAGTAGGTGGACTAGCCGGCCGGGGTGGCGGTGCCGGCCGCGTCGCTCTCGAACCCGGCGTTGGTGAGCGTGGCGGCTGCCTCGGCGTGCGGGGCGGCGGGCAGCGGGGCCAGGAGCAGAGCGGCGAGCGCCGCGGCGACGGCCGCGGCTCGCAGGCGGATGCGGCTTCGTACGGGGTGCATCGTCGAGTCCCTTCGACGGTGGCCAATGTGAGGTGTGGTGCGGGTGGTTCCTTACGGGTGGCACGGCTCACCCGGGGGCGGCGCAGCGGGTTCCGCCGCCCCCAGGGAGATCGGGGGCCCCGGCGGCAGGCCGGGGGAGGGGTGGGCCGGTGAAGCGGTGGGACGCCCGGTGGGGCTGTGGGGAGGTCAGGCGTTCAGGCGGACGACGCCGACCGCACCGGCGGGGACGGTGACCTTCCCGTCGACCGGCGTACCGGCGAGGAGTTCCACGCCGGAGCCGTCCAGCGGCACCACGGCGTCCTCGGCGGAGTGGTTGAGCGCGAAGAGGTACTGCTGCCCGCCCTCCCCGGCGCGGCGCACGACCTCCACGTCCCGCGGGAGCGCGGCCCGGGCCGCGACTCCGGCGTCCACGCAGGCGGCGGCGACGATCGCGTCCAGCGAGGCCGCGTCGAGCCGGGTGGAGACGTACCAGGCGGTGCCCCGGCCGAGCCGGTGCCGGGTGACCGCGGGCCCGCCGGCGGCCGGCCCGTCCGCGTACGTCCACACGGTCTCGGCGCCGCGCGGCCGGACGAACTCCGTCCACACGTCGCCGGTGAGGGAGCCGCCGTCCGGGCCCGCGATCCGGACGCGCTGGTCGTCGAGGAGCGGCGACCACTCCTCGACGGTGAGGCCGAGGACGTCGCGCAGGGCGCCCGGGTAGGCGCCGGGGTGCACGGCGTCGTGCTCGTCGACGATCCCGGAGAAGTACGAGACGACGAGCGTGCCGCCGTTCTCGACGTACTCGCGGAGGTTCTGCCCGGCCGCCTCGGTCATGAGGTAGAGCGCGGGGACGACGACCAGCGGGTGGGCGGACAGGTCGGCCTCGGGGTGGGCGAAGTCGACCGTGAGGTGCCGGTCGTAGAGGGTCTCGTAGAAGCTGTCGGCGCGCTCGCGGGCGTCGTGGGCCTCGTTCGGCCGCCACTCCAGGTTCTGCGCCCACCAGGAGTGCCAGTCCCAGAGCATGGCGACGTCCGGGACGGTCCGGGTGCCGCGTACCTCCTCCAGGGCCTCCAGACCGGCGCCGAGGGCGACGACCTCGCGCCAGACGCGGGTGTCGGTGCCGCCGTGCGGGACCATCGCGGAGTGGAACTTCTCGGCGCCGCGCCGGGACTGGCGCCACTGGAAGAACATGGCGCCCTCGGATCCGCGGGCGACGTGGGCGAGGGAGTTGCGGGCCATCTCGCCGGGGCGCTTGGCGGGGTTGCGGGCCTGCCAGTTCACGCCGGACGTGGAGTGCTCCAGGAGCAGCCAGGGCGCGCCGCCCGCGACGGAGCGGGTCAGGTCGGCGGCCATGGCGAGGTTGACGTGGGTGCGGCGGCCGTCGGTCATCAGGTAGTGGTCGTTGGTGACGAGGTCGACCTCGCGTCCCCAGGCCCAGTAGTCGATCGAGTCGCACTGGCTGAGCGCGGTCATGAAGTTGGTGGTGACGGGGATGCCGGGGGCCAGCTCGTGCAGGATGTCCCGTTCCGTCCGGAAGTTCTCGCGGATGGTGGTGTCGGCGAAGCGCCGGTAGTCGAGCTGCTGGGCGGGGTTGCCGACGGTGGGGGTGACGCGGGGCGGGTCGATCTCGTCGTACGAGGCGTAGCGCTGCCCCCAGAAGGCGGTGCCCCAGGCCTCGTTCACGGCCTCCACCGAGCCGTGGGTCTCGTGGAGCCAGCGGCGGAAGTGGGCGGCGCAGTGGTCGCAGTAGCAGGCGCTGACGGGCACGCCGTACTCGTTGTGGACGTGCCAGAGGGCGAGCGCGGGGTGGCTGCCGTAGCGGCGGGCCAGTTCGGTGGTGATGCCGGCGGCGGCCGCGCGGTAGGCGGGCGAACTGTGGCAGATCGCCCCGCGTGAGCCGTACGAGTAGCGGACGCCCTCGGCGGTGACGGGCAGGGCCTCGGGGTGGGCGCGGTAGAACCAGGCGGGCGGTGCCACGGTGGGCGTGCCCAGGTCGACGCGGATGCCGTGCGCGTGCAGCAGGTCGAGGAGCCGGTCGAGCCAGCCGAAGTCGTACCGGCCCCGCTCGGGCTCCAGGAGGGCCCAGGAGAAGATGCCGACGCTCACCATCGTGACGCCGGCCTCCCGCATCAGCCGGACGTCCTCCTGCCAGACGCTTTCCGGCCACTGCTCGGGGTTGTAGTCGCCACCGAACGCGAGCCGGTGCAGGCCCTTGGGAGTGGTCTGCGGCATGAGTCTCTCCTGAACCATCGGAAGATAAAAGCTTTGTTCGTTGGGAACGTGCACACACCCGATCTCGATGTGGCAACGCAACATAACCGCACACGAACAACCATTGACAAGTGTCCGGAACGTTTCTCTACTGTGAACGCTCACAGATGCATGGTCGGCCTCTCCGTCTGCGAGAGAGGCCCCTTTCGGTCAGGGAGAAGTACCCCATGCCCCACATCACGCGCCGCAGCCTCGCCGCCGCCACCGCCGTCCTGCTCGGCGCCACCGCACTCACCGCCTGCGGCTCCTCCGACTCCGGCTCCGGATCCGGCGGCACGACGGGCGCGGAGTCCGGCCCGGTCTCGCTCACCTACTGGGCCTGGGCGCCCGGCATGGACAAGGTCGCGGCCCTCTGGAACGCCAAGCACCCCGACATCAAGGTCACCGTGCAGAAGCAGGCCTCCGGCGACGACCTCGTCACGAAGATCATCACCGCGGCGAAGGCGCACAAGGCCCCCGACCTGGTGCAGGCCGAGTACCAGGCCCTGCCGACGCTCGTCAGCAACGACGCCCTCGCCGACATCGCCCAGGAGGTCCAGGGCGTCAAGGACCGGTTCGCGCCCGGCATCTGGCAGCAGACCACCTTCGGCGGCGAGGCCGTCTACGCCCTGCCGCAGGACTCCGGGCCGCTGATGTTCTTCTACCGCGAGGACCTCTTCAAGCAGTACGGCCTGACCGTACCCACCACCTGGGACGAGTTCGCCGAGACCGCCCGCGCGGTCAGGAAGAAGGCGCCGAAGAAGTCCCTGACCACCTTCTCCGCCAACGACTCCGGCCTCTTCGCCGGCCTCTCCCAGCAGGCCGGGGCCAAGTGGTGGACCTTCGAGGGCGACACCTGGAAGGTCGGCATCGACGACGCCGCCACCAAGAAGGTCTCCGACTTCTGGGGCGGCCTGGTCGCCGAGGGCGCCATCGACAACCAGCCGATGTACACCCCCGCCTGGAACAAGGCCCTCAACACCGGCGAGCAGATCGCCTGGGTCAGCGCCGTCTGGGCGCCCGGCACCCTCACCACCGCCGCCCCCGACACCAAGGGCAAGTGGGCGATGGCCCCGCTCCCGCAGTGGAACAAGGGCGAGAACACCACCGGCAGCTGGGGCGGTTCCTCCACCGCCGTCACCACCGACTCGAAGCACAAGGCGGCCGCCGCCGAGTTCGCCACCTGGCTGAACACCGACCCGGAGGCCCTCGCCGCCCTCGTCAAGGAGAGCGGCATCTACCCCGCCGCCACCGCCGCCCAGACCAGCGGCGCCCTCGCCAAGGCCCCCGACTACTTCGCCAACCAGCCCGACTTCTACACCCGCGCCGCCGAGATAGCGAAGACCACCGCCCCGGCCGCCTGGGGCCCCAACGTCAACGTCGCCTACACCTCCTTCAAGGACCGGTTCGGCGCGGCCGCCAAGGCCAAGAGCGGCTTCGCCGAAGCCCTCGCCGCGATGCAGGCCGCCACCGTCGCGGACCTCGCCAAGCAGGGCTTCGAGGTTGCCAAGTGACGCAGCCCCCCAAGGGCGTGCGCCGGTCGTACGGGGTCAAGGCGGCCCCGTACGGCTTCCTCCTCCCCGCGGCCGTCCTCTTCGCCCTCTTCTTCGCCCTGCCCATCGGCTACGCGGTCTGGCTCAGCTTCCACAAGGTCAAGATCAAGGGCCTCGGCCTCGGCAAGGGAGCCAAGTCCGAGGTCTGGGCCGGCCTGGAGAACTACACCTCCGCCCTCACCGACTCCGAACTCCTCGCGAGCGCCCTGCGCGTCCTCGGCTACGGCGCCATCGTCGTCCCCGTCATGCTCGGTCTCGCCCTCTTCTTCGCGCTCCTGCTCGACTCCGAGCGCGTCCGGGCCCGCTCCTTCGCCCGGCTCGCGATCTTCCTCCCGTACGCCGTCCCCGGCGTCATCGCGGCCGTCCTCTGGGGCTTCCTCTACCTCCCCGACGTCAGCCCCTTCCACTACCTCCTCGACAAGGCCGGCCTCCCGCAGCCCGACCTCATGGACGGCGGACCGCTCTACCTCGCGATGTCCAACATCGCCGTCTGGGGCGGCACCGGCTTCAACATGATCGTCATCTACACCGCACTGCGCGCCCTGCCCACCGAGGTGTACGAGGCGGCCAAGCTCGACGGCTGCTCCGAGCTCCAGATCGCGCTCCGCGTCAAGATCCCGATGGTGGTGCCCTCGCTGGTGCTCACCTTCTTCTTCTCGATCATCGCGACCCTCCAGGTCTTCAACGAGCCGATGACGCTCAAGCCGCTCACCAACGGCATCCCCTCCACCTGGAGCCCCCTCATGAAGGTCTACAGCGACGCCTTCACCGGCGGGAACATCCACGCCGCCTCGGCCACCGCCGTCGTCCTCGCCCTCGCCACCTTCGCGCTCTCCTTCGCGCTCCTCAGGATCTCCAACCGCCGCACCACACAAGGAGCAGGCCGATGACCGGGCTCGCCTCCCCGACGCTCCGCACGGCGGCCCCCGCCGCCGGGCCCACCCCCGGCACCTCCCAGCCGCCGCCGCGCCCCCGCCGCACCGCCCTGCTGCCGACGGCCGCCCTCGTCCTCGGCGCGCTCTACTGCCTGCTGCCCGTCGCCTGGGTCCTCGTCGCCGCCACCAAGGCCGACGACGAGCTCTTCTCCACCTTCACCTTCCTGCCCGGCAGCGGCTTCACCGACAACATCGGCGAGCTCACCGGATACCGCGACGGCATCTACTGGCGCTGGATGGCCAACTCGGTGCTGTACGCGGGCCTCGGCGGCATCCTGTCCACCGTCGTCTCCGCGTTCGCCGGCTACGCCCTCGCCGTCTACCGCTTCCGCGGCCGCGAGGCGTTCTTCAACATCATGCTCGCGGGCGTCCTCATGCCCCCGGTCATCCTCGCCATCCCGCAGTACCTGCTGATGGCCGAGGCCGACCTGACGGACACGTACGCCTCCGTCCTGCTGCCGCTGGTCCTCTCCCCGTACGGCGTCTACCTCGGCCGCATCTATGCCGAGGCCGCCGTCCCCATGGAGCTCGTCGAGGCCGGCCGCATGGACGGCGCCGGCGAGTGGCGGATCTTCCTCAGGATCGCCGTCCCGATGATGGCCCCGGGCCTGGTGACGATCTTCCTCTTCCAGTTCGTCGCCATCTGGAACAACTTCCTGCTGCCCTTCATCATGCTCGGCGACGACGAGAAGTTCCCCATGACCGTCGGCCTGTTCACCCTCCTCAAACAGGGTGCCAGCCAGCCCGCCCTCTACACCCTGGTCATCACGGGCGCCCTGCTCGCGGTCGTCCCGCTCATCGCCCTCTTCCTTCTCATCCAGCGCTTCTGGAGCCTCGATCTGCTCTCCGGCGCCGTAAAGTCCTGAAGCACAGGGGAGCGAGGGGAAACACACAGCATGAGCACAGCAGCGGCAAGGCGCCGTCCGGCGACCATCCACGACGTGGCCCGCGAGGCCGGGGTCTCGCGCGGCACCGTCTCCCGCGTCCTCAACGGCGGCCACTACGTCAGCCCGTCCGCGAAGGCCGCCGTCGACGCGGCGATCCGCAGAACGGGATACGTCGTCAACCGGCACGCCCGCTCGCTGATCACCGGCAAGTCCGACTCGGTCGCCTTCCTCCTGACCGAGCCGCAGGAGCGCTTCTTCGAGGACCCCAACTTCAACGTCCTGCTGCGGGCCTGCACCCAGGCACTCGCCGCCCAGGACATCCCGCTCCTCCTGATGATCGCGGGCACCGAGGACGAACGCCGCCGCAACCTCCGCTACATCGAGGCCGGCCACGTCGACGGCGTCCTCCTCGTCTCCAGCCACTCAGGCGACCCCGTGGTGGCCCGGCTGCACGAGGCCGGCGTGCCCGTCGTCGCCTGCGGCAAGCCCCTCGGCCAGACCGCCAAGATCGGCTACGTCGCCGCCGACGACCGCGACGGCGCCCGCGACATGGTGCGCCATCTGTACGCGTCGGGGCGGCGGCGGATCGCCACCGTCAGCGGCCCGCTCGACACCCCGGGCGGCGTCGAGCGGCTCGCCGGCTACCGCGAGACCCTCGCCGAGGTCGGACTCCCCGTCGACGAGACGCTCGTCGCGACCGGCGACTACAGCCGGGCGAGCGGCGAGGACGCGGCCGTCGCCCTCCTGGAGCGCGCCCCCGACATCGACGCGGTCTTCGTCGCCTCCGACCTGATGGCGCAGGGCGTCCTCGACGCCCTGGCCCGCGCGGGCCGCCGGGTCCCCGAGGACATCGCGGTGGGCGGCTTCGACGACTCCCCGGCGGCCCTCTCAAGCCGCCCCTCGCTCACCACGATCCGTCAGCCGTGGGACCGGATCAGCACCGAGATGGTGCGGACGCTGCTGGCCCGGATAGCGGGCGAGGAACCGGCGGCGGTCATCCTGCCCACGGAGCTCGTCCGCCGGGAATCGGCGTAAGGGTACGACCGGCCCGACTGACGGGCGGTCGGACCCCTCCGGACCCCGGGAAGACCCCGCCGGACCCCGCCGGAGTCTTCCCGGGGTCCGGCCGCTCCGTCGTCGCCGTCCCTGGTGGGGTGGCGGGTCCGCCGCGTCACGGGTTCCTCGGGGACGGTGCCGTGCGCGCGGCGGCCGCGTCCCAGGCGGCGCGCCCGGCGGGGTCCTGCCGGGGGGCGTAGTGCCGCAGCGGCTGGGTCCGCGCGACGAGCCGGCGCATCGAGGCGAGGTCGCCGACGAGCCCCGCCGCCCGCGCCTGTACGAGGACGTTGCCGAGGGCCGTGGCCTCGACAGGACCGGCGACCACGGGAAGCCCGGTGGCGTCCGCCGTCCACTGGCACAGCAGCTCGTTGCGGGCCCCGCCGCCCACGAGATGGACCCGCGCGATCTCCCGGCCGGCCAGCTCGGCGGCCTGCCGCAAGGTGCGCCGGTGCGCGAGTGCCAGGCTCTCCAGGACGCAGCGGACCACCGCCCCGGGGCTCTCGGGCGCGCGCTGCCCGGTCCCGCGGCAGTGGGCCCGTATCCGCTCCGGCATGTCGCCCGGGGCCAGGAACTCCGGCGCGTCCGGGTCGACGAGCGCCGCCAGCGGCTCCGCCCGCGCCGCCTGCGCGAGCAGCTCCGGCAGCCCGGCGGCCGACCCGTGCCCCGCCCAGGTCCTGCGGCACTCCTCCAGGAGCCACAGACCCATGATGTTGCGCAGGAAGCGGACGGTGCCGTCGACCCCGCGCTCGTTGGTGAAGTTGGCCGCCCGGGACTCCTCGGTGAGCACCGGGGCGTCCAGCTCCAGACCGGCAAGGGACCAGGTGCCGCAGGACAGGAAGGCGACGTCCGGGGCCGTGGCCGGGACGGCGACCACGGCCGACGCGGTGTCGTGCGAGGCGACCGCCGTCACCGGCGTCCGCGCGTCGAGGCGGGTGAACTCGGCGACGTACGGCAGGAGTTCGCCCGCCGGATCGCCGGGCGCGCGGAGCGGCGGCAGCAGCCCGGGATCCACCCCGAGCCTGCCGATCAGCTCCTTGGACCAGGTGCCCGCGCGGGCGTCGAAGAGACCCGTGGTGGAGGCGTGGGTCTCCTCGGCTCCGACCGTCCCGGTCAGCCAGTGGACCATCAGGTCCGGCAGGAGCAACAGCGTGCGTGCCGCGTCGAGTTGGGCGCTCCCGGCGGCTGCGGCGAGCTGGAAGACGGTGTTGAAGGGCAGGTGCTGGAGGCCGGTGATCCGGTAGAGCTCCGCCGGGCCGACGCGCGCCCACACGGACTCCGCGGCGCCGTCGGTGCGCGGGTCGCGGTAGTGGTGCGGGGCGCCGAGGAGGACGCCGTCCGCGTCGAGGAGGCCGTAGTCCACGCCCCAGGTGTCGACGCCGACGGAGGCGACCCCGCCGGAGCGGGCTGCCGCGCGCAACCCCTCCAGGACGCCCTGGAAGAGGGCGAGGACGTTCCAGCGCAGCCCGTCCGGCAGCGGGACAGGGGTGTTGGGGAAGCGGTGGGCCTCGGTGAGGTCGAGGCGGCCGGGGCCGACGCGGCCGAGCATCACCCGTCCGCTGGTGGCCCCCAGATCCGCCGCCGCGAAGACGTCGCGCGGCCCTGCCGTCGGCCCGCTCACCGGAGGAAGGCGGCCGCCACGCCCGCGTCCACCGGGACGTGGAGCCCGGTCGTGTGGGCGAGGTCGCCGCCCGTGAGCGCGAAGACCGCGTTGGCGACGTGCTCGGGAAGAACCTCCCGCTTCAGCAGGGTGCGCTGGGCGTAGAAGGCGCCCAACTCCTCCTCCGCGATGCCGTACGTGGCGGCCCGCTGCGCGCCCCAGCCGCCGGCGAAGATGCCCGAGCCGCGCACCACGCCGTCCGGATTGACGCCGTTGACGCGGATCCCGTTTTCACCCAACTCGGCTGCCAGAAGCCGCACTTGATGGGCCTGGTCGGCCTTCGTGGCGGAGTAGGCGATGTTGTTCGGGCCGGCGAAGACCGCGTTCTTGGAGGCGATGTAGACGATGTCGCCGCCGAGGCCCTGCGTCGTCATCACCCGCGCGGCCTCCCGGGACACGAGGAACGACCCCCGCGCCATGACGGCGTGCTGGACGTCCCAGTCCTCCGCCGTGGTGTCCAGGAGCGGCTTGGAGATCGACAGGCCCGCGTTGTTGACGACCAGGTCCACCCCGCCGAAGGCGAGCAGCGCCGACCGGAAAGCGGCGCCGATCCGCTCCTCCGACGTGACGTCCACGGCGACGGCCACCGCCGTGTCCGGTCCGCCCAACTCCGCTGCGACCGCCGCCGCGTTCGCCGCGTCGCGATCGGCGACCACCACACAGGCGCCCTCGGCGGCCAGCCGGTGCGCGATCGCCCGGCCGATGCCGCTGCCCGCGCCCGTCACGAGCGCCACCCGGGTCGCGAGCGGCCGTGGCGCGGGCATCCGCCGCAGTTTGGCCTCCTCCAGCTCCCAGTACTCGATGCGGAACTTCTCCGACTCCTCGATCGGCGCGTACGCGGAGACCGCCTCCGCCCCGCGCATCACATTGATCGCGTTGACGTAGAACTCGCCCGCCACCCGCGCCGTCTGCTTGCCGCGGCCGAACGAGAACATGCCGACGCCGGGGACGAGGACGATCGCCGGATCCGCGCCCCGCATCGCGGGGGAGCCGGCCGTCGCGTGCCGCGCGTAGTACGCCGCGTACTCCTCGCGATAGGCGGTGTGCAGCTCCCGCAGCCGGTCGACCGCCCGGTCGAGGGGCGCGTCGGCCGGCAGGTCGAGGACGAGCGGCCGGACCTTCGTCCGCAGGAAGTGGTCGGGGCAGGACGTGCCGAGGGCGGCGAGCCGCGGGTGCTCGGCGCGCGCGAGGAAGTCGAGCACCGCCGCGGAGTCCGTGAAGTGGCCGACCTGCGGCCGGTCCCGCGAGGCGAGCCCCCGGACGTACGGGGCGAGTGCGGCGGCTCGTTCCCGCCGCTCGGCCTCGGGCAGCGGCGCGTACCCCTCGACGACCGGGCCGAAGGGCTCCGGGCGGCCCCGCTCGACGAGGAAGGCCTCGGCGGTGCGGATGATGTGCAGGGAGTTGCGCTCGCACTCCTCGGAGGTCTCGCCCCAGGCCGTGATGCCGTGGCCGCCGAGGACGCAGCCGATCGCCGCCGGGTGGGCCGCCTTCACGGCGGCGATGTCCAGACCCAGCTGGAAGCCGGGGCGCCGCCACGGCACCCACACCACCGTGTCGCCGAAGCAGTCGGCGGTCAGCTTCTCGCCGTCGGCGGCGCAGGCGAGCGCGATGCCCGCGTCCGGGTGGAGGTGGTCGACGTGGGCCGCGGGCACCAGGCCGTGCAGGGCGGTGTCGATGGACGGCGCCGCGCCGCCCTTCCCGTACAGACAGTGGTCGAACGCGGCGACCATCTCGTCCTCGCGCTCGACGCCCGGGTAGACGTCGACGAGCGCGCGCAGCCGGTCGAGGCGCAGCACCGCGAGCCCGTCCTCGGTGAGCGTGCCCAGGTCGCCGCCGGAGCCCTTGACCCACATGAGGTCGGTGGGGCCGCCGGTCACGGGGTCGGTGACGGTGCCCTTCGCGGAGACGTTGCCACCGGCGTAGTTGGTGGTGCGGGGGTCGGAGCCGAGCCGGTGGGCCCGCTCTACGAGGGAGGTGACGACGGGGTGTGTGGCCGGGGTCATGTGGTCTTCTTTCGGACAGGATGCGAAGGGATGCCGAGAGGGGTCACGCGCCCCAGCCGGCCTGGTTCCCGCCGACGCGCTCGGCGGCGATCCGCTCCTGGCGCCCGGAGCGGAGGTAGGCGGCGACCGGGTCCGGGTCGAGGCCCCGCTCCTCGCGCAGCGCGCGCAGCAGGGGCCGTACGTCGGTGTCGTAGGCGTCCATCAGGACGGCGTGGGCGGCGAGCACGTCCCCGTCCCGCTGCGCGGCGGCGAGGGCGTCGGCGTCGACGAGCAGCGCCTTGGCGGTGGCCTCCTGGACGTTGGCCACGGAGCGGATCACGGCGGGGACCTTCGCCTCGATGTTGTGGCACTGGTCGAGCATGAAGGCGACGTTCGCGGCGGGCTCCAGGCCGCCGTTGCGGACGACCTCGTGCATGATCCGGAAGAGCTGGAAGGGGTCGGCGGCACCGGCCATCAGGTCGTCGTCCGCGTAGAACCGCGAGTTGAAGTCGAAGCCGCCGAGCCTCCCCTCCCGGAGCAGCAGGGCCACGATGAACTCGATGTTGGTGCCCGGCGCGTGGTGGCCGGTGTCCACGACCACCCGGGCCTTCGGGCCCAGCTTGAGGCAGTGCGCGTACGCGGTGCCCCAGTCCGGCACGTCGGTCGTGTAGAAGGCCGGCTCGAAGAACTTGTACTCCAGGAGCATCCGCTGCCCCTCGCCGAGCCGCTCGTACACCTCCGCGAGGGAGTCGGCGAGCCGCCCCTGCCGGGCGGTGACGTCGTCCTGCCCGGGGTAGTTCGTGCCGTCCGCGAACCACAGCTTCAGATCGGCCGAGCCGGTCGCGTCCATGATGTCGACGCAGTCGAGCAGGTGGTCCACGGCCCGGCGCCGCACGGCGGCGTCCGGGTGGCAGACGCTGCCGAGCCGGTACGTGTCGTCCTGGAAGGTGTTGGAGTTGATCGCGCCCAGTTCGAGCCCGCGCTCCTTCGCGTACGCGGCGAGGGCGGCGTAGTCGTCGACCCGGTCCCACGGGATGTGCAGCGACACCTTGGGGGCGACGCCCGTGTGGGCGTGGACCTGCGCCGCGTCGTCGAGCTTCTCGTACGGGGTCCGGGGCACGCCCGGCTGCGCGAAGACCTTGAACCGGGTCCCGGAGTTGCCGTAGCCCCAGGACGGCGTTTCGATCCGCTGGGCGGCGAGTGCGGCCTTGACGGCAGCGATGTCGGGCATGTCCACCTCAGAGTCTTCGTGAGCTGTGAAATGAATCGATTCAGTACGTGGGGGAAGCTAACCATCGCGCAGGGTGTCGTCAAGACTCTTGACCGACGGAGCGCCGCCGTCCTAGCGTCCTGACGCACGGAAATGAAACATTTCAGTGAAGGGAGTGGCGGATGGTGAACGCGCAGCGGGTCTGCTTCCTGCTGAAGGTCCGGGCCGAGCGGGTGGACGAGTACCGTGCGCGCCACGCACACGTCTGGGCCGACATGCTCACGGCCCTCTCCGCCGCCGGGTGGCACAACTACTCGCTCTTCCTCCGGGAGGACGGGCTGCTCGTCGGCTACCTGGAGACCCCGGACTTCGACCGGGCGCGCGCGGCGATGGAGGCGGCCGAGGTCAACGCCCGGTGGCAGGCCGAGATGGCGGAGTTCTTCGAAGAGCTCGACGGGCAGTCACCCGACGCCGCGATGCGCCCGCTGACCGAGGTCTTCCATCTCGCGTGAGGGGAGAGGGGAGAGGGGCGGATCCGGGCGGCCGCATAGGATGAAACGCGGGGCGGAAGCCCACCCGGACCGGGTGGCGGCAGGGGCAGGACGGACCAGGTGGGACGGATGACGGACACCGCGCGGACGGCCGCGAACACCGGTGGCAACGCCGGTACCGATGCCGGCGGCAATGCCGGTATCCATGCCGGCGCGAACCCCGGTGCGAACCCTGGCATGAACCCCGGCATGGACCCCGGCGTGAACCCCCGCATCAACGTCGGCATCAAGGACGTGGCGCGCGAGGCGGGCGTCTCCGTCGGCACCGTCTCCAACGTGATCAACCAGCCCGACCGGGTGTCGCCCGCGACGCTCCAGCACGTCCGGCGGGTCATCGCCCGCCTCGGCTACGTCCGCAGCGAGTCCGCCCGCCAGCTGCGCGCGGGCCGCAGCAGGATCATGGCCCTGCTCGTCCTCGACATGGGCAACCCCTTCTTCGTCGACATCGCCCGGGGAGCCGAGCGCGCCGCGCGGGCGGCAGGCCTGGTCGTCATGGTCTGCAACAGCGACCAGAACCCCGGCGACGAGGCCGACTACCTCTCCCTCTTCGCCGAGCAGCGCGTCCGCGGCGTCCTCGTCACCCCCGCCGACCCGAGCGGCGCGAACCTGCGGGAGTTCCGCCGCCACGGCATCCCCTCCGTGCTCGTCGACCGGGTCGCGGGCGACGGCGGCGGCTGCTCGGTCTCCGTCGACGACGTCGTCGGCGGCTCCCTCGCGATCCGCCACCTCGCGGCGGCCGGCCACCGGTCCTTCGCGTACGTGAGCGGCCCGCCCCACCTCCAGCAGATCCGCGACCGGCGCGAGGGCGCCCTCCTCGCGCTCGCCGAGGCCGGCCTGCCCGCCTCGGCCCTCCGCGAACTCCCGGCCGAGCGCCTCGACGTGGCCTCCGGACGCGACGCGGGCGCCCGCCTCCTCGGCCTCTCCGAGCGGCCGACCGCCGTCTTCTGCGCCAACGACCTGCTGGCCCTCGGGGTCCTCCAGGCGCTGTACGCGGCCGGAGTCCGGGTCCCGGAGGACATGGCCATCGTCGGCTACGACGACATCGAGTTCGCGGCGGCCGCGACCGTACCCCTCACATCCGTACGGCAGCCGGCGCTCACGCTCGGAGCCAGGGCCGCCGAGCTGCTCCTGGAGGAGACCGGCGAGCGGGCGGACGAGCACCGGCACGAACACGTCGTGCTCCAGCCGGAGCTGGTCGTCCGCCGCTCGTCGCTCGCCGCGCACTGACTCCTTCGTGCCGGGGCGTCGTCAGCGGACGCCGAGAAGGTGCTCCAGGGCCAGCTGGTCGAGGTGCTCGAAGGCCATGGAGCGGGCGGCGGCCGCGTCCGCGTCGAAGGTCTCGTACGCCGTGGGGTCGGCGAGCAGCGCGGCGAGGCCGTCGGCGGCCGTGGGGACGGCGAGCTCGGGCAGCCGGGAGGCGGCCAGCGCCCCCTGGACGTCCGGGTCGGCGCGGAAGGCCGCCGCGCGCTCCTTGAGGATCAGGTAGTTCCGCATGCAGTTCTTCGCGGACTCCCACACCCCGTCGAAGCCGTCCGTGCGCACCGGCTTGAAGTCGAAGTGGCGTGGACCCTCGTACCCGGCCGTCTCCAACAGGTCCACCAGCCAGAACGCCTGGCGCAGATCGCCCGCCCCGAAGCGGAAGTCCTGGTCGTACTTGATGCCCGACTGGCCGTTGAGGTCGATGTGGAAGAGCTTGCCCGCCCACAGGGCCTGCGCGATGCCGTGCGGGAAGTTGAGCCCGGCCATCTGCTCGTGACCCGTCTCGGGATTCACCCCGACGAGTTCGGGGCGCTCCAGGCGCTCGATGAAGGCGAGGGCGTGGCCGATGGTGGGCAGCAGGATGTCGCCGCGCGGCTCGTTCGGCTTGGGCTCGATGGCGAAGCGCAGGTCGTAGCCCTGCTCGGTGACGTACGCGCCGAGGAGGTCGAAGGCCTCCTTCATCCGGTCGAGCGCGACGCGCACGTCCTTGGCGGCGCCGGACTCGGCGCCCTCCCGGCCGCCCCAGGCCACGTACACGGTCGCGCCGAGCTCGACGGCCAGGTCGATGTTGCGGAGGGTCTTGCGCAGGGCGAAGCGGCGCACGTCCCGGTCGTTGGCGGTGAACGCGCCGTCCTTGAAGACGGGGTGGGTGAAGAGGTTGGTGGTGGCCATGGGCACCGCGAGCCCGGTGCGGTCCAGGGCGGCCCGGAAGCGCTTGACGATCGCGTCTCGCTCGCCGTCCGGAGCACCGAAGGGGATGAGGTCGTCGTCGTGGAAGGTGATGCCGTACGCGCCGAGGGCGGCGAGTCGCTCGACGGCCTCGACCGGGTCGAGGGCGGGGCGCGTGGCCTCGCCGAAGGGGTCGCGGCCCTGCCAGCCGACGGTCCAGAGGCCGAAGGTGAAGCGGTCCTCGGGGGTGGGGGAGAAGAGCTCCGGCACGATGTGTCCTTCCCTTGCACTCGGGATTTGTTATCTGACATAACTAATACGGGATGCGGGTGTGCCGGCGCCAGACCCACCCCCGATCCCGTGCGTGAGAGACGCAGAGAGACGACGTAGAGAGATGACGCAGAGAGAGATGAGGTGAGGGCGTGCGCACCAGCCGCTCCGTCGTGATCGGCGTCGACAGCTCGACGCAGTCCACCAAGGCCGTCGCGGTCGACGCCGGGACCGGCGAGCTCCTCGCCGTCGGCCGCGCCCCGCACACCGTCACCGGCACCGGAGGCGCGCGGGAGAGCGACCCCGAGGAGTGGTGGACCGCCCTCGTCACGGCGGTCCGCGCGGCGGTACGGGACGCGGGCGTCCCGGCCGCATCCGTCACCGGCATCGCGGTCGCCGGACAGCAGCACGGCCTCGTCACCCTCGGCGCCGACGGCCGGCCCCTGCGCCCGGCGCTGCTCTGGAACGACACGCGCTCGGCGCCGCAGGCCGCCGCCCTCGCGGCCGCGCTCGGCGGACCGACGTCCTGGCTGGAGCGCACGGGTTCCGTCCCCGTCGCCTCCATGACCGCGGCGAAGTGGCAGTGGCTGCGCGAGCACGAACCGGCGCACGCCGCGGCGACCACCGGGGTCCGCCTCCCGCACGACTACCTCACCGAGCGCCTCACGGGCCACGCCGTGACGGACCCGGGAGACGCCTCGGGCACGTGCTGGTACGGAAACGGGATCGCGACCGCGGAGGAAACAGCGGTCGCGAAGGAGGCAACGGAGAGCGCCGACGGAAGGGTGGGCGCCTCCGACGCCGCTGGCGCCTCCGACACCCCAGGCACCTACGACACCGCCGGCGCCTACGACACCCCCGACACCCCCGACACCCCCGGCGCCTACGACCCGGCGATCCTGGACCTCCTCGGCCTCGACCGCACCCTCCTGCCCGCCGTCGCCCCCACCGGCGCCACCCGTGTCGGCACCCTCACCGAGTCCGCCGCCGAGGCCCTCGGGCTGCCCCGTACGGTCGCCGTCGCCGCCGGCACCGGCGACAACATGGCCGCCGCCGTCGGCCTCGGCCTCGGCGGCGCGGGCCTGCTCGACCACCCGGTCGTCAGCCTCGGCACCTCCGGCACGGTCTTCGCCGCCACCCGCGCCCGGCCGGCCCGTCCCGGGCTCGCCGGGTTCGCCGCCACCGACGGCACGTACCTCCCGCTGGGCTGCACCCTCAACTGCACGCTCGCCGTCGACCGGTTCGCGACCCTCCTCGGCCTCGACCGCGAGGACGCCGTACCGGGCGCCGAAGGCGGAGTCGTCGTCCTGCCCTACCTCGACGGCGAACGGACCCCCGACCTCCCGCACGCCGCCGGCCTCGTCACCGGCCTGCGGCACACCACCGACCCGCGCGCGATCCTCGGTGCCGCCTACGAAGGCGCGGCCTTCACCGTGCTGCGCGCCCTCGACGAACTGCTCACCGCCTGCGGCCTCGACGTGACGGACTCCGCCGTCCGCGACCGTCCGCTGCGCCTGATCGGGGGCGGCGCGCGCGGCAGGGTCTGGACCGACACCGTGCGCAGGCTCTCCGGGCGCCCCCTGGTCGTCCCCGCCGCCGAGGAACTCGTCGCCCTCGGCGCGGCCGCCCTCGCCGCGGGCGCCGTCACGGGTGACGACCCCGTGGCCCTGGCCACCGCCTGGGGCACGGGCACGGGCGACGTCCTGCCGCCGGTGAAGCGCTCCACGGAGACCTGGGACCGGATCGCCGGAGTCCTCACGGCCGCGAGCCCGGAACTCCTGCGCTGAGAGGGGCCGCTCGCGTGGACGCGGGACCCGTGACGGGGACAGGAGACGCGGGTTACCGTGGCGGAAACGACGGGGGAGACACCATGGTCGCTGTAATAATCCTTTTCGGGGTGCTCGGCGGTATCGGGGCCTTGTTGACGGTCACGCTGATCAGGCGCGGAAGCAGCCGCACGGAGACGGCCGAGGGCCTCCTCCAGGAGCAGCTGGCCCTGCGCCAGGCCCAGCACGACCGGGTGTCCTTCGGCGCCGCCGCGGTCCACAACTCGGTACCCACCGCGAGCGACACGTACAGCCGCCGCAACGGCCGCCCCTAGGGGTTGTCCGGCAGGACAGGCCGGCAGCGTTCCCGGTCGTCGGTCCACGAGACAGGCAGCCGGTCCGGGCCCTTTTGCTGCCCTACCTGCCTGTGAGGGCCGGTGGGGCGGTGGAACCGCGTAGCAGCGGGCGGAGGCATGCGGATACGGTCCCTGCCGTGGCGCGTTGAATCATGCACGCGTCACATCAGGGAGGGAATTCATGCGTACACCCTTGTTCCGGCGTCTGGCCGCCACGGCCGCCGCGCTGGGACTCACTTCGCTCGGCCTGCTCGGCGCGGGCGCCGCGCCCGCACAGGCCGCGGTGAGCGACTGCCCCACGGGGTACTTCTGCGCGTGGGCGAACACCGACAGCACGGGCTCGATGTTCAAGACGCAGTCGAGCAAGGCGACACTGGGCACGTGGGACAACAAGTTCCGCCTGATCATCAACCGCACGCCGGGTTTCGCCTGCACCTTCGACGAGCCGAACTACGAGGACGGTGCCGGGCGGTACGGGAACGACGGCTACACCACCAGCATCGCCAGCAGGTCCGTCAGTTCGGTGAAGATCGTCCGCACGATCCGGGAGTGCGAGGGACCCGCGTACCCCTACTGGCTCACGGAGACCTCGCCCAAGGCCGCGGGCTTCGGCGACATGAACGGCGACCGGAGGGCGGACGTCCTCGTCCGTGACCTGGTCGGACGCCTGTGGTTCCTGCCCGGTGACGGCAGTGGCCGGCTGGTCGGCGCGGGCGGCTGGAACGCCTTCAACGCCATGGTCCGGCACGGCGACTTCAGCCGGGACAACCGCGAGGACGTGATCGTCCGCGAGGCGGCCACCGGCAGACTGTGGCTCTACCCCGGCACCGGGACCGGCGGCCTCGGCACGCGCAAGCTGATCGGCGCCGGCGGCTGGAACGCCATGAGCCGGATCGCCGCGTTCGGCGACCTGACCGGCGACGCGCGGGCCGACCTGCTCGCGGTGGAGAAGTCCACCGGCAGGCTGTGGCTGTACCCGGGCACCTCCACGGGCACCCTGGGCGCACGCAAGCTGCTCGGCACCGGCGGATGGAACGGCATGAACGCCCTGGCGGGCGTCGGTGACATGAACGGCGACGGCCGGGCCGACCTCTACGGCCGCGAGGCGTCGACCGGCAAGCTCTGGCTCTACCCGGGCAAGGCCGGCGCGCTCGGTTCGCGTGTGCTGGTCGGCAGCGGCGGCTGGAACGGCATGCCGACGATCATCGCCAACGGCGACTGGTCGGGCGACGGCCGACCGGACCTCATCGCGACGAATGCCGGCGACGGCATGCTGTACCGGTACGCGGGTACGGGCAGCGGCGGCCTCGGAGCCGGCGACTGGCTCGGCGGCGGCGACTGGCGGGACCTGAACGGCGCCTTCTGACCCTCGAAAGGGCCTCCGCCTCCGGGCGGGGGCCCTTTCACGCACCCGGCAAAGACCGTTGCAGTACCAGGCCCTGCCCGGCGGATCATGGCAGGGACCGGGGCCGCGCCCGGTAACGGCAGCGGGGCCCGGGCCGCGCGTCGCGGTCCGGGCCCCGGCCCGTGCGGTGCCGCCCTGCGGCGGAGGCGCGTCAGCTCTGCGCGGTGGTGTCGCCCGCCTGTGCGGTGCCCTCGGCCGTGCCGGTCTTCTCGCGCATCTTGCGCACCAGCTCCGCCTTGCGGTCGGCCGCACCCTGGCGGTCGAGGTTGCGGTGCGGACCGTTGTTCTGCCGTTCGGCGCGGGACAGCTTCTTGCGCTGGCCGCCGCCCTGGCCCACGGGGTTGTTGATGTTCTTGCTGTCGGTCACGGGTTCTCCCGGTAGTGAGGTGAAGTGATCTACGGATTCATCGGTGGGGGACGGGCGGCGACGTCGAAGGACGTCAGCAGAGGCCCATCACGCGCTCACTCGTGAACCGGCGTCTGGAAGAACATGACAAAGACGTTACCCGGTTCCGTCGGCCCCGCGGACCAAACGTTTCGCCGCCCGGCGGTCGGCGGGGCCTTCGGCGGGGCCTTCAGCGACCGCCCGGGGCACGTGCGCGCGGTGGCCGGTCGGCCCCGGGTCTTCTTCCTACACTGGCGGGCATGGCATGTCGCATCAGTGAACTGGTCATCGACTGCGTCGACCCCGTCCGGCTCGCCGCGTTCTGGAGCGAGGTCCTCGGCTACGTGGAGCTCGGCCGGGAGGACGGGAGCATCGAGATCGGGCCGCCCGGCGCCGGCTTCGGCGGCCCGCAGCCCACGCTCATCCTGAGCCCCAGCAGCGACCCGCGGGCCGGGAAGCTCCCGCTGCACATCGATGTCAACCCCACCGACCGCGACCAGGACGCCGAGCTGGAGCGGCTGCTCGCGCTCGGTGCCAGGCCCGCCGACATCGGCCAGGACGGCACCGAGAACTGGCACGTCCTGGCCGACCCGGAAGGCAACGAGTTCTGCCTCCTGCGGACCCGGCTCCAGCCCCTCTGACCCGCGCGTCCTGACACCGAGCCCCCGTCCGTACGCCCCACGGCCGGGGGCTTGCGCGCGTCGGGTGTAGCGCCCGGGCCCGCCCCCAGTTCCGCTCGCACCCTTGATCGTCGGCTCCGCGAACAGCATGATCATCTGCGTCCACGAGATCAGACGACGACATGCACGCAACTCCGGAACGGGGATCCCCTCATGCGAGTCAAAGCCTTCGACCACCTCGTACTCAACGTGACCGACGTCGACAAGGCGCTCGACTTCTACACCGGATCGCTGGGCCTCGTGCCCGAGCGGGTCGAGGAGTGGCGGGCCGGCAAGGTTCCCTTCCCGTCCGTGCGCATCGACGAGGGCACGGTCATCGACCTCTTCTCGCGCCCGCGAGGCGAGTCCAACGTCGACCACATATGCCTGGTCGTGGACCCCCTGGACTGGCAGGAGGTCATCGACTCCGGCACGTTCGACGTCCTTGAGGGCCCCGTCCCGCGCTGGGGTGCGCGCGGCTCGGCCCAGTCGGTCTACGTGAAGGACCCGGACGGCAACACGGTCGAACTGCGCTGGTACCCGCAGGACGCCGAGGCCCCGGCGGCCGGCTGACCGTCGGGCACGGGCCGAGCTGCCGGGCCCGGCCGATCTGCCGGGCCCCGGTCGACCCCGCCGGGCCCCGGCCGATCCGCCGGGGCCCGGCAGGTCTGCCTCAGGGCCGGTCGACGGCGTGCTCCTTCAGGAAGGCGCCGGCGTGGGCCGCCGCCTCCTCCTTCGTGGCGTACCGGGTGTCACCGTCGGCCGCGCCGCGCGTCCCGTCGGCGCCCGTGCCCTCCCACAGCCACCCGCCGGACGGCGTCTCCTGCACCAGTTCGGCCGTTCCGCCGCACAGGGCGAGGGGGGTGCTCGGTCCTGTTGCGCCAGGCACCGAACGGTTCACGGCGTCGGGCCACTTCTTGCGGGCTCCCTGCCGGGTGATGCCCCAGACGGCGCCCATCTGCTCGTAGCTCGCGCCGTAGGACCCGGCGGTACCTGCCGCGATCGCCGTCAACCGCTTGACCTCCGTGTCCACCACCTTCCAGGCGCCAAGCACGGAGAGCGCCACGTCGACCGGCTCCGCGTTCCACATGCGGTCCGCGGGCAGCCCCGACGCCCGGGAACGAAGCGCCGATGCGAGGGGATGGAGGGCGTCGTAGAGGGCCTTGTGGAGCTCCGCCTGCTCTTCGGGAGTCATCTCCGATGAAGTCATGCGGCAACTATAGTTAACGAGCACCGGAAACGGAAACAAAAGTTTCCGACTGTCGGCGTCCGCGGCGTCAGGCGTCCCGGTGCAGGTCCCGAGTCTCGGGGCGTGGCCGGAAGCCGGCCGACTCGTACGCGGCGACGGCGGCCGTGTTGGACGTCGGGGTGCCGACGAACGCGCTCGACGCGCCCAGATCCCGGAGGGCGGCCGCCGCGGCGAGGGTGATCGCCCTGCCGTGGCCCTGGCAGCGGTGGTCCCGGTGTACGCCCATCGGTTCGAGCACGCCGGGCCTGCCCGGGCCGGCCGACCACACCGTCACCGACGCCACCGCGTCGCCCCCGTCGTCGTACGCGACCAGGGACCGGGCCTCGGAGAACGGCAGTCCGGCCGCCATCGCGTGCCAGTGCCCACCTGTGAACCTCGACCCGTCGAACGCCGACCGATGCACCGCGGCGAACACGTCCGCCCGCTCCGGCCCGACCACCTCGATCCGCAGGCCCGGGTCGTCCACCCGCTCCGTGAGGTCCCGGTGCAGCGGTGTCCACGACTCGCCGGCAGTCCAGCCGTGCTCCGCCAGCAGGTCCTGGACCAGCGCGCCCGCCGGCGCCTCGACGTCCGCCTCGCCCCCGGGCAGTACCCCGCGCTCCGGATCGGTCACGTCCTCGACCACCCGCCGCGCCAGCTCCTCCTCCCGCCGTGCGTCCGGCGCGACCGTCAGCCGTACCAGCCCGGGACCGTCCAGCAACCCCACCGCGAGGATCCGTCCGTCCCGGCGCCAGGTCCTGACCGCCGCGGCGGTCGCCTCCGCACCCGACCGCCAGAACCAGCCCACGTCCCCCGGATGCAGCTGCATCGGCGCCCCCTCGTCCTGCCACTCCCGCAGGACGCCCACCACCTCGCCCAGCCCGTCGACTTCCGGCGTGCCCGATTCGATTGCCATGTCCCCGATCACACACCAGCGCACCGACGGCCGGCACCGGGTTTTCGACCTGCCGACCTCGTGGGCCCGGGGAGCGTCCTCGGAACCGGCGCGCTGCCCGGCCGGGAGGCGCGCCCCCGGAACCGGCGCGCTGCGTCCGAACGGCGTCAGGCGTCTGCCCCGCACGAGCGCGTCCGGCCCCGCGTGCGGAGTGTTCGGCGGGGTGCCGCCGGTCTTCCGGCCATAGTGCGGCCCATGACACGCACCCCCTCCCGTACGCGTCCCCGCGCGGGCGCCCGCAGGGCCCTCCTCTGCGCCGCCCTCCTCGCCGTCACGGTCCAGACGACGGCCGCCGCACCCGTGTCCGCCGTGTCCCCCGAATCCGCCGTGTCCGCCGAGTCCGGCGGCCCGGGCGGACACGGCGGACGCGACTGCGTGCGGACCGAGGGCCCCCGCGACGACCGCGCCCGTCAGATCCTGGCCATCACCCGCAAGGCCAAGAAGGACCTCCGGCTGAAGTCCGTGCAACTGCGGGTCACCGTCGACGGACGCGAGGTCGTCACCGACGCGCTCGGCGAGTCCATGACGAACGTCCCGGCCCGGCCGGACATGCACTTCCGCGCCGGCTCCGTCGCGTTCGCCCACATCGGCACCGCCCTCCTCCAGCTCGTCGAGGAGCGGAAGGTCCGGCTCGACGACACCGTGGAACGCTGGCTGCCCGATCTGCCGAAGGCCGACAAGATCACCCTGCGCATGCTCGCGACCAACACCACCGGTCTCCACGACTACGTCACCGACCCGGCCTTCCTCGCCGAGCTGGAGGCCCACCCGTTCCGCGCGTGGACCCCGGAGCAGCTCGTCGCCTACCCCCTCCGCCACTCGTTCTGGTACGAGCCGGGGGCCAGCTGGAGCTACTCCCACGCCAACTACGTGCTTCTCGTCGCCGCACTCGAGAAGATCACCGGCGTCCCGATCGACCGGCTGGTGGAGGAGCGGGTCACAGGGCCGCTCCGCCTGCGCGACACGCAGAGCAACCTCACCCCCGAGATCCCGCGACCCGCCCTGCACGCCTTCACCTCCGACCGCGGCCTCTACGAGGAGTCCACCTTCTGGAACCCCTCGTGGACCACCGCGCCCGGCGCCGTCATCACCACCCACATCTGTGACCTCGCCCGGTCCGCCGAGGCCATCGGCAGCGGCGAACTCCTCTCGCCCCGCTCCTACCGGACCCTGCTCGACCCCGGCACGGTCGGCCTCGGCGGGGCGACCGAGAAGTGCCCCGCCACGATCTGCCTGAAGCAGACCGAGGCCAAGCACTTCGGCTTCGGCGTCATCGTGGTCAACGGCTGGGTGCTCCAGAACCCGTCCTTCTCCGGGTACGCGGCGATCCAGGCGTACCTGCCGTCCGAGCGGCTCGCCATCGCGGTCTCCGCCACGAAGACGGCGACCACACCCGACGGCAACACGGCCGAGGTGGTCGCCCAGCGCATCGCGGCCGAACTCGCCCCGGGTACGCCCCTGGCCGTCGGCTGACACCCGAGGCGCCCGACGCCTACGCCGACAGGACCCGGCGCTGGTGGACCCGCAGGTGCAGGGTCGCGAGGTCGAGCAGCGGAGTCGCCACCCCGAGGGCGCGCGCACGATCGGTCAGGTCGCCGAAGAGGTGCTCGACCTCGGTGGGCTGCCCCGCCGCCAGATCGCGGTACAAGGACGGCACCATCGGCGAGCCGGACGCCGACACCACGGCCAGCGTCGCCGCCCGCTCCGCCTCCGGTACGGGGTGGCCCGCCGCGGCGGCGACGGCGGCGGCCTCGTCGAGGACCGCCGGGCCGAGGGCCGGACCGCCCGGTGCGTCGTACACGTCGCCGACGGTGCCGCGCATCAGGCTCGTCACGGCGCCGAACGTCGTGATGAACACCCACTTGTGCCACATCGCGGTCATGACCTGATCCGGCACCGGCGCGTCGATCCCCGACGCGTCGAGGACGGCCCGGATCCTCTCCACGCGCGGGGTGACCGTCCCGTCCTGCTCGCCGAACGCCAGGTGGGCGAGCGGGGCCAGCCGGAGGATGTCACCGGAATCGTCGAGGGTCGTGACCACCTTGGCCACCCCGCCGAGGACCGCGGACGCGCCGAAACGGGCGTTGAGGACGTCGATGTGGGCGAGGCCGTTGAGGAGCGGGACGACGGCGGTGTCCGGGCCGACGGCCGGCGCGATGTCCTCGACGGCCCGGTCGAGGCCGGTGGACTTCACCGAGAGCAGGACGAGGTCGTACGGGCCGGTCAGCTCGTCGGCCGTCACGAGCGGCGGCGTGAGCATCCACTGCTCGCCGGGGGCGAGGACCCGCAGCCCGCGCTCGCGCAGCGCTGCGGCGCGGGCCGGACGGACCAGGAAGGTGACGTCCTGTCCGGACCGGGCGAGCAGGGCGCCGAAGTAGCCACCGGTGGCACCGGCGCCGACGACCAGGATCTTCATCGTTGGGGACCTCTCGTGGGGCGCCCCTGGGGCGCGGTGGTGAGCAGGGGGGTGAGCAGCCGGTGCGGGCGGGCGAGCGCCGCCGTCACCGGGTCGGCGTCCACGGCCGGGGGCCCGGTCGGGTCCCCGGGCGCGGGAGCCAGCCCCGGTCCGGGGGTGACCAGGACGTCTCCTACGGGTACGGCCGCGCCGCAGCCCGTACACCGTCCGTCGGCGTCGAGAGGGGCCTCGTCGGTGACGTGCCGGAAGACACGGCGCGGGCCGCCCTCCGCCGCGTAGAACTCCTCGCCCCAGGCGGTGAGCGCGCGGACCGCCGGCCAGAGGGCGATCCCCTTGGGCGTCAGGACGTAGACCTCGCGGCGGCCGGTGCCCGTCTCGGGCCGGCGGTCCAGGACGCCGGCGTCGACGAGGGTGGCGAGCCGGTCGGTGAGGACGGCCCGGGGGACCGTCAGATGCGCCGCGAACTCCCCGAACCTGCGGACCCCGTAGAAGGCGTCGCGCAGGATGAGCAGCGTCCAGCGCTCGCCGATGATCTCCATCGAGCGGGAGAGGGCACAGGTCTGGCCGCGGTAGTCGCGCGGAAGCGTCATGGGGTGACCCTAACCCGAAACAGCCCGAAAGAGTTCGGTCACCGAACTGTTTTCAGGTGAGCGAAAGGGACGACTAGGCTCTCGCTCACCATGAACCAGCCCACGGAACCCAAGGCCGACAAGTCGGGAGTGCGCCGGCACAACCTGAGCCTCGTCCTGCGGACCGTCCACGAGGCGGGCGAGACGACGCGGGCCGCGGTCGCCGCCCGTGTCGGACTCACCCGGCCCGCCGTCTCCTCGCTCGTCGAGCAACTCCTCGACCTCGGCTTCCTCGTCGAGTCGGGCAAGACGTTCAGCGGGCAGGCGGGGCGGCCGGGCACCGTGCTGAAACCGGCCGACACCGGCCCCGCGGGGCTCGGCGTCGAGATCAACATCGACTACGTGTCGGTCTGCGTCGTCGACCTGACCGGCGCCGACCGGGTCCGGCGCACCGAGCGCCTCGACAACCGCGCCGCCGGCGCCGCCGAGGTCCTGGACCGGGCCGCCCGCATCGCCGCGGAGGCCCTCGACACGGCGGCCGGACGGGGGCTGACCCCGGCCGGAGCCGGGCTCGCCCTCCCCGGGCTCGTCACCGGCGGGACCGTCCGGCAGGCGCCCAACCTCGGCTGGAACGAGGTCGACGCCGAACGCCTCTTCGGCGAGGCCCTCGCCGCACGGCGCCCCGGCACGGGCGGACCGGCCGGCCTCGCCCTGACCTCCGACAACGAGGCCAACATGGCGGCCCTCGCCGAGCTGTGGTTCGGCGCGCTCGGCGACCTCCGCACCTTCCTGCACCTGACCGGCGAGATCGGGGTCGGCGGCGCGATCGTCGTCCACGGCGAACTCCTGCGCGGCGCCCACGGCTTCGCCGGCGAGATCGGCCATCTGGTCGTCGACGCCGAGGGGCCCCGCTGCCGCTGCGGATCGCGCGGCTGCCTGGAGCAGTACGCGGGCCAGGCGGCGCTGCTGCGGGCGGCGGCGGCCTCCGACGTCGCGGAGCTCGTACGCCGTGCCGGGGCGGGGGACCCCCGCGCCCTCGCCGCGCTCTCCGAAGCGGGCCGCATGCTCGGCCGCGCCCTGTCGGGCGCCGTGAACCTCCTCGACCCCGAGGCCGTCGTCCTCGGCGGCATCTATCCGCGCCTCATGCCCTGGCTCGCCCCGGCCGTCGCCGAGGAGCTCGCCGCCCGGGTCGTCTCCGGCCTGTGGACGGCGGACGCGGACCGCCTCCGCCCCGCCTCCCCGGCGACCGACGCGGCCCGCGGCGCGGCGGCCCTCGTCCTCCACGACGTCCTGACCGACCCGTTGGCCTACGCCACGACGGGAAGCGGCTGAACACCCCTCAGGGGGTGGGTGGTTCGACGAACGGGCGGGTCAGGTGGGCCGTGGCCAGGAGCGCGCCGCGTTCGGCGGCCCGCGCGAGCTGCTGCTCTCGGGAGGCGCGGGCCACGGCCGGGTCGCGTTCGTGGGCGTAGGCGACCGCCGGATCGGCGAGCTGGACGGCGTGCACGAGGAGGTCGCCGGTGACCAGGACGTCCCGGCCGCCGGGGTGCTCGACGAGGACCGACTGATGGCCCGGCGTGTGCCCCGGCGTGGGCAGCAGCGTGACACCCGGGCGGAGCCGGTGCGTGCCCTCGATCTCGTACAACTGCCCGGTGGCCCGCAGGGGTTCCACGACCCAGGACCACACCGGGTCGCCCCGGTCGAGCGCGGCGGTCTCCGCGCCCTGGACGACGTACCGGGCCTGCGGGAAGACGGGCTGCCCGGCCGCGTCGGCGGACCAGCCCGTGTGGTCCTCGTGCAGATGCGTCAGGACCACGGTGTGGACGTCCGCCCGGTCGATCCCGGCCTCCGTGAGCAGGTCCGGCAGCCGGCCGGGGACGGGACACCAGGGTGCCCCCGGTCCCTCGGCGGGGCCCACCCCGGCATCGATCAGGATCCAGCCCGTACCGCCCGGGTCGGCGACGGCGAAGCAGCGGAAGTCCAGCCGCCAGGCTCCGTCGGGCCCCACCGCCCCCGGGTCCAGGGCGGCCGCCGCGGCCCAGTCCGCGGCGCGCGCCCCGGGGAACGCCTCCCGCGCCGGTGCGAAGAACATCCCCGTCGCGTCGAGCAGGGCCGTCACCGATCCCCGCCGCGCCGTTCCCCCACTGTCCGGTGACATGGCGCCGACTCTGCCACCGCGAGGCTCCGCCTGCCCAGGGGAACAGGGACAGGGAACGGGGGATGGGGAACGGGGATGGGGAACGGGGATGGGCAATGGGGTGATTCCCGGGCCCGGCCGCCGAGGTGACGTGCTCTCATCCCGCTCTCACGCGGGCCTTATCCCGCCATCACGAGCCGCGCCTACCTTCGCGCCATGTTCTTCACCTACCTCCGGCGCGAGCTGCGCCGCCGCAGAAAGGCGGCGCTCGTCGTCGCCTCCGGGCTCGCGCTCGGGATCGCGCTGGTCATCGTCGTCAACTCCGTCTCCTCCGGCATGAAGGTCGCCCAGGGCAAGGTGCTCGAGTCCTTGTACGGGCTCGGTACGGACCTGACGGTGACCAAGGCCCAGGAGCAGCCCGAGGCGGGCGCGCGGCCGCAGCGGCCCCGGTTCGAGTTCCAGGGCAAGGAGGACGGCGGGAAGGAGCAGAGCAGCGACCGGCTGATGGTCCAGGGCTTCCAGACCCTCGCGGACTCCACCGTCGCCACGGTCGCGAAGCAGCAGGGCGTCGACCGGGCCGTGGGCGGTCTGAGCCTCGTCAACCTCAAGATCAACGGCGAGTTCACGCGCGGCCGGATCCAGCGCGGCGAGGCCCAGCCGGCGCAGCCGGCGCAGCCGGGCGGCGGGACGGGAGGGGCCGGGGACGGCTCCGGCGGGGCCGGGGAAGGCTCCGGGGGCGGCTCCGGCCCCAGCGACACCGTCACCGGCGGCGGCGCCGCCTTCGACGTCAACTCCTTCACGCTCTACGGCACCGACGTCACCGCCCCCGACCTCGGGCCCCTCACCACCTCCACCGTCTCCAAGGGCCGCACCTTCACGACCACCGAGACCGACGCGAAGGTCGCCGTCCTCGACAGCGCCTACGCCCAGCAGGAGGGGCTCGCGGTCGGCGGCAAGCTGACGGTCAAGGGCGTGTCGTTCGAGATCATCGGGATCGCGACCGCCGACAGCGGCCAGTCCGCCGCCCAGGTCTACCTGCCCCTGAAGCAGGCGCAGTCGCTCTCCGACTCCGCCGGCAAGATCACCACGATCTATGTGAAGGCCACCGACTCGACGAAGATCGAGAAGGTCAAGACCGCCATCCAGAAGAACGTCACCGGCACCACCGTCACCACCTCGGCCGACCTCGCCCAGACGGTCTCCGGCTCCCTGGACACCGCCGCGAACCTCGCCTCCACCATGGGCACCTGGCTCTCGTACGCGGTGCTCGTCGCCGCCGTCCTCGTCGCCGGTCTCCTCACCTCCTCGGCGGTCGGCCGGCGCGTCCGCGAGTTCGGCACGCTCAAGGCGCTCGGCTGGACGAGCGGCCGGGTCACCCGCCAGGTCGTCGGCGAGGCCCTCGTCAACGGTGTCGTCGGCGGCGCCCTCGGCATCGCGGTCGGCCTCGCCGGAGCGTACGCGGTGACCGCCGTCAGCCCGAACCTCACCGCCGAACTCGGCGCGAGCGCGGGCGGCTTCGGCGGGCGCGGCGGCGGCATGGTCTTCGGCGGCGGAGCGGGCGGCCCCGGCGGAGCCCGTACGGCCGTCGGCAAGACCGTCGACATCGCCCTGACCGCCCCGGTCGGCATCACCACCGTCGGTCTCGCCGTGCTCCTCGCCCTCGGCGGCGGCCTCGTCGCCGGCGGCTTCGGCGCGTGGCGCGCCTCGCGCCTGCGTCCCGCCGACGCGCTGCGCCGCGTCGAGTAGCCGAGCGGCCGACCGCCCGCACCACCTCACACAGGAGTCGCACCATGTACGAACTCACCGGCGTCACCAAGCAGTACCGGCGCGGCCGGACCAGAGTGGACGCCCTCGCCGGCGTCGACCTCACCATCGGTCAGGGCGACCGGCTGGTCATCCAGGGCCCCACGGGCGGCGGCAAGTCCACGCTGCTCCAGATGCTCGGCGGCCTCGACCGGCCCACCTCCGGCAGCGTCCTCCTCGACGGCACCGACCTGGCGAAGCTCTCGGAGAGCCGACTGACGGCCGTACGCGGCCAGAACATCGGCTTCGTCTTCCAGAGCTTCAACCTCATCCCCACCCTCACCGCCCTGGAGAACGTGGAGACCGCCCTCGTCCCGCTCGGGGTCAGAACCGCCGACCGCCGGAACAGGGCGGCCGAGGCACTGGATTCGGTCGGGCTCGGCGAACGAGTCGGGCACCTGCCGTCCGAGCTCTCCGGCGGCCAGCAGCAGCGCGTGGCCATCGCCCGCGCGCTGGTGAAGCGACCGAAGGTGCTGCTCGCCGACGAGCCCACCGGAAATCTCGACGAGTCGATGCGCGACGAGATCGTGGACCTGCTCGAAGGGCTCTGCGAGGAGCACGGGCTGACCTTCGTCATGGTCACCCACGACAGCGCCGTCGCCCGCCGCGCACCCCGCCTGGCCACGATCCGCAAGGGCCGGATCACCGTGAAGGAGAACCGTCCGGTCGACCGTCCGGTCGGCTGAGACGGGGCCGGAGCGGGGCCGGAGCGGGGCTGAGACGGGGATCACTCCACCGTAACGGTGTTCGGCATTGTCGAACGCCGTTACGGTGGCCGGGCATCAGGAGTCCGGAGTCAGGGAGCCACCATGTTCACCTTCACGTCCCAGGACGGCGTCGTCATCCACGTCCACACGTGGCTCCCCGAGGGGGACGCGCGGGGCGTCGTCCAGATCGCGCACGGCATGGGCGAGCACGCCGCCCGCTACGCCCCGCTGGCCGAGCACCTCACCGGCCTCGGCTTCGCCGTCTACGCGGGCGACCACCGCGGGCACGGACTCTCCATGCACGCGGGCGCGGGCCACTTCGGCGAGAACGGCTGGAACCTCCTCGTCGAGGACGTCGCCGCCCTCACCCGGATCGCCCGCGACCGCCACCCCGGGGTCCCGGTGATCCTGCTGGGGCACAGCATGGGCTCCTTCGCCGCCCAGCAGTACCTCCTCGACCACGCCGCCCTGGTCGACGGCGTCGCCCTCTCCGGCACCACGGCCGTGGACGGGCTCCTCGCCGGACTCGTGGAGGCCGCCCGGCAGGCGGCGGAGGCGGGCATCGAGGGCGGCGGGATCTTCGACGCCTTCAACGCCGCCTTCACGCCGCACCGTACGGACGCCGACTGGCTCAGCCGCGACGAGAAGCAGGTCGACGCCTACCTCGCCGACCCGCTCTGCGGCTTCGCCGCCGACGACCGGGGGATGGCCGACATGGGCGCGGCCGCCGGCCGGCTCGCCGCGCCCGAGGGCATCCCGGCCGACCTGCCGGTCTACGTCCTCGTCGGCGACCACGACCCGCTCAACGCCCGCCTCGCCCTCTCCGACCTGCTGGTCGCCCGCTACCGCGAGGCCGGGCTGACCGACCTCACGTACCGCAGCTACGAGGGCGCCCGCCACGAGCTCCTCAACGAGACCAACCGGGACGAGGTCGTCGCCGACCTCACCGCCTGGATCGCACGCGTGGCGGGCTGACTCCGCACCCTCCCTACACGCGCACGCCGTGGCCGCGCAGATAGGCCAGCGGGTTGACGTCCGAGCCGAAGTACGGCGTGGTCCGCACCTCGAAGTGGAGGTGCGGACCCGTCACCCGGCCCGACCTCCCCGACCGCGCGATCCGCTGGCCGGCCGAGACGCTCTGCCCGGGGGACACGTCGATCTGCGAGAGGTGGGCGTACTGCGTGTAGCGGCCGTCAGGGTGACGGATCACCACCTCGTAGCCGTACGAGCGGCCGTACCCGGCCGTGACCACGCGCCCCGGACCGACCGACCGGACCGTCGTCCCCGTCGGCACCGCGAAGTCCTGGCCCGTGTGATAGCCCCGTGACCAGGCGCCGGGCTGCCCGTAGTACCCCGTGAAGACGTACGAGGAGACCGGCACCGTCCAGCCCCGCGAGGAGGGCGTGGACGGGGCCGTGGGGCCGGTCGGCTTCGAGGTGTTCCCCGAGGTGTTCCCGGAGGTGCCCGTCCGCTGCTCGTACTTCCACTGGTGGCTGGTCCAGTACCAGTGGCCGCGGTACTTGTACCAGTAGACGCGGTCCTGGGCGTCCCAGCCCTGCCGTCCCCGGAAGACGGGCTCGCCGCTGCGGCCCCCGCCCGCCGCGGCCTGCCGGCTCACCTCGCCGGTGCCGCTGCCGGTGCCGGTGCGCTGGACGTACGTGGACTGGTGACTGGTCCAGCGCCACTCGCCGGCGGCGTTCCGGAACCAGTACTTCGAGCCGTCCCAGCCCGCGTGCGCCGGGGCGGGTTCGGCGAGCGCCGTTCCGGTCCCCGCCCCCACCAGGGCGACCGCGCCGACGGTCGCGACGACGGCACGGCGCACCCCGTGCAGGGTCGCCCCGCCCCGTGCGCCGGCCGCGCCGCCGTTCCGGGCGGCCTCGGCGCAGCCCGCGCAGGGGCAGTCCAGCGCTATCTCGTCGGTGAATTCGGGTGCGGTGAGTTCGGGTGCGGTGAATTCGGGGGTGTCCACGATCCTCGTCACTCCTGATTCTGTGGGGCCGGCCCGCCACGCCGGGTGTAGAAGGCCACGGTCAAGTCCTTGACCAGGGCCTGGCGTTCGAAGTCGTCGAGTTCGACGAGTCCGCGTGTGGTCAGCCGTGTCACCGTGTCGTCCACGGCGTCGATGACACCGGTCAGGACGGAGTCCCGGTGCTTGGCGTCGAGCGCGGCGATCTGCCGCCGCTGCATCGCGGCGGCCACCTCGGGGGCGTACTCGATGCGGGTCGGCTGGGCGGAGAAGACCGCGATGCCGACCGGCCGGCACTCGGCCGCGAGCATGCGGGTGAGGGCGTCGCCGACGGCCTCCGCGTCCCGGAGGGTCGGCGCGTCGCCCCGGAAGGCGTCGGCGGGCAGCTGGGAGAGCACCCGCGCGACGGCCGCCTCCACCTGCTCCCGCAGATAGCCGAGATGGTCGTCGACGGCGAACAGCGCCCGGGCCGTGTCCCGCACCGACCAGACCACCAGGACCACGACGCGCAGCGCCGAACCCTCGGCGTCGACGACGGCGATCGGCTCGCTGCGCCAGTGCCGCAGCCTGACGTCGATCCGGCGGCGCAGGACGAAGGGGCTGACCCAGGCGAGGCCGGTCCGCCGTACGGTTCCCCGGTAGCGGCCGAAGAGCGAGAGCACCCAGGCGGAGCCCGTACGGCCGCGGGTCAGGCCGCCGAAGGCGACGACGGCGACGACGGCGCAGCCGGCGAGCGCCGCCCACTGCCAGGGCAGCAGGTGCACGGCGCTCAGGGGGCGGGCCCGCCAGAGCGTCGCGGCCGCCCCGCCGAGCGCGGTCAGGGCGACGAGCACGGCGAGCCAGCCGGGGACTGCGGGTCCGGGGCGCTCGACGAGGTCGGGGTCGGGGTCGGAGGGCGGCGGGCGCCGGGAGACGGCGATCGCGGGGACGGTCTGCGGGGACTGAGGGGACTGCGGGGATTGAGGGGATTGAGGGGACTGCGAGGTCGGCACGGACCGCGCGGACTTCAGGGACGGCAGGGACTGCGTCGAGGGTGTCGACTGCGTCGACCGCACCGGCGCTGTCGGTCCGTCGAGTCCTGTCGGTTCCGTCTCCTCGGGCCGGTCGCCCGGCCTGGGCAGGGTGGCGGTCGGTCGCGCGGGATCCGACCGGAAGAGGTCGTCCATCGGTATGCCGTCAGGATGACGACGCACGCGGACGGGCAGGGGCCGCTTCTGTGGCTCGGTCATGAGGCCCTTCCGGCCATCAGGAGATGACGGCACGTCGGATGATCTTCAAAGACCATCGTCACAGGGGTGAATGTCCGGAATGCCGCGACGAAAGTCCCGAATGTCCGGGACTTTGGTCCCTTGGCCAAGGCTTCACGGCGAGCATGTGTCAGTGGGGGCGCCTACCGTTTTCGTATGACGAAGACGAGCGGTGGGGGAACGTTCGAGGCGGCCACGGGCGACGGTCCGCCGCTGCCCGGGGCCGAGGCCGAGCAGCGGTCGCGGGAGGTGCGGGCGGCCCGGGACGGGCTGCTCCAGATCAGGCGCCTGACGAACGGTCGGGGCGGCGACCCGGCGGCGGTGCCCGCCGAGTGGGAGCGCGGGAGACCGGTCCGCGCGGTGGCCCTGGCCCTGGAGCACGGCGGGCTCACCCCCTCGTCCGTGGACGCCTCGGGCGTACGGGTCGCCACCGGCTACCGGGTCCGGGCGGGGGACCGGCCGGCGACCGCCGTGGTGGAGTGGCTGGGCCCGCCGGGCTCGGGAGCCGCTCAGGAGGAGGCGGAGGCGCTGGCCGCGTGCGTACCCGTACTCGCGCGACTGGGCTGGGAGGCGCTGCTCTACCGGGGGCCGCGCGGGCGTCGCTTCCTGGAGGTGGAGCCCATGAATCCGTGACGGGAACGGGCGGACCGCCATCGAAATTCGATGCCGCTCGACGGTGACGTCATGTCAGGATCCAGCGCATGTCGATGCGATACCCGAACCCCTTGCGCCCCGGTGACCGGATAGGCGTCACCTCGCCGTCGAGCGGAGTGCCCAAGGAGATGCGTGCGCGCCTCGACGTCGCGATCCGCGACGTGGAGGCCCGGGGGTACGAGGTGGTGGTCGGCGCCTGCATGGACGGCGCGGGGCACGTCAGCGCCCCCGCCGCCGAGCGTGCGAGCGAGCTGACGGCGATGCTGACGGACCCCGGCATCAGGGCCGTCGTGCCGCCGTGGGGCGGTGAGACCGCGATCGACCTGCTTCCGCTGCTCGACTGGGACCGGCTGCGGGAGGCCGAGCCGACCTGGCTCGTCGGCTACTCCGACATGGCGACCGTACTGACGCCGCTGACGCTCCTCACGGGGACGGCGACCGTGCACGGGAACAACCTCATGGACACGCCCTACCGCGTGCCCGAAGGCCTGCTGTCCTGGCTCGACATCGTCGCCGCCCCACGGGGACACGCGTTCACCCAGGTCCCGCCGGACCACCACCGGGCCGCGGGCTGGGACGACTACCGAACCCATCCCGGCGTACGCGAGTTCACGCTCGACACCCCCGGCAGGTGGACCAGGCTGGACGGCGACGGAGACGTGGACGTCGAGGGACGGCTGATCGGAGGCTGCGTCGAGATGCTGTGCAACCTCACGGGCACGCCCTACCTCGACGCCTCCGCCTTCGCGCGGGCCGAGGCACCGGAAGGACTCCTCGTCTACGTCGAGGCCGGGGGCGACGACGCCTTCGCCATCTGCCGGTACCTGCACGGCATGCGGCTCGCGGGCTTCTTCGACGCGGCGAACGCGGTCCTCGTCGGCCGGACCTCGGCGCCCGGCCGCGACTCGCTGAGCCAGCACCAGGCCGTGCTCGACGCCCTCGGACCGCTGAACGTGCCGATCGTCGCCGACGTCGAGTGCGGGCACGTCGCGCCCTACCTGCCGATCGTCAACGGAGCGCGCGGCCGCGTCGTCCACACCGCGGCGCGCAGCGAACTGACCCAGACGCTGGACTGACGCGCAGGGGCGTCAGGCGATCGAGGCCGAGACGATCGCCGAGACCGCGAGGTTGCAGGAGGCCGTCACCCACACCGCCGGGTGCGGCTCGGGGTCGACCAGCGTGGCGCCGAGCTTGCCCGGCGTCACCAGGTCGACGACGAGGAAGGCGACCGCCATCATCACCAGGCCGAGCAGGCCGAACGCGGCGGTGGAGACGAGCCCCTTGCCGAAGTCGTGGTACGTGGTCCAGATCGAGGTGAAGACGATGCCGCCTATGCCGAGGAGCGCGGAGCTCAGCAGGATCGCGGCGTTGCGGTTGCGCTCTTCCCAGATCTGCCGGCCGAGCTTCCCCGGCGTCAGCAGATCCACGAGCACGATGCCGAGGATCAGCAGGACCACGCCGAGGGCGCCGTACGCGCCCGCCCGGCCCAGGCCGTTGACGATGTCGCTCATGGGTTGCCGACTCCGGAAGGGTTGCGATCGCGGGGGATCGGTGGTCAAGGACCGGCAAAATGTAGCGCACAGGTCAACCGCGCCCGCCGTCCGCCCGGAAATCGGGCGGACGGCGGGCGGTACACGCGGATTACCGGGGGCGGTGGGGCCGTTCCGTCAGGCCCCCGCCGGCAGGTCCTTGGCGCGCGAGCGGATCACGAACGCCGTGACGGCCTCGACCACGCCGACCACGAGCAGCCAGACACCGACGAGGACGGTGAGGACCGCCGCCGACTCCAGCGGCGACACGATCAGCACCACGCCGGCGACCGCGCTCACGACGCCGAGGAAGATCTGCCAGCCGCGCGCGGGCATCGCGGGGTCGGAGGCCGCGGCCACCGTCTGCGTGATGCCCCGGAACAGCCAGCCGATGCCGATCCAGAGCGCGAGCAGCAGGGTCGACTGCATCGCGCCCCGGAAGCAGAACAGACCGAGCAGGATCGAGAGTGCGCCGCTGATGAACGCCATGACCCGCAGCGCCGTCGTCGCGTGCGTACCGAAGGCCGCGACCAGCTGCATCACACCGCTGAAGAGCAGATAGAGGCCGAAGAGCACACCGGCCACCCTCAGGGAGGCGTCCGGCCAGGCGAGCACCATGATGCCCAGGACCACCGAGACGAGCCCGGCGACGAGCAGCGCCTGCCAGGCCGCGCCCGCCAGCACACCGAGCGGACCGGGCGGTACGTCGTGCGGCGAGGGTCTGTCATGAGTCTGTGTCATGGAATCTTCGGTCCCTTTCCATTCGGGGGGGGGGGGCAGCGGTCAGCGTGCGGTCGCGTAGCCGCTGAGGAAGAGCGCCTCGGCCAGCGCCATGTGCTCGATCTCGGAGGGGTCCACGCTCTCGTTGGGCGCGTGGATGAGACAGCCGGGCTCCTCGACGCCGATCAACGCGATCTCCGCCTCGGGGAACCGGTCGGCGAGCACGTTGCACAGCGGGATCGACCCGCCCTGCCCCGACTGGACCATCTCCTTCCCGTACGCCTCGCGGAGTGCCGACGCGAGCGCCCGGTAGGCCGGACCGTCGGTCCGCGCCCGGAAGGGCTGCCCGGCGCTCTCCGCCTCCACCTCGACCAGGGCGCCCCAGGGCGCGGCCGCGGTCAGATGGTCGGTGAGCGCACGGAGCGCGTCGTCCGCGTCGATGCCGGGCGGGACCCGGAGGCTGACCCTGGCCCGTACCTTCGCCTGGATCGCGGCCGAGGAGCCCACGACCGGCGGGCAGTCGATGCCGAGGACGGTGACGGCGGGCCGGGCCCAGAGCTCGTCGGCGACCGAGCCCGTACCGACGAGGGACACGCCGTCCAGGACGCCCACGTCGGTCCGGAACTGTTCGGCCGGATAGTCCACGCCGTCCCAGGAACCGTCGCCCGGCAGCCCCTTGATCGCGGTGTTGCCGTGCTCGTCGCGCAGGCCGTCGAGGATCCGTACCAGCGCGGCCAGCGCGTCGGGCGCGGGGCCGCCGAACATCCCCGAGTGCATCTCGCCCTTGAGCGTGGAGACGGTCACCACCACGTTGGTGAGCCCGCGCAGCGACGTCGTCGCGGTGGGCAGTCCGCGCGCGAAGTTGCCGGTGTCGCAGATCAGCAGGGCGTCGGCGGCGAACAGGTCGGGCTGGAGCGGTACGAGCTGTTCCATGCCGCCCGTGCCCTGCTCCTCCGAACCCTCCGCGACGAATTTGATGTGTACGGGGAAGTCCTTGCCCTCCGGCCCGCCCAGTGCGCGCAGGGCCGTCAGATGCATGGCGATGTTGCCCTTGCAGTCGGCGGAGCCGCGCCCGTACCAGCGGCCGTCGCGTTCGGTGAGCTCGAAGGGCGGTGTCTGCCAGGCGTCGTCGTCGAGCGGCGGCTGGACGTCGTAGTGGCAGTAGAGGAGGACCGTGGGCGCCCCCTCGGGGCCGGGCGCGTGGCCGACCACCGCGTCCGTGCCGTCCGGGGTCGTCACCCGCCGCATGTCGCGGAGACCGGCCTCGGTGAAGGCGCGTACGAGGAAGTCGGCGGCCTTGGCGCACTCCTCCGGCGGGAACTGCCGGGCATCGGCGACGGACCGCATCGCCACGAGCGCGGTGAGGTCCTCCTTCGCCCGGGGCATCAGCGTGCGGACCCTCTCCCGCAGGGCGGCGGTCTCGGGGGACTCGGCGGTCATGCGTACCCACTCTCTTCGGGTCGGCCACAGCTCCCTCACTAAAGCAACGGAGGACAATTGCCGCAAAAGATGACTCCGATGGAGCAGGGGGCGGCCCTCCCGGGCGGCGCGTCCGGAGGAAGGGGCCGAGAGTGGACGGCGTACGAGTCCGCCTTCCCGCACGTTACGGAGCCCTCATGTCCCATTCCCGGCTCAACCGACGCGACCTCGGACTCCTCGTGCTGCGGGTCGGCACCGGAGCCGTACTCGCCGCGCACGGCACGCAGAAGCTCTTCGGCTGGTTCGGCGGCGGCGGCATCGAAGGCACTGCCAAGGGCATGGAGGCCATGGGCTTCTCGCCCGGCCGGGAGAGCGCGATCGCCGCCGGTCTCGGCGAGGCGGGCGGCGGTGTCCTCCTCGCCCTCGGCCTCGCCACCCCGGCGGCCGGCGCCGCCGCGGCCGGCGCCATGACGGGCGCCGTCGCCGTCCACGCCCCGGCCGGCTTCTTCGCCCAGGGCGGCGGGTACGAGTACCCGGCCTTCCTCGGCTTCACCGCCGCCGCGATCGGCATCGCGGGCGCGGGCCGGTACTCCCTCGACCACGCCACCTGCCACGTCCTCGACCGGCCGTGGGTGGTGGCGACCGCCTTCCTCGGCACCGCGATCGCGGCCGCGGCCGTCGTCGGCCGCCGCAGCCAGGACCAGGCGTCCCCGGACGACGGGGAACCGGTGGACGCCGCACCCGGCGAGGAGCGTTAGGCTCGCCACCGAGGAAGGGACGGGCGCCGCGCATGAAGATCGATCTGACGGACACCAACTCCAGCAAGATCAACAAGGCGATCCTGGAGGGCCGCCGGGCGGTCGGGACCCCCGCCGTGGGCGTCGTGCTCACGATGCTCGTCGTCACGGACGAGGAGAACGCCTACGACGCGGTCCGGGCCGCCAGCGAAGCCTCGCGGGAGCACCCCTCCCGCATCCTCGTCGTCATCAAGCGCCACGCCCGCTCGCCCCGCGAGCGGCACGAGACCCGGCTCGACGCCGAGGTCAGGCTCGGCAGCGACGCCGGTTCGGGCGAGACGGTCCTGCTCCGTCTCCACGGCGAACTCGGCGCCCGCGCCGACTCCGTGGTCCTGCCGCTGCTCCTGCCGGACGCGCCGGTCGTCGTCTGGTGGCCCGTGGACGCCCCCGAGGTCCCCTCCCGGGATCCCCTGGGCGTGCTCGCGCAGCGCCGCATCACCGACATGTACGCCGTCGAGGACCCGCTCGCCGCCCTGGAGGCACGGGCCGCGTCCTACGCCCCCGGCGACACGGACCTCGCCTGGACCCGGCTCACCCCGTGGCGCTCGATGCTCGCCGCCGCGCTCGACCAGGCCCGGGCGACCGTGACCTCCGCCGCCGTCGAGAGCGAGGCGGAGAACCCCAGCGCCGAACTCCTCGCCCGCTGGTTCGAGGTCCGGCTCGGCGTCCCCGTCGACCGGATCGTGTCCGACGGCCCGGTCGTCACGGCCGTCCGCATGGGCACGCCCGACGGGGAGATCCGCATCGACCGGCCGGAGGGCCCGGTGGCCCGCCTGGCCATCCCCGGCCAGCCCAGCCGGGTCCTCGCCCTCAAGGTCCGGACCACCGCCGAGCTGATCGCCGAGGAACTGCGCCGTCTCGACCCCGACGAGGCCTACGCGGCCGCCCTGCGCGGCCGCGCCTGACCCACCCGGTGCGGGCTCGGCCCGTCGGCCGAGTCCGCGGGCTCAGCCCTCCGGGGTGAAGCTCACCGGCAGCGTCGCCATGCCCCGCAGGATGCCCTCGCGCCGCGTCAGATCGGCGTCCGGGTCCGTCAGGCGCAGGTCCGGGAAGCGGCGGAGCAGGGTCCCGATGGCGATCCGGGCCTCGGCCCGGGCCAGCGGCGCGCCCAGGCAGAAATGCACACCATGGCCGAAAGCGAGCTGTTGCGGGACCTCGCGGCGTGCCACGTCGAGGATGTCGGCCCGGTCGTAACGGGCCGGGTCGCGGTTGGCCGCCGCGAGCCCGATGATGATCATCTCGCCCGCCGGGATGGTGACGCCGCCGATCTCGTACGTGTCGACGGTGAAGCGCGCGACGCCCCGGCTCACCGGGCCCTCGTAGCGCAGCAGTTCCTCGATCGCGCCGGGCAGCAGCGAGGGGTCGTCGCGGAGCGCCGCGAACTGCTCGGGGTGGCGCAGGAGCGCGTGGACGCCGTTGGCGATGAGGCTCGCCGTCGTCTCGTGACCGGCCAGCGTGAGCAGGATGGTCATGGCCGTCAGCTCGCGGTCGCTGATCCGCTCCTCGGCCTGCGCGGCACAGAGCGCGCTCAGCAGGTCGTCCTTCGGGTCGGCCTTGCGCTGCGCGATCAACGGCTCGAAGAACTCCGTGAGTTCGGCACGCGCCTGCGCCCCCTTGGCGAGCCGCTCGGGCGTGTTCGGGGGCATGATGAGACCGACCGCGAGGCGGGCGAAGTCGGGCTGGTCCTCGGCCGGGATGCCGATGAGTTCGCTGAGGACGGCCATGGGCAGCGGAAGCGCGAACTCGGAGACCAGATCGGCGGATCCGCGTGCCGCGAAGGCGTCGATGAAGGCGTCGGTGTGCGCCTGGACGCGGGGTGCCAGCTGCTCGACGCGGCGGAAGGTGAAGGCCTTCGAGACGAGGTTGCGCAGCCGGGTGTGGTCCTCGCCGTTGGCGACGAGCATGCTGGCCATCAGGACGTTGGTGCGTTCCTGATGGGCCATCTCCTCCTCAAGTCCGTTGACGCCGACGGGACTGCTGCTGAGCCGGGGGTCGGTGAGCGCGGCCACCGCCTCGTCGTAACCGGTGACCATCCAGACTTCAAGGGTGGGATTCAGCCGGACGCGCTGGACGACTCCGTGTTCGCGGATGCGCTCGAAGAGCGGGTACGGGTTGGGCTGTTGGGCGACGTTTACCGGGACATCGTGAACAATCGTCTGGTCTTTGCCGGTCATCTTCCGTAACTCCCCGAAGCTTTGTGAAAGATCTCTGGCAGGTAGTCATACCAGCCACCTCAGTTGCGTGGTAGCGTCACCGGCGCTCGGCTCGCATGATGTTCGAAAGTTGCACGGGGAAGGACCGGCGAACCGCCGGTGGCACGACGGCGAGACGCTCCGCCCACCGGCGGATCCACGTCTCGCACTGTTCGACTCGGAAGCACTCAAGGCCACAACCAGGCCGTATGCGAAGGGGGAGACGTTTCGTGGAGCAAGCGGCAGCTGTGGACCCGATCCTGGATCTGATCCGTCCGTCGAACCTGCGGAACCCGTACCCCGCGTACGCCCGGATGCGTGAGTCCACTCCCGTCTTCTGGCACGAACTGCTCGGTTCCTGGGTCCTGACCCGGCACGCCGACTGCCTCGCCGTCCTCACCGACAGTCACCGATTCGCCTCCGACTGGCGCCGCGCCGGGGAGGACATCCCCGCGCCGCTGCTGAGCGTGCAGACCCTCGATCCGCCGGAGCACACGGCCATCCGGCACCTGCTCCTCGACGGATTCCGGGCACAGGACCGGCGGGCGCTGCACGACGGTCTGGAGCTCCAGATCGCGGACCTGCTCGCGGAGTTGGCCGAGCGGCCCTCCTTCGACTTCGTCGGAGAACTGGCCGAACCGGTCGCGCTGCGCTTCGTGACCGCCTTCCTCGGCGTCCCGGCCCCCGAGCTCGACTGGTTCGTGCCCATGTCCCGTACCGTCGTCGACGGCATGGACGCGGGCCTGTGGCCGGAGAAGCACGAGCCCGCCGTCGCGGCCCGCGCCCGGCTCGCCGAGTACGCCGGCGGGTGGCTCGCGGATCCGCCCAAGGAAGGGCTCATCGCCCATGTCGCCGAGCACGCGGCGGACAGCGGCGTAGAGGAAACGATTCTTCGGAACAGTCTGCGCGCGGTCCTCCACGCCGGCTACGAATCCGCCTCGCGGCTCCTCGGCAACGCGGCGGCCGCCCTCCTCACCACCCCCGGCGCGATGGCCGCCTTCCCGGCGACTCCGGCCTCCGCCGTGGACGAACTCATCCGGTACGACGCACCCGTCCAGGCGGACGCCCGGGTCTGCGTCACCGACACCGAACTGGGTGGCGTCACGATGAGAGCGGGTGATCCGGTCACGCTCTTCCTGGGCGCGGCCAACCACGACCCGCTCCGCTTCGACCACCCCACAGACCTGCGACTCGACCGCGCCCCGAACCCTCACCTCGGGTTCGGCCGCGGAGCCCATGCCTGTCTGGGCGCGTCCATGGCGATCCGGCTCGCCGGATCGGTCCTCGGGGCCCTGGCCAGGGACTACCCGGACGCACGGGGAGTCGCGGAACCGGTACACCGGCGCAATCTGACCCTCCGCGGTCTCGACCGCTTCGAGGTCACTCTGCGCCCACGAGCGGGGGAGGGGGTACGACCATGAAGTACTGGCACTGACACCAGTGAGCGGGGCGCCCGTCCGGGAGGCGCGCGCCACGCCTCGTGCACGCCTGTGCACGACCTGAAGCCCGAGCCGCTTGTACGGCTCGGGCTTCAGCCCTGTCCGGGCCCGGACGGAACGGGCCGACGGGCGGAACGGCCCGACGGACGGAACGGGCGGGCCGGGCGGCTCAGTTGAGGGTGTCGGGGTCCGGTCCCGTGCGCAGTCCGCGGTCGAGGGCCGCGACCGACCGCATCTCGTCGTCGGAAAGGACGAAGCCGGGGCCGAAGACGTCGATGTTCTCGCGGATGCGGCCGGGGGTCACGGACTTCGGGATGACGACGTTCCCGAGCTGGAGGTGCCAGCGCAGCACCACCTGGGCCGGGGACTTCCCGTGCCGGGCGGCGATCGCGGCGATCGCCGGGTCGGCGAGCACCGCGCCCTGCGCGAGCGGGCTCCACGCCTCGGTGACGATCGCGTGCTCGGCGTGCAGCTCGCGCAACTCCCGCTGCTGGAGCGCCGGGTGGAGCTCGATCTGGTTGACGGCGGGCACCAGGTCGCTGCTGTCCAGGAGCCGACGGAGGTGCGCGGGCCGGAAGTTGGAGACTCCCGCGGTGCGGACCCGCCCGTCGGCGACCAGCGTCTCGATGGCCTTCCAGGTGTCGACGTACAGGTCACGGGCCGGGGTGGGCCAGTGGATCAGGTACAGGTCGACGTGGTCGAGGCCGAGCTTGGCGAGGCTGTCGTCGAAGGCCCGCAGGGTGGAGTCGTACCCCTGGTCGGCGTTCCACAGCTTCGTGGTGACGAAGAGCTCCTCGCGGGGGACACCGGAGGCGGCGAGCGCGCGGCCCACCCCGGCCTCGTTGCCGTAGATCGCGGCGGTGTCGACGGAGCGGTAGCCGGCTTCGAGGGCGTGGGCCACGGCGGTGGTGGTCTCGTCGTCCGGGACCTGGAAGACGCCGAAGCCGAGCTGGGGGATCTCCGTGCCGTTGTTGAGGGTGACGGTGGGGACGTGGGACATGGGTGTACTGCCTTCTCTGCGATTCCGGGTGATGTGAGGTCGAGGGCGCCGGCGACGGAGGCGGAGGCGAGAGCCGGGGACGCGGACGCCTGGTCGAGGACGGTCGTCGCCCGGAGTGATCAGTGGTGGACGGGGGTGCGGGTGTCGGTGGTGGCGGTGTCGGCGGCTTCGGCCGTGGGAGTCCGGCGCTCCAGGGCCGCGGACCAGAAGGCGAGGCCGAGAGCGGCGGCGGCGAGGGCGGCGCCGACCCAGTTCGGGGCGGTGTAGCCGAAGCCGGCGGCGATGACGATGCCGCCGAGCCAGGCGGCGAGCGCGTTGCCGAGGTTGAAGGCGCCGATGTTGACGGCGGAGGCCAGGGTCGGCGCGCCGTGCGCCTGGTCCAGGACGCGCTTCTGCAGCGGCGGCACCGTGGCGAAGCCGAGCGCCCCGACGAGGAGGATGGCGATCGCGGCGAGGACCTTGTGGTGGGCGGCCACGGTGAACAGGGCGAGGACGATCGCGAGCCCGCCGAGGGCGGCGTACAGCAGGGGCATCAGCGCACGGTCGGCGTACCGGCCGCCGATCAGGTTGCCGAGGAACATGCCGACGCCGAAGAGGACGAGAAGCCAGGTGACCGCGCCGTCGGAGTAGCCGGCGACCTCGGTCATCATCGGTGCGATGTAGGTGATCGCGGCGAAGACGCCGCCGAAGCCGAGCACCGTCATCGCCATCGCGAGCAGCACCTGCGGATTGCGGAACGCCTTCAGCTCCTGGCGCAGGTGGGTGCCTTCCGGGCGGGGCATGGCGGGCACGAGCCTGGCGATGCCGAGCAGCCCGATCACGCCGAGCACGGCGACGAGCGCGAAGGTGGTGCGCCACCCGACCGCCTGCCCGATGAAGGTGCCGAGCGGTACGCCGACGATGTTGGCGACCGTGAGGCCGGTGAACATGGTGGCGATGGCGCCGGCCTTCTTGTCCGGCGCGACGAGCTCGGCGGCGACGACGGAACCGATGCCGAAGAACGAGCCGTGGGCGAGCGAGGCGATCACGCGGCCCGTCAGCATCATCCCGAAGCTCGGGGCGACGGCGGAGAGCGTGTTGCCGAGGACGAACAGGCCCATCAGCAGCATGAGCATCCGCTTGCGGCTCACGTTGCCGCCGAGGACGGTCAGCAGGGGCGCGCCGACGACGACGCCGAGCGCGTAGCCGGTGACCAGCAGGCCCGCGGTGGGGATGGAGACGCCGTAGTCGCCGGCGATGTCGGGCAGTAGCCCCATGACGACGAACTCGGTCGTTCCGACCCCGAAGGCCCCGACTGCCAGGGCGAGGAGCGCGAGCGGCATGGCTCCGTCCTTCCGTGTTTGCTTGAGTAGGCTGCTTACGTGCTGCAACAATAATTGCAGACGCGCCATAAGCGCAAACGCGGATTACGTGCCTCTGGTGGGGGTGGGGGTGGGGGTCCTCTCAGGGATGTCGCGCTGCGTGGCCGCGTCGCCACGCGCGATCTGTGCCTGGCCGTGATCGCCCGGGATCAGGCACGGTGGAGGTGCCGGAGCGGCCGGCGGCGGAGGGGGTGCCCGGCTACGACGTGGCCATGGGAGCGAGCCGGAGCGGGAGGGCATCCCGTGCGGGCGCTGCCCCTGCTGTGGGTGGGCAGCGCCGCGGCGAACGCGTGCGGGGCGGCGGTGTCAGCGGGCGCCGAAGACCTGTGTCCAGTAAGGGCCGCCCGCGGAGTGGATACCGATGCCTATCTCCTTGAACGAGCAGTTGAGGATGTTCGCGCGGTGCCCCGGGCTGTTCATCCAGGAGTCCATGACCTGTTCCGGCGTGCTCTGGCCCATGGCGATGTTCTCGCCGTACGTCGACCAGGGGTAGCCGGCTGCCGTCACCCTTTCCCCCGGGCCGTCGCCGTCGGGGTTGGTGTGGTCGAAGAAGTCACGCGCCGCCATGTCGTCGGAGTGGCCCTGAGCCGCCCTGGTCAGGGTCGAGTTCAGCGACAGCGGGCCACAACCCGCCTTGGAGCGCTCCGCGTTGACGAGGGCCACGACCTGGTCGGCGGCCGAGCTCTGGCCCTGGTCGTTCTGCGCACCGGCTCCGGTACCGGTGCCGGTACTGGGTCCGGTACCCGCGCCCGAGTCCGTGCCCGTGTCGGTGCCGGAGTTCGAGCCGGTGCCGGTGCCGGTGCCGGTGCCGGTGCCGGTGCCGGTTGACTGTGGGCCGCCCGTGGGGGCCGTGGTGCGGGGCGGGGTCGTCCTCACCTGGGGCGGCGGGGTGGTGCGGGCGGGACGGGTCGGCTCGGTGGTGGTCCGCGCGGTGGGCGATGCCGACGTGGAGGGGCGTGCGGCGGCGGACTTGGAGGTGGACGGCGAGGCGGAGGGGGTCACCGATTCCGTCACCGGGGCCCCGGAGCGGGCGGACGGGTCGTGGGCGAGTGGCAGGTCCGGGCCCGAGGCTGCCAGCCGGTTCGCTTCGAGGAGCTCGTCGTCCCCTCCACGCCCCCCGTACAGCGAGAAGGCTCCGCCCGTGACCGCCATGACCACGACACCAGCGGCGATGACGGCCCGGCGCCGGTTCCGTTCCTGCGTCTGTCGACGGCGACGGAGCGCCGCACGCGAGCCGCGCCGGCCCGGTATCGAGGAGGCCGAGGCCGTCCCGTGGCGGGATATCAGTGCGGGCAGTTCGGTCGTACCGTACGGGCTTGCGGCCGTGAACGGCTGCTCGGTGCTTTCGTACGAGACGGAGGCGCCGTGTGAGCCGGGGGCGTACGAAGGCGCAGGCAGTGGTGTGACGTCTTCCCGGGCGGCCGCACTCGCCTGGGCCGCACTCGCCTCGGCCGAACGCGCGGGGCGCGTGGCCGTCAGGAGGATCGCCGCGGGGACCAGGCCGTTCCAGCGCGTCGCGCAGTGCGCGCAGGCGAGCGTGTGCTGGGCCAGGTGGTCGCGCCACGGGGCGGAGGGCCGGCCGTCCCATCCCGCCGCCTCTCGGCTCAGGCCGCGGCAGGGCGCGTTCTCGGTCAGTGCGCCCGCCACGACCCGGGCCGCGTCGAGCCGGGCCTGTAGCCCCTCGACGCGGACCGTCGTGTCTTCGACGGACCACCGCAGCGCGGCCGCGGTCTCGAAGCGGGTCAGCTCACCCGTGCACTCCAGCCGCCACAGGGCCAACAGTTCGCCGTCGTCCGGGTCCAGCCAGCGCGCCGCCGTGGTGATCTCGTACGCCTGACCCCTCGGGTGCTGCCACTCGGCGGCCGGCGTCGCGGCGTCCCCCTGCGCGAAACCGGCCGGCTGCGCGTGCCGGTGCCTACGGATCCCGTCCACGGCGATCGCGACCAGCCACGGCCTGAAGGTGGCGGGATCGGACACGGCGGCCAGCCCGTCGAGGGCGCGCAGCATCGTCTCCCGTACGACGTGTTCGACATGCTCGCCGTGCTCGGCGCCCCCACGGCCGCTCATGGCGAGTGCCACGGTGGTGCGGATCAGGGGCAGGTGGGCGGTGACCAGCTGCTCCCGCGCCCATGGGTCACCGTTCCGTGCCGCCATGACCAGCTCGGTGTCCCGCTCGGTTCCTGTGCTCTGCCGCACGCCGACTGTCCCGTCTGTTGGAGATGGTTGCGCACGGGAGAGCCTGGGGCCCGGGCATGGATAACGGAAAGCGGAAGGACGGTGAAAGTGATGTGGGTCACGCGGGGTGGTGGGGTGTGCAGGGTCGACGGTCGGGTCGGAAGCCGCCGCCTATCGTGAGGACATGGACGTGGATCGCCTGGCCGGAGCGGAGCGGGAAGTCGGGGCAGACCGTGGCGCGGTGCTGCCCCCGTTGCTGCGCGTGTGGGTCGGGCTGGTCGCGGCCCTTGCCGCGCTCGTGGCCGTCGTGCTCGGGGTCCTCTACAGCGGCCGGGGCGACCCCGGCGCGGTCGACGCGTGGCTCTGGTCGACGGCGGACGGCGTGCCGCCGCCGTGGCGGACGGTCGCGCTCGCCACGGACTTCCTGGGGGAGCCCGTGGGGGCGGCGATGCTGGTCGTGGCCCTCGTGGCGGGCTGCCTGCTCCTTCGGCGCCCTCGCGCGGCGGTGCTCGTCGTCGCCGGTGCCGGTCTGACCGTGGCGACGACGAGGCTGCTGAAGCACCTGGTGGGACGCACCATCCACGGCGACGAGAACCTGTCCTACCCGAGCGGGCACACCGCCTTCCTCACCGCGCTCGCCCTCGCCGTCGCGCTGCTCGCGACCGGCCGGCTCGGGCTCGGCAGGGCGGCCGGCACCTCGCTCGTGCTCGTCGCGGCGCTGGTCGCCGGCGCCGCCATGGGATGGGCGCAGGTCGTCCTGGGCGCGCACTACCCGACCGACGTCCTCGGCGGCTGGTGCACCGCGCTGGTGGTGGTGCCGGCGACCGCGTGGCTGGTCGACCGGATCGCCGACGAGGGCCGGTGGCAGCACCGCTGACGTCACGTCACGTCATGCCATGCCATGTCGCGGCGCGGTGCTGCGCCGCACCGCGCGTCAAGCCAAGCGGCGGAATACCGGCTTCACCGGCCGCCCGGCCAGCCACGGCGTGGGGTCGGCGGCGTCCAGTGCCTTCCGGTACACCGCGCACGCCTGGGTCACCACGTCGACGGTGCGGTCGATGTCGGCCTCGTCGAGCGCGCTGCTCACCACGAACGACGGGGCGAGCACCCCGCCCGCGAGGAGCCGGCGCAGGAACAGGGTGCGGTACTCCTGCGACGGCCGGAGGTTCTCGTCGAGGGTGGCGAAGACCAGGTTGCTGGCCCGCCCCCGGACGACGACGTGCTCGCCGACGCCCATCGCGGCCGCCGCCTCGCGGACACCGGCGGCCAGCCGCTCGCCGAGGGCGTGCAGCCGCGCGGTGATGCCCTCCTCGGCGTACGTGGTCTGCACGGCCATCGCCGCCGCCAGCGAGTGCGTCTCCGCGCCATGGGTGGTGGACAGCAGGAACACCCGGTCGCCGGAGTGGCGCAGCCCGCCCCACTCCATCAGGTCGCGGCGCCCGGCCAGCGCGGAGACGGCGAACCCGTTGCCCAGCGCCTTGCCGAACGTGGAGAGGTCGGGGACGACGCCGTACAGACCCTGGGCGCCCGCCTCCGACCAGCGCAGGCCGGTGATCATCTCGTCGAAGACCAGGACGCAGCCGTGCCGGTCGGCCAGCTCGCGCAGTCCTGCGAGGTACCCGGGCGGCGGCTCGGCATGGCCGGCGGGTTCGAGGATCAGACAGGCGACCTCGCCCTCGTACCGGCTGAGCAGCTCCTCGGTGGCGGCCAGGTCCCCGTACGGGAACGCCACGGTGAGCTCGGTGGTCGCCGCCGGAATGCCGGCGTTCATCGGCGTGGTGCCGATGAACCAGTCGTCGACGGAGAAGAACGGGTGGTCGCCGCAGATCGCCACCCGGGGGCGCCCGGTGACGGCGCGGGCGAGGCGGACGGCGGCGGTGGTGACGTCGGAGCCGTTCTTCGCGAACTTCACCATCTCGGCGGTCGGCACCGTGGCCAGGAAGCGTTCCGCGGCCTCGACCTCCACGATGGAGGGCCGGACGAAGTTGCTGCCGCGGTCGATCTCCCGGCGCACCGCCTCGTTAACGCGGGGGTGGGCGTGGCCGAGGCTGACCGACCGCAGCCCCGACCCGTACTCGATGTAGCGGTTGCCGTCGACGTCCCAGACGTGGGCGCCGCGGCCGTGGCTGATGACCGGGGCGAGGTTCTCGGGGTACTGGTCGTCGCCCTTGGCGTAGGTGTGCGCGCCCCCGGGGACCAGGGCGTGCAGCCGCTCGTTCGCCTGCCGCGACCGGGGCAGGCGGAACTCTTCGCTGTCCATGCTGACGTCACTTCTCCGTTTGCTCGAGGGCCTCGGCGAGGCTCGGCGCCTTCCGGTCCCGTTCGGACATCGATACGGGCGGCAGCGGCCAGGGGACGGCGAGTTCCGGGTCGTCGAAGGCGATCGTCACGTCCTCGGCAGGATCGTGCGGCCGGTCGATCCGGTACGACGTGTCGGCGGTCTCGCTCAGCGCCTGGAAGCCGTGCGCGCATCCCGCCGGGATGTACAGGGTGGCCTGCGTCTCGCCGGACAGCTCGAAGAAGGCCCGGTTGCGGTACGTCGGCGAGTCGGGCCGCAGGTCGACGACGACGTCGAAGATCCTCCCGTACGAGCAGCGCACGAGCTTGGCCTCGCCGGCGCCCGAGCGCAGGTGCAGGCCGCGCAGCACGCCCCGGACCGAGCGGGACACGCTGTCCTGGACGAAGGAGTTCGGGTCGAGGCCGACCGAGCGGACCACATCGGCGTCGAACGTGCGGCAGAAGAAGCCGCGTTCGTCGGCGTACGGCGTCGGCTCGAAGAGGTACGCGCCGTCGATCTCCGGGACTTCGGTCGCTTTCATGGGGTCTCCCGCAGGGCGTGGGCGTGGGTGGGGGCGTGGTCGGTCGTCGGGAACAGGGCCGCGGTCAGGGCGGTGAACTGCTCCTCCAGGCGCCGGGCGGCGACCTGGTTCCGCTCGGCGAGGGTCACCCGCAGCTCCGCCGCGGCCTTCTCCAACTCCCGGAACTGCTCCAGGAGTCGGTCGGCGTCGACCTCGCGGGCAGGGTGGCGGTACGCGGCGAGTCCCCGCTGGGCCATCAGCGCGTCGCTCTTCGCCGCGTAGCTGAGGGCGAGCGTCGGCGTTCCGACCTTCAGGGCGCAGACCAGGTTGTGGTAGCGAGTCGCCACCACGGCCTCGGCCGCGGCCGTCTCCTTCATCAGGTCGGCCAGCGAGGCCGCGTCGGCGGCGGTGACCAGCGGCGAGTCCACGGCGTCGAGGATCGAGGCGACCACCGTCCTGTCGACCTCGTCGCCGGTGAGCAGCCGGACCGGTCTGCCGTCCCGAACCAGCGCGCGGACGAAGGCGGTTACTCCGTCCACGTAGCGCCGGTGGATCTCCTCGGCCCGGTCGCGGTCGTCGTCGCCGCCGTGGAAGTCCATGACGCCGACGCAGACCAGGCCCGGTGTCGCGGGCTCCGAGGGCGTCGGCAGGGCGAAGGCGAGGTCCGGGTAGACCTCGTCGCGCGCGGTGTCCACGCCCATCGTCCGCATCGCGTCGCGGGACAGGCCGTCCCGGTACGAGCGGTACGTGGCGAGCCGCGCCGACCAGCGCACCAGGGCCCGGGTCGAGCGGTTGCCGATCGCGTCGGCGCCGACGCCGGCCAGCGCGACCCGGGTGCCGAACAGGCGGCCGGACGCGCAGAGCAGGAACAGCGCGTACGGGAATCCCCACGGCCGCAGCGGCAGCGTGGCCTCCAGGACGCCCATGCCCGGCACGATCACCACGTCGTGCCGGCGCACCCAGGCGGCCGTACGGAAGGCGTCGACGAGCTTGCCCAGGCCCTTCCCCGCGATCGCGCCCGCACGCGACGCGGTCCGGTACTCCCCGCGGTACCAGTGCAGCCGCGTCGCGGGGATCCGGTACCGGGCGGAGACGACCTCGGGTCCGCCGCACAGCGCGTCCACGACCGCCTCCGGGTGCTCGGCGCGGAGGTACCCGAGCAGGGCCTCCAGCGAGCCGTCGTTGCCGAGGTTGCCGGAGCCGAGCAGGCCGAACACCCCGACGCGGGAGGCGGTCACGCCCGCCGCCTCTCGCGGCCCGCGACGAGTGCGTCGACGGAGACGGTGAGCTTCGCCGGGTCGACCGGGGCCCGGTCCTCGACCCGCTCGCCCGCGCCCGGCCGGGCCCTGCTGGTCGCCCACGCGGCCAGGTGGCGGTAGCACGCGCGCCGGTCGGCCGTGGACAGCGGCGCCCGCCGGATCGCCGCGACGAAGCCCCAGACGTACTCGGCGAGCAGCCGGGGCGTCGGGTGCAGGAGGCCGGCCCGGCGCGGGTCCAGGTTGACGCACCGGGACCGCTTGGAGGGGTTGGCCCGCTCGGCGCGGGTGGGGTGGTCGCGGCGGAAGTACAACAGCTCCGGCACCTGGTGGAAGGGCCCGTGCAGGCCGATCTCGGAGACGAACGTGCGGTCCGCGTGGTGGTAGCTGTCGTGCGGCTTCACCCGGCGCAGTACATCGGCCCGCATCACCCCGTAGAAGTCGTCGCCGCCGGGCTCGAACAGCATGCTGCGGAAGCGCTCCGGCGCGTGTGGCGAGGCGGTGGCCAGCGTGTACTCGTACGGGACCTTCACCTGCCCGTCCTCGTCGATGACCGCCTGGTCGGCGTGGGCCAGGATCACGTCCGGCCGCTCGTCCAGCGCCTCCACGCAGCGCCGCAGCAGGTCCCGGGCGTACAGGTCGTCGTGCGAGGCCCACTTGAAGAGCTCGCCGCGGCACTCGGTGAACACGTAGTTGTGGTTCGGCGCGGCGCCGATGTTCCGGGGGAGCCGGATGTACCGGATGCGTGAGTCCTTCTCGGCGTACCGGCGGCAGATGTCCCCCGTACCGTCGGTCGAGGCGTTGTCGGAGACGACCAGCTCGAAGTCCTCGTACGTCTGGCCGAGCAGGGCGTCGAACGACTCGGCCAGGTACTCCTCGCCGTTGTACACGGGCAGGCCGATGCTCAGTCGGGGTCGGGCGGTCATGAGGTCCTCGCTTCGGGAACATCGGCAACATCGGGAACAGCGGGAACGGCGGGCACGGCATCAGTGGGCACGGGAACATCGGGAACAGGAGCATCGGGAACGCCGGGAAGGGGCTTCCGGTGGTGCTCCCGCAGGGCCGAGCGCAGTTGCAGCCACCACACCGCCGAGCTGCAGACGGTCGCGGCGGCCACGCCCCAGGCCGAGCCGACCGTGCCGGCCGCGGCCGCGCCGCCGAGCCCGCCGGCGACGTAACAGGCGGAGGCGATCAGCTGGCTGCGCAGGCTGCGCCGGGCCGCGCCGAGCGCGCGCAGCCCGGCCGCCGCGCCGGTGCCGAGGCCGGCGCCCGCGACGCCGAGCGTGACCGGCACGATGAGCTCCGAGGCGCCGCTCCAGACGCCGCCGAGCACGAGCTCGCCGACCCGGTCCGGCACGAGCAGCAGCGCCCCGCCCCAGAGCAGCGCGGCGGCGGCCTGCCCTCCGCCCAGCAGGAGACAGAACGCGCCGAGGCGGTGCGGCGCCCGCCGCAGCACCCGTGCCGCCTCCGCGACGGTGACCAGGGAAAGACCCATCAGGACGGCGAGGAACGGGCCGAGCAGGAGCTCGGCGCCCCGGACCACCCCCACGGCGCCGACCCCGACGATCGCGCCGAGCCCGTACGCCCGCAGCTGGCTCGCGCCGCTGTTGGTGACGTTCTCGACGAGGTACCGCGAGCCGAGGTCGCGGTGCTCGCGCATCCACGCGCGGGCCCCGGCCGGCCGGGGCCGGATCCCGGACTGAAGCAGGCCGTACGCCGCGGCCACCGCGGCGGACGCGCCCCAGGCGAGCACGAAAGCGGCCACGCTGCCCACCCGGGCCGCCACCACCATGGCCGGGACGAGCGCGACGGCCCACACCATGTCGTTGACGAACGCCTTCCGCCCGGCGCCGGCGGCGAAGAACGCGAACCGCCACGCGTCCTGCAACAGCAGCCCCGGCAGGACGACGCCGAGGCAGGCGAACGCGGTCCCCACCGGGCCGCCGAGCGCGAGGCCGACCACGAGGGACACCGCGCCGAGCGCGGCGCCGACACCGAGCGCCGTACCCGACGACCTGGCCACCGCCGCACGCCAGGACGCGTCCGGCACGCCGCTGAACCGCACCACCAGCGGATCGGTGGCCAGCCCCCGGGAGACGTTGAGCACCACGCCGTAGGTCACCCAGGCCAGGCTGAACACGCCGAACGCGGTCAGCCCCAGCGAGCGCGCCACATAGATCCCCACCGCGAAGTTGGAGATGCTGGACGCCGCCTGGTCGGCCAGTCCCCAGGACAGCCGGCCCGCGACGGCCCGCTTGGCGGTCCGCCGGTCCGCCGGTGTCGTCGTCTCTCCCTCGGTGGTCATCGGCGTCATGCCTTGATCAGCCCGGCGGCGCCCAGGGCGTCGGCCGCGGCGGCGACCGTGTCGAACGGCAGCCCGGACCGCTCGGCGACGTCCAGCAGACCGTGCTCGCCGTCGGAGAGACTCAGCACCCAGAGCATGGCCATCTGGGCCTGCTTCGCGTCGCTGCGCCCGCCGAGCGACTCGTACAACCCCCGTCGTCCCAGCTGCGGTTCGCCGTACGGGCTGAGGTTGACGTACCGCCGGTTGCGGTCGAGCACCTCGAACGCCTCGCGGCAGACGGCGAGGGTGTCCTCCATCGCCTCCGGGGAGACGAAGTCCGGGTTGTCCGCCGAGGTGTGGTACTCGGGATAGCCGGCGTACGGGGTCCGGCTGAGCGAGCCCACGCCGAGATCGAACCCGGGGGAGCAGTACTGCCGCTCGTCGTAGCCGTACGGCGTGAACTCGGCGACACGGTGCGGGCGTTCGGACGCGGTGAGGACGTGCCGCATCACCCGGTCGATCTCCGCGTCGCCGCGCCTGCTCTGCTTGTACGTCAGCTGTCCGGTGTCCCCGGCGCAGGCCAGCACCAGGCCGTGCTTGACCCGCTCGATCCGCTCCGCGTTGCGGGCCAGCCAGGTGATCGCCCCGATGGTGCCGGGCGCGAAGATGAACCGGTAGGTGTAGTACGGCGTCCGCTCGGCCAGCGCCCGGGCCAGGAACGTCGCCACCGCGACGCCGGCCAGGTTGTCGTTGGCCAGCGACGGGTGGCAGACGTGACAGGAGACGATCACCTCGTCGGCGACCTGCCCGGGGACCACGTGCTCGGCGTAGGTGAGATGGCCGTCCGCGAGCGTGGAGTCGACGCACACCTCGTACTCGCCGTCCGGCAGCGCGTCCAAGGTCTCCTGCGCCAGGCAGAACCCCCACTCCGGCGTGTAGTAACTGGTGCGGTACGGCACCCAGGTCGGATGGTCCGGCAGGGTGTGCAGGTGCTCGCGCAGCTCGGCCAGCGGCATCGTCCGCGACACCGGCACGCTGTAGCCGAGCACGTGCAGGCTGGACGCGGCGAAGTCCACGACGCGGTTGCCGGCGGCGTCGGCGACGTACGCGTCCCGGATGTTCCACTCCTGCGGCACCGTCCAGTCGAGGACCTGCGTCCCGGTCGGCACCTCGTGCACCTGGAGCGGAAGGTACTCGCCGACGATGTCCAGGGTGGCGCGCACCCCGTCGCCGGTGATGCTCCGGCACAGCGGGTACAACCGCTCCACCAGCTCGTGCATCCGCTCGCCCGCCGTCCTCATCCGCTCGCCGGCCGTCCTCATCGGCGCCACCGCAGGGTGTCGTCGACGGAGCCGGCCTCGGACGCCGCGCGCAGCACGGCGAGACGGGTGAAGCGGCGCTCGAAGTCCTCCCGGATCAGCCCGTGTTCGCGGTACGCGTCGGCGAGTTCGAGCGCGCCCCGCTTCACCGTCCACTCGCAGTCGAAGCCGGGTATCGCGGCCCGGAACCGGGAGAAGTCCACCCGGTACGAGCGCGGATCGGCACCGGTCTCCCCGGTGATCACCACCTTCGAGCCGGACACCGCCTCGGCGACCTGGTCGGCGATCTCGGCGACCGTGACGTTGTTGACCTCGCTGCCGATGTTGAACGCCCGGTCGTGCACCGCCTCGCGCGGCGCGGTCAGCGCCGCCTCGAAGGCCCGGGCGATGTCGGCGGCGTGCACCAGCGGGCGCCAGGGCGTGCCGTCGGACATCACGAGCACCTCGCCGGACAGGAGCGCGTGGCCCACCAGGTTGTTCAGCACGATGTCGGCGCGCAGCCGCGGCGAGAAGCCGAAGGCGGTGGCGTTGCGCATGTACACCGGGGTGAAGTCGTCGTCGGCCAGCGCGTGCAGGTCGTCCTCGACGCGGACCTTGGACTCCGCGTACGGCGTCACCGGGCGCAGCGGGGCGTCCTCGCCGACCAGGCCGTCACCGCCCGCGGCGCCGTACACCGAGCAGGTCGACGCGTACAGGAAGCGCGTCACTCCGGCGTCGCGGGCCAGCCGGGCCAGCCGTACGGAGGCGTGGTGGTTGATGTCGTAGGTGAGGTCCGGCGCCAGCGATCCCAGCGGGTCGTTGGAGAGCGCGGCCAGATGGATCACGGCGTCCACCCCGGCCACGTGCTCGGCCGTGACGTCCCGCAGGTCCACCCGGTGCCCGGACGGGTCGGCGGGCCGCGGGCCGAGGACGCAGTCGGCGAACAGGCCGGCGTCGAGACCGACGACCTCGTGTCCGGCAGCCGTGAGGACCGGGGCCATCACGGTGCCCAAGTAGCCCTGGTGTCCGGTCAGCAGTACGCGCAAGGTTCATTCCCCCAGGTCGAGAGTGAGTTTGGTGACGGCGAACGCCTCGGCGTACCGCGCGTGGCATTCGATGCCGCGGATCCGTGCGAGACCGAGGAAGGCCTCGCGGTCGTACCAGGGCCGGTGCCGCTGCGAGGGGTAGTGCTCCTGCAGCAGCCGGACCTTCTCCTCGGCGACCTCCGGCGACAGCGGCTGGTACGCCGTGGGACGGCCGAGATCGCCGTCCCACTTGACGATCTCGTAGCCGAGGACGAGATGGTCGCGGAACGCGGTCGGCAGCAGCCGCGCCAGGCCGCGGTGGTCCTGGTGCGCGTCGTCGGTCCGCGGGGCGAGGATCAGGTCCGGCTCGGTCCGCTCGCGCAGCTCCTCGACGGCGGCCTTGGCCTCCTCCCAGTGCGCGGGCATCCTGCCGTCCGGCAGCTTGAGCACGGTCAGCCGCAGGTCGGCGCCCGGGCAGAAGGCGGCGAGCGCCGCCCGCTCCTCCTGCTCCCGCTCGCCGCCACCGCCGGAGAGGACCAGGGCGTCGACGCGGACGCCCGGCCGCGCGAGGCACAGCGTCAGCAGCGTGCCGCCCGCGCCGATGGCGATGTCGTCGCAGTGCGCCCCCACCGCGACGATCCGGTCCAGACGCCCGGAGCCGAGCCGGATCACGCGGTCCTCACCCCCTCGCGCGCCCCCGCGCCGTCCCGTTCCCACACGGCCCACGGGCGGTCGCCCCGGGCGTAGGCGTCGTCGAGCGCGGCCCGTTCCTTCACGGTGTCGGTCGGCTTCCAGAAACCGCGGTGCTGGTACGCCACCAGCCGTCCCTGCTTGGCGAGTTGGGCGCATCCGTCGGCGACCAGGTCCCCGTTCTCCGGGATGTGGTCGAACACCTCCTGGCGGAGCACGAAGTACCCGCCGTTCTCCCACAGCGGCATGTCGCTCACGGCGGTGATGCCCCCCACCAGGCCGTCCTCGCCCAGGTCCACGCAGTGGAACGACGACTGCGGCGGCACCACCATCATCGACGCACCCGCGTCGCGCCGGGCGAACCGGTCGATCATCTCCGGCAGCGGGGCGTCGGTGAGCACGTCGGCGTAGTTGGCGAGGAACATCTCGTCGCCGTCCAGGTGCTGCCGGACGCGGCGCAGCCGCTCCCCGATCGGCGACTCGATGCCGGTCTGCGCGAACGTGATCGTCCAGTCGGCTATGTCGGTGGACAGCAGCTCGGTCCGCCCGCCCCGCAGGACGAAGTCGTTGGACGTCGTCTCCTCGTACGTGAGGAAGAAGTTCTTGATGTGGTGGGCCCCGTACCCGAGGCACAGGATGAACTCCGTGTGCCCGAAGGACGCGTAGTAGCGCATGACGTGCCAGATCAGCGGCCGCGGGCCGACCATCGCCATCGGCTTGGGCACGTCGTCGGAGGCTCCGCTGCGCATGCGCAGCCCGTAACCGCCGCAGAACAGGACGACCTTCATGACTTGACCTCGACAATGCTCAGTTCCGGGATGGGGAAGACCAGCCGGCCGCCCCACTCGTGCACGAAGGACAGCTGCTCGACGAGCTCGGCCCGCAGGTTCCACGGGAGGACGAGCACGTAGTCGGGTCGGTCGGCGGCGATCTGCTCGGGCGCCAGGATCGGAATGCGGGTGCCCGGGGTGAACCTGCCGTGCTTGTACGGGTTGCGGTCGACCGTGTACGCGAGCAGGTCGGGCCGGATGCCGCAGTGGTTGAGCAGGGTGTTGCCCTTGCCCGGGGCGCCGTAGCCGACGACCGTCTCGCCGCGCTCCGCCGCCTCGATGAGGAACCGCAGGAGGTCCCGGCGCACCTTGGCCACCCGGGCGGAGAACTCGGCGTACCCGGAGAGCTCCTGGAGCCCGGCCGCCTTCTCCCGGTCCAGCACCTCGGCCACCCGCCGGGACGGCTCGCCGGCCACCGCCGCCGGCCGGGCCCACAGCCGGATGGAGCCGCCGTGCGTCGGCAGCAGCTCGACGTCCACGAGCGTGAGGCCGCCGCTCGCGAGCGCCCGCGCGGCCGACGCCACCGTGTAGTACTGGAAGTGCTCGTGGTAGATCGTGTCGTACTGGTTCTCCTCGATCAGGGTCAGCAGGTGCTGCACCTCGATGGAGACCCAGCCGTCGTCGGCGACCAGGGCGCGCAGCCCCTGGGTGAACCCGACGACGTCGGGGATGTGCGCGTACACGTTGTTGGCCACGACGAGGTCCGCCGGGCCGTGCTCGGCGCGGACGGCCGCGCCGGTGTCCGGGGACAGGAACTCCGTGAGCGTCGGCACACCCGCCTCCCGCGCCGCGGCGCCGACGTTCACCGACGGCTCGACGCCGAGGCAGCGGATCCCCCGGTCCACCATGTGCCGCAGCAGGTACCCGTCGTTGCTCGCGACCTCCACCACGAAGGAGTCGGGGCCGAGGGCGAGGCGCTCCACGGCGTCCGCGACGTACCCGCGCGCGTGCTCCACCCAGGAGGTCGAGTACGAGGAGAAGTACGCGTACTCCTTGAACGTCTCCTCGGGCGTGATCAGCGGAGGTATCTGTGCGAGCCAGCAGTCCGTGCAGACCCGCAGGTGCAGCGGGTACGCCGGTTCCGGCCGGTCCAGTTGGTCCGCGGCGAGAAAACTCTCGCACGGCGGGGTCGCCCCCAGATCGACGACGCTGGCCAGCGCCTCCGAGCCGCAGAGTCGGCATCGAGTCATCTACTTCCCCCCATTTCCGCCCGCGCGGGTACCCCGCCGCGAGCCCGCGTGTACGTTCCTTGCCGGCGGCGTACCGTCCCCGCCGCCGGACCACTCCGCGATCGCGGAGCGGTACCCCTCCAGCAGGCGCTCCAGCCCGACGGCCGGGCTGAACCCCTGCTCGTAACGGCGCCGTGCCGCTTCCCCCATCTCCCGGTTGCGCTCCGGATCGGCCGTGATCCGGCGGATGCGGGACGCGAGCGAGGCGGGCTCGCCCGGCCGGTGGAGCAGCCCGGTCACCCCCTCCTCGACGAGTTCGACGAAGGCGCCGTGACCGGCGGCGACGGCCGGGACTCCCGCCGCCATCGCCTCCGCGACCACCAGGCCGAACGTCTCCTGGGCCATCGAGGGAGCCACGACGGCGACCGACCGCGCGGCGGCGCGCCGGCACTCCTCCGGGTCCCACAGGCCGGCGTACCGCACGTCGTCCCGGCCCGCCGCCCAGGCGGTCACCTCTCCCTCCAGCGGCCCCGCGCCGGCGATCACCAGCGGCACGCCCACACCGCCGTCCGCGGCGAGCTCGTCCCACGCGGCCATGAGCAGCCGCACGCCCTTGGCCTCCGCGAGCCGGCCGAGGAAGAGCAGATGCTCCCCGGCGCCCGTGCGGCGGGCACCCGGATCGGGCACGAAGTTGTGCTTCACCGCGAGCCGTTCGGCCGGCATGCCGGACCGTACGAGGATGTCGCGCTGCGCCGCGGAGATGCAGAAGAACCGCTCCACGCCGGACCACCACCGCCGCCGGTTGACCGTCAGGCTGACCGCGAGCGGAACCGTCGCGAGGCGCGAGTTCCGATAGCAGCCGTGCCGGACGGCGGGCAGCGAAGCCGTCGACCCCACGCACTCGGTGCACGCCCGGCCGTCCCGGTGCAGCGTGCCGGGCGGGCAGACCTGGGTGTAGTTGTGCAGCGTGGCGACGACGGGCACACCGGCGTCGGCACAGGCGGCCAGCACCGCGGGGGACAGGAGCGGGAAGACGTTGTGGACGTGCACCACGTCCGGCCGCTCGGCGCGGAGCCGGGCGGCGAGCTCCGTACGGACCGCCGGGTTCCACGGCACCAGCAGGGGCACCGCGACCTTGCCGAGCAGGGACCGGGCGGCGATGTCGTCGCTGCGCCGCTCGAAGACGTCGACCCGGTGGCCGGCCGCGCGCAGCAGCCCCACCTCCTCGTCGACGACTCTGTTCTCCCCACTCGGCTGCGCCGAGGAATAGCGGTTGTGCACGACAAGGACATGCATGCTCAGATCACCTCCGGGCCCATCGCGGGATACGCGGCCGAGGGATCTCGACCGTCGGCAGGGGCGGGGCCGCCGCGGGTGCCACGAGCAGCGAGGCGGCCAGGGTCAGATGCAGCAGATACGCCGAGGCGTCACCGAGACCGACCTCGGTGTACGAGGAGAGCGCGCAGTAGCTGATCAGGAAGATCGCGCAGGCCCTCGGCAGCGACGGCGGCCGCAGCAGGGCCACGCCGCCCAGCACGATGATCATCGCCGCCACGAGGGTGACGCCGATCAGACCCTGCTCGTCGTAGACGGCCAGCCAGCTGTTGTCGATCGGCAGCCCGTCGAACGACTTGTCGCCCAGGCCCGTGCCGAAGATCTTCTCCCCGGTCGTCCGGGGCGCCGCCAGCAGGGCGTCCCAGACCTTGGCCCGGCCGGTGAGGTTGGCGAAGTTCTCCTGGCTCTGCCCGCGCAGGAACCAGGACCGCAGCGCGGAGCTGAACACGACGGCGGCCACCGCGGCGCACAGCACCGCCCAGGCGAAGAACCGGCGGGCGGCGGCGCTGGTCAGGACGAGCGAGCCGATCGCCAGCGCCAGGCCGATGAGCAGGCCGAGCGTGGCCGTCCGGGTATGGGTCATCGCCAGCAGGACGGCCGACGGCACGATGACCGCCGCCGCGGCGGCCCCGGTCGTCCGGCGGCCCAGCAGGAGCAGCACGGCCAGCCCGATGATCACGGCGGCGTACTGGCCGATCTGCGGCGGGGTCAGCGGCCACAGCGCGCCGACGAGCCGCCCGCCGTAGTACTCGGGCATGGCCGTGCCCGGTGCGACGACCAGGCCGACGGCGACCAGGGCGAGCACCGCGAAGTACATCCGAATGTGGTAGCGGACGAAGGTCAGGGTGCCGTCCCACCAGCGGCTGAGCAGCCACAGCGTGCCGACGAACAGCGCCAGCCGGGCGCAGCGGAACAGCGAGCCGAACCCGACGTCCGGCTGCACGCTGGCGATCACGCTCGGCACCAGGAGCAGGGTCAGCAGGAACACGAAGGCGCTGGGCCGGATGCGCAGCCGGAGATTGAGCGCGAGCGCCAGCCCGAACGCCACGACCAGCGCGCCCATGGTGGCCATCTGGATGAGGGAGCGGGGGAGCGGGACGACGGTCTTCGCCCCGGCGGAGCCCAGCGTGTTGAGGGCCAGCAGCGCCCAGGCGATACCGACGGCCTTCGGGGTGCCGGCGGGGCCCGGTGCGGCACCGGGCCGCCTGTCCGCCGTGCTCGCCGAGTCCGCCGTGTCCTGGCCGCCCGGCAGGGCGAAGCGCCGGAAGTCTCCGTTCATCTCAACCACCGGCCCGTGGGGCGAAGGTGCTGCCGGCGTCCTGCCGGTACGGCGGGCCCTGCCACTGCCGGGAGTCGAGCTTCCCGCCCGGGTCGCCGGCGGCGAAGCTCCACGGTCCGTTGTAGACGTTGTCGTACCAGCGGTTGCCCTGCCGGCGGGTGATCGCCTCGGGCACCCGCTCGCCCCGGTACGGAGACCAGTCCGGCGAGGAACCGGAGTTGGCGATCACCGCCATGCGGCCGCACTCCGCCGCGCACCCGGCGACGGACGCGTCCAGGACGAAGCGGTTGTGGTGGATCTCCACCCGCTGGGTCTTCCACCGGCAGTCGGCGTAGAGCGGCGCCGTGGCGATGGCCGGAGGCGCGCAGCGGGCGGTGTCCTTCACGAGCAGCGTGCAGTAGTCCGTGGAGGTGTTGGCCGGGCTGTTGCAGAACCGGTCGGCGTTCTCCCACAGGGTGATCCCGTTCCAGTTGTTCTCCAGCGTGTTCCGGTAGATCTCGATCTTGTCCGTGCGGGCCGGGACCCGGGGTTCGCCGCCGGCCTCGGAGACGTAGACGGTCGCGTACGGGAAGTCGTCGCCACGGGCGGACTCGCGGCCCTCGACCCGGTTGTTCCCCCGGATCGTGTTGTTCCGGATGATCGCGTTGTAGCTGGTCTCGTACATCAGCGCGGCACCGTCGTTGGCCTCCAGGACGTTGCCCTCGAAGAGGAAGTCGTTGTTGTTGGTGTCCGCCCACAACCCGGCACCGCGGTTGTCGTGCACCCAGTTGCCGCGTACGTCGGCGCCGTCGACGGCCCAGAACTTGATGCCTCCGGTGCAGCCGCAGCCCGGCTCCCGCCGCTCCCAGTCGTCGGTGTTGTTGCCCACGACCTCGTTGCCCTCGACGACCAGGCCGCGGATCGAGTCACCGGTCTTGTACGCGTTCATGCCGTACTGCCCGTTGCCGCGCAGGCAGCTCGCGCGGAGCCGCTGGCGGGCACCGGCCATCAGCCCGGCCCCGGAGTTGTACTGGATCGTCGCGTGCTCGATCACCCACCCGTCGGCCATGTCGTGGTTGACCACGCCCTCGTTGTTCGGCGCGACGAACCCCTGCACGGTCAGAAAGCGGATCGTGACGTCACGGGCGGTGCCGCCGAACGCGTACTGGTTGGTCTTCCGGCCGTCGAGCACCGCGCCCGGCGCGCCGAGGTAGCGGTTCCCCTCCTTGGCCATGACCTGGGCGTAGGCGTCCGGTTCGAGCCGGTGCGTGCCCGGCCGAAGCCAGAACGTGGTGTGCGGGGGGCTGCTCTCGGTCTTCGCGGCCAGGTCACCGACGACCGCGGGGTCGACCGTCACCGCGCCCGCCGGCGCCGTCGCCGGCCCGGGCGCCGCCTTGTCGCACACGCGGGCCACGGACGCGGCGGGCGCCCCGGCGCTTCCGGAAGGCGCCCCGGAGGTGGCGGGCGCCCCCGACACGGAAGGCGCGCCGGACGCGGCGGACGTGCCGGACGGCTCCGCGCCCGACGTGCTCGTACAGCCGGTCGCCGCCGCCAGGACCAGCGCCAGCGCCGCCACCGGCGATGCCCGGCGCCGCCTCGTGAACACCCCGCGCCCCCTAGCCGTGGAACCTGAGTACGGTGGTGAACTCCCCGGACGACACCGCGCCGTCGGCGAAGCCCGTACCGACCAGCGTGGTGGCGGGCTCCTTGCGCCCGAAGCCGGCGGAGTACCAGCCCAGCGGCGGATCGGTCTCCCCGCGATGCGCCCGCCAGGACAGCTGCCCGGGCAGGTCGAGCACCGCGGAGCGCTCCTCGCCGTCCCGGGTCCAGGTGAGCGCGGCCCGGTCGCCCACCAGGTCCGCGGAGATCGCCGGACCGAGGTGGAACGCCAGACGTACGGGCCCGCGCTCGCCGCGGACCTCGTCGACCACCCGCAGCTCCCGGCTCGCGGCGGTCAGTTCCACCCTGCGGCGGTGCACGGAGCGCTGGTAGCCGTCGTGCTCGGCAGACCAGCGGGCCGTCCCCCCGGCGGAGGCGCCGGACGCGTCGGACGCGTCCGGCGCGTCGGACGTCTCAGCGAAGAGGACGCGGCTGCGGGCATGCCGGGTCCACAGGAACGGCCCACCGGAGACGGACTGGTCACCGCCGTCCCATTGCAGGGTGTTGTGGCCGATGGTCGACCGGAAGTACTGCCGCCACTCGGGCTGCCCGTGGTAGCAGTACGTCCCCGGGTCGGCGAGCACGTCGACCCCGTCGTGCCGGACCTCCACGGACAGCGCGTCCGCGTGGGCGTGCGCGGCGATGGACAGGAACCCGTGCGGGCCGCCGTCGCAGCGGCACCAGATCTCCGCGGGACCCCGCAGGATGGTCATGCCCGCGTCGGCGAAATGGGCCGGTCGGCTTGCCGGGCGGGTCACGGCCGGTGCGGTCCCGCTCTTCGCGTACGGCGCGACGAGCGCGGCGAGGAGCGGGGTGCGCACGTCGGTGCCGGTCACCGCCGGCCACCAGGCGAGCCGCCCGAACACGGCGTCCCCGGTGGCGAGGAGCGAGGCCCAGCGGTCGGTGCCCTCGCCGTCCACGATCAGACCGTGCCCGTCGTCCGCGTCCCCCTGGCGCGGCGGCCGCAACCGGCCGTCCACGACGGCCGCGAGCGCGTCGGTCATCCGCAGCAGCACCTGCCGGACCGACGCCGGGACCGGCACACCGGCGGCGTCCGCCTCGGCCACCGCGGCCAGACCGAGTTCGAGGACGAGTCCGTGGTACTCGGTGGCCAGCTCGCGGTTGAGGCCGGAGTCGAAGGTGTTGCCGCGCAGATGCCGCTCCAGCGACCGCAGCGCGCCGGCCCGCCAGCGCGCCGAGGAGGGGAACCACCCGAAAGCGCAGGCCGCGGCGAACTGCCCGGCGGCCTCGGCGATGACGTGGTTGTTCGCCGAGGACCCCCGGCTGGGGAAGGCGGCCAGCCACCGCTGGTGGTGCCAGATCTGGTTCCGGGCCACCGGGTTGTCCTCGAACAGCCCGGCCGCGCCCGGCCAGCCGTCGAGGAGCCGCCGGATCCACACCCAGGAGATCAGCCGGATCCCCAGCTCGATGCCGCTGATCCAGTGCACACCGCGCAGGGGCGCGTTGGCCGCCCACCACAACCGCAGGTGCTTGGCCACGCGCTCGGCGTACCGCTCGTCCCCGGTGATCGCGTAGGCGGCGGCGAGCACGGTGAGGTACTGGTGCCGGGACGGCTCCCAGATCTGCTTGATGTCCCCGACCACCTCCTCGTCCCGGTACGGCACGTCGAAGGCGTACCCCCACGGGGCCCGGCGCCCGGTCTTCGGGTCGTACCACCAGTTCGGGTCGACCAGGTCGTCGCGGACCACCCCGAAGAACTCGGCGTGCCCGGCCATCAGCCGGTCCGCCTCGGCGACGAGCCGTTTCGCGGCGTCCGGCGGCACCGCGGCGAGCGTCCCCGGAGGCAGTACGGCGGTGAACCGGGCGCCGGTGACGGGCGGGCAGTCCGGCGGCGTCGCCCGCCACCGCCGCCTGCGCACCGTGTCGCCCAGCCGGCCGCCGACCTCCCGCGGCCCCATCCGGGACAGCCGCCGCAGGTACCAGCCCGCGCTCATGGTCATCGCGCGCCCGCCAGCGTCACCGGCGCGCCGGAGGCCAGCCCGGTCTGCACGGCGAGGGTGGCCGCCGTGGTGGCGACCAGCGACTCCAGCGACACCGGCATCGGCCCGCCGGTCCGTACGGCCCTGACGAACGCGGCCAGTTCGGCGGACTGGCCCTTGTCCCGGGCCTTGGGCAGCCGTGAGCTGACCCACCGCTTGGGGCCGGCCGTGCCGTCCGCGTGGACCGAGGCACGGACGAAGTCGTCGAGCTTCAGCACCTTGCCGTCCGCGACGAGGTCCAGCGTCTCCTTGGGGAAGCCGGGCGCGCCGGTGGTGACGTAGCTGAGGGTGGCGGTGGACCCGTCCGGGTAGCGCAGCACGACCTGCACGTCGTCGTTGCCGGGGGTGGCGACCGCGTACACCGAGACGGGGTCGGCCTGGAGCAGCCAGCTCGCCGTGTCGATGAAGTGCCCGCCCTCGCCGGCGAACCGCGAGCCCTCGGTGCCCTGCCGCAGGTACCAGCTGCCGTGCTGGAGCCGGCCCGCGTTGACCAGGTAACGGAGGCTCGCCGGACCGGTCCGGGTGCCGAACCGCTTCCTGGCCTCCTGGAGCAGCGGCGCGAAGCGGCGGTTGAAGCCCACCTGCAGCCGGTCGTTGCCGGACTTCTCCACCGCCGCGAGCACACCGGCCAGCTCGTCCTCGGTGAGCGCCAGCGGCTTCTCCACGAACACCGCCTTGCCCGCGAGCAGCGCCCGCTGGGTCAGTTCGGCGTGCGAGCTGTGGCGGGTGACCACGAACACCGCGTCGACGGCCGGGTCGCCGAGCACGGCGTCGAGGTCGGTGGTCGCCCGGGCGAAGCCGAACTTCCGCTGGGCGTTGGCCGCGGACAGCGCCGTCGTGGTGACGACCGTGGACAGCTCGACGCCGTCGCGCCCGGTCAGGTGCGGCAGCAGCATCGACGTCGCGTAGTTCCCCGCGCCGACGAACGCCAGCCGCACCGGCCCCTTCGCGGACCGGGCCGGGGCGGGAGCTCCGCCGCCGCGTCGCACCGCGGGCACCGTCACCGCCGGGGCCTCCGCTTCCCCCGCCCCTTCCTCCGCGTGTTCGGGGTACCGGAACAGCACGGCCACGGCCTTCAACTCGCCGTCCTTCAGGCGCCGGTACGTCTCGACGGCGTCGTCGAAGGCGGCGATGTGGGAGATCAGGGGCTCCACGTCGACGCTGCCGTGGGCGAGGAGATCGAGGAAGCACGCCAGGTTGCGGCGCTCGGTCCACCGCACGTAGCCGATCGGGTAGTCCCGCCCGTCGAGCTCGTACTCCGGGTCGTACCGGCCGGGACCGTACGAGCGGGAGAACCGGACGTCGAGTTCCTTCTCGTAGTACGCGTTCCACGGCAGGTCCAGGCGGCACTTGCCGATGTCGACGACCCGGCCGCGGTCCCGGCTCAACCGGGCGGCCAGCTCGACCGGCTGGTTGCTGCCGCCGCCGGCGGCCAGGTACACCTGGTCCACGCCGTGACCGCCGGTGAGTTCGGCGACGGCGGCCTCCACGGCCGTGGACGCGGGATCGCCGCAGGCCACGGCGCCCAGGCGCTCGGCGAGCTCGCAGCGCACCGGGTCGGGGTCGGCCCCGACGACCCGGACACCCGCGGCGGTGAGCAGCTGCACCACCAGCTGCCCGATCAGCCCGAGGCCGATGACCAGCGCCACCTCGCCGAGCTGCGGCTCGCCCTGGCGGACGCCCTGCAACGCGATCGACCCGACGGTGCCGAAGGCCGCGTGCCGGGGCTGGAGGCCGTCCGGCACCGGGGAGTAGAGGTTCTTCGGCACCCAGTTCAGCTCGGCGTGCAGCGCGTGCTCGTTGCCGGCGCAGGCCACGAGGTCGCCGACCTTCACGTCGTCGATCCCGGCGCCGACCTGCTCGACGACCCCGCACAGCGAGTAGCCCAGCGGCGTGTACGAGTCCAGCTTGCCCATCACCTTGCGGTAGGTGGCGGGCACCCCGTTGGTGGCCACGCTCTGCATGACCTTGGCCACCTGGTCCGGGCGGGAGCGGGCCTTGCCCAGCATCGACATGCCGGCCTCGGACACCTTCATGAGCTCGGTCCCGGTGGATATCAGCGAGTAGGCGCTGCGGACCAGCACACCCCCCGGCTTGCACCCCGGCACCGGCACGTCGAGCACCGCCAGCTCGCCGCTCTTGTAGTTCTGCACAACCTGCTTCACCCGAAGTCCCCTTGTTTCTCAGCTGTCTTCTACGCCGTCGAGTGAGTGCTCCGGTCGGACGCGGAGGTCGCGCCGCGATACCAGTACTCGAGGGTCAGCACATGCCACAGATGCTTGGAGAAGTCCCGCTGCCCGGCGGCGTCCTCGGCGACCATGCGGGCCAGCGCGTCGCGGCGCAGGATCCCGGAGTTGACGAGGACGCCGTCGTTCACCACCTCGCGCACCAGCGGTGCCAGGTCCCGGCTCATCCAGGCGCGCAGCGGCGCGCTGAACAGGCCCTTGGGCCGGTACACGATCTCCCGGGGCAGGATCGACGTGGCCGCCTCCTTGAGGACGGCCTTGCCCTGCCGTCCGACGATCTTGCGATCGCCGGGCACGGCGAACGCCGCCTTGACCACCTCGACGTCCACGTACGGCACGCGCACCTCGGTCGACGCGGCCATGCTCGACCGGTCCGTGTACGCGAGGTTCAGACCCGGCAGGAACATCCGGGCGTCGCCCAGGCACATGCGGTTCACGAAGTCGTCGAGGTCGTTGTCCTGGTAGACGTCCGCGTGCTCGGTCAGCACGTCGTCGACCGTCCCGGCCAGGTCCGGGTCGACCAGGGCGAGCAGCTCGTCCTGGTCGTACATGGTGTAGCTGCGCCGGAAGGCCGTCTCCTCCGGCAGATCGGCGAAGGACAGGAACCGCTTCGCGAACCGCACCGACCGGTATCCCCGGCGGGCGGTGGCGACCGGCAGCCGGTCCACGGCCCGGGACAGTCCGCTCCGCAGGGGTCGCGGGACGCGCTGGTAGCGCAGGGCGATGAGGTTGGCCAGGTGCTTGCGGTACCCGGCGAACAGCTCGTCGGCGCCCATCCCCGAGAGCATCACCTTGACCCCGGCCTCCCGGGCGGCCGAGCAGATCAGGAACGTGTTGATCGCGGCGGGGTCGCCGATCGGCTCGTCCAGGTGGTACGTCATCTGCGGCAGCAGGTCGAGGACGTTCGGAGCGATCTCGATCTCGTGCAGGTCGACGCCGAACCGCTCGGCCACCTGCCGGGCGTACCGCAGGTCGTCCGGCATCGCCTCGAACTTGGCGTCCTCGGCTCGGAACCCGATCGTGTAGGCGGAGATCCCGGGCTGGTCGCGGGCGGCCAGCGCGGTCAGATAGCTGGAGTCGAGCCCGCCGGAGAGGAAGGTCGCCACGGGCACGTCGGACAGCAGATGGCGCCGCGTCGACTCCTCGACGATCGCGCCGATGTCCGGCCGCTCCCCGGCCAGGGCCCGCTCCCGGCCCTCGGCGGCGACGTCCCGCAGGTTCCAGAACCGGCCGCGGTCCACCCGTCCGTCGGGCCGGCACCGGAGCCAGCTCCCCGGCGGCAGCTTCTCCGCCTCGCGGAACGCGCACCGCGAGTCCGGCACCCAGTAGTACAGCAGCGAGGCCACCAGGGCCCCGTGGTCCACCTCCAGCGAACCGCCGGTGGCGGCGGCGAGCGCCTTGAGCTCGGACGCGAACACCAGGCCCTCGCCGCGCCGGAGCAGGAACAGCGGCTTGATGCCGAGCTGGTCGCGGGCGAGCACCAGCTCACCGGTCCGCTCGTCGAAGATCCCGAACGCGAACATGCCGCGCAGCCGGGGCAGGCAGTCCGTGCCCCAGCGCCGCCAGGCCTCCAGGAGGACCTCGGTGTCGGACGTACCGCGGAAGCGCACCCCGGCGGCCGCCAGTTCGGCACGCAGCTCGGGCGCGTTGTACAGCTCGCCGTTGTACGTCAGGACGAGGCCGCCCGACACCATCGGCTGGGCGCCCGTCTCGGACAGGTCGACGATGGCCAGCCGCCGGTGCCCGAGCTGCACGTCGCCGTCACCGACGGGGTGGCCGTACCGGCCCGCCCCGTCCGGACCGCGGTGGGCGAGGGTATCGGTGAGCCGGTCCGTGACGGCCTTCCCGTCCGGCCATCGGTACGTGCCTGCGATGCCACACATCTCTACCGCACCTCCTGGTCGTTGTCCGGGATCCGCGGGGCGTCGTCGTCCGGGATCCGCGCGGCCCACATCGGCACCCGCTCCGGCCGCCGCGGGCCCGTCCCGCTCTGCCGGGCGGGCCGGTCGATCCGTCCGCGCGGCGCCGTGTGCGGCCCGTCCCACAGCGTGCCGTCGGTCCGGTCGCGCGCGTCGGGGTCGCTCAGCACCACCCCGATCACCGCGATGCGCTGCTCGGCGAGCTGCCGCGCCACGGTGTGCAGCCATGCGGTGCTGCCGTGCCCGGCACGCACGACGAGCACGGTCCGTGTGCCGAGGTACGGGAGGTCGGCCCACGCCGTACCGGGCGCCACCGAGCCGACACCGAGGCGGAGTTGCCGGCGGGACACGGTCGCGCCGAGCTCGGCGCCCACCACGGTCGGGTCTCCGGCCTTCGGGCGGCGGTGGGTCAGCGGCTGTCCGGGCAGACCGTCGACGACGACCATGGGCCCGTCCGCGGCCAGTTCCCGGGCGAGGTCCAGGGCGAGCGCGCTCGTGCCGCGCGCACAGCCCAGTTCCAGCAGCGACAGCGGTTCAGGGGAGTCGCGCACGGTACGGGCCAGGGACGCCGTGAGCCGGGTCCGTGCCGCCCGGATCCGCCGGCGCCGCCACGGCCGGGGCGACCGGCGGGGCAGCTCGGCGACGACCGAGGCGCCGAGGTGCGCCGCGATCTCGCGGCGCAGCACGGGGCGGTCCGCCACGACCGAGCCGACGGCGGCCACCGCGAGCCCGAGGGCGAGTCCGAGGGCGAGCCCGATCGCGGCCTGGGTGGCGGCGGTCTTGGGCAGGGAGTGCCGCACCGGGCGCGGGGCGTCCACGATCTGGGTGCCTGCGATGAGGTGGGGCGTGCCGATACGCGCCTCCGCGGCGCGCTGGTCGAGATCGGCGATCCGCGAGTTGAGCTCGGCCCGGCGGGCGAAGAGCGACTCCATGTTCGCCGACGTCTTCGGACCGCTCTCCGAGGACGCGTCTCCGATCGCCTTGTTGACCTGGGTGAGCTCCTCCCGCAGCCGGTCGCGCTGATCGGTCAGCGCCTTGGCCTCGGAGTTCGCCGCCTCCTCTATCCGCCGCACATGGTCCGCGATGAACGCGTCGGCCAGCGCCTGGGTGCGGGCCACCGCCTCCGCGTCGCTCTCACCCGTCACCTCTATCTGCAGCACGTTGTTCGTCAGCCCGATCCCCGTGTAGTCCTTCATGAAGTCCTCCGGTTTGTCCGGGGACTTGAGGGCCGCCAGTGCATGGCCGGCGATCCGGGTGGTCTGCAGCAGCGCGACATCGGTGCGGATGAGCGTGCCGGGGTCGTTCGGCTGGTCCTCCTGATGCGCGACCAGCACCTTGGTCACCGCGGTCGGCGGCGTCGGCAGCAGGACGGCCAGCGCCACGCCGAGGAGCAGCCCGAGCAGCCCGAGGGAGCCCCAGAGCCGGCGGCGCCTGCGCACCGCCACCACCAGTACTTGCAAGTCGAGGAGCGGAGCGGCGGCCGACGGCTCCGATGTCGTATGCGTCGTCACCGCGTACCTCCCGTGGTGTCGGCGCCGACCGCGACCGCCGGTTCGGCGGGATCGCGGCGACGGCCGGCGGGACGCGGCGGACGGGCCCGGACCGGGCCGGCGAGGACGATGCCGACGAGCTCGTGCCGGGCGTCGGCACATGCCTCGGCGATCCCGGCGAGCTCCGGCGCGGTCCAGCTGCCCGCGCTGAGCACGACCAGGGCACCGGACTCCGGGCCGTGGTCCGGCACCATCGGCCGGGACACGGAGACCCCCACCACCCGCAGCAGGGGGGACTCCCCGCTCGACGAGTCCGGGGACGGATCGTTTCCGGCCTCGGCGACGAGCCGCCCGGCGGCCCGGCGGGCGATCTCGTCGCCGTCCGGGACGACGACGAGCAGTCGCCGGGGGGCCGGATGCCGGTCCCGGAGGCGGGCGCACACCCGCCGGTAGCGGATCTGCCGGGCCTCCTCGTCGTCGGAGGCCCGCGGCGTCGGCAGGTCCCACCGGGTGTCGACGCCGAGGAGCCGGCGGAGCAGGGCCCGCGGGCCACGGCCTCCCGGCCGGTGCGCGGACCGTTCACCGGATACGTCGACGCTGCCGAGCAGCGTCGAGCCCAGTGCCGCGGCGATCTCCGGCTGGGTCCGCAGCCGGCGGCTCATCCGCGCGGCGGCGAGATGGCCGATGACCGTGAGCAGGAAGAACAGCAGCGCCCCGGCGACGACGAGCTGCGTCCGCGTCGGCGGTGCCTCGCCGGTGGGCCGGGCCGCCGGTCCCATGACGACCAGGTTGGCCTTGCTGTCGGCCGGCTCGGCCTTGTCCAGCTTGTCCACGGACTCCTGCAGCGCGGTCCGCAGCTTCGCGAGCTCGGTGCGGGTCTGCACGCTCTCCACGGTCCGTCCCGTACCGGCCGCGTCGGCCAGTTCGGTGATGCGGCGGCTGGTCTGCGCCACCAGTTTCCGCAGTGCCTCGGGTTGCCCCGCCGCCTTGGGGTCGGTGTCGTTGCCCACGATCTGCGCGGCGTAGGTGACGAACTCCCCGGCCACCCGGTCGGAGAGACGCTGCGCGCGCTCCGCGGTGTCGGCCGTGCCCGAGATCGTGATGATGTTCCCGTCGGCGACCTCCGCGCTCACCCGGTCGCGGAGCTCGGTGCCGTCGACCCCGGCCCAGCCGAGCGCGGCGGCCGCCCGGTCGACCACCACCGAACTGGTCGCGATCTCCGCCTGCGTCAGCAGCTCGCGCTCCTCCCACGCCCCCGGCAGCAGGACCGACGCCGAGGTCGTGTAGCGCGGCGGAAGCAGCAAGGAGGTGCCGTGGCCGACGAGCGCACCCACCAGGGTGAGGAGGGTGAGAAGCCGCCAGCGCCGACGGATGATCCGCCCGATCGTGACCAGGCGTATGGTGTCATCGCTCAACGGCGGGGCCTTTTCCCTGTCTTGACCGGGCCGCTCGCCGACACGGGGGTGTGGTCGCGGCAGGCGGCGGCGTAGGCGGCCAGCAGCGCTTGCTGGGAGTGCCGCCAGGAGAGCTGCCCGCCGATCCGCTCCTGGCCGGTCTTGCCCATCCGGGCCCGCTCCTCCGGGTCGTCGAGGAGCCGCGCGATCAGCCCGGCGAACGCGGCCTCGTCGTTCGCGGGCGCGTAGACGGCGGCGTCACCGGCGGAGACGCGCGCCTCCCGCAGGTCGAACGAGACGATCGGCCGGCCCATCACCATGTATTCCAGGACCTTGTTCATGGTCGACACGTCGTTGAGCGGATTGCGCGGGTCGGGGGAGAGGCACACGTCCGCCGTGGACAGGTAGCGCACCAGGTCGGCGTCCGGAATGCGCCCGGTGAACTGGACCTGCTCCGAGAGCCCGAGCCGCCGGGACAGCTCGACCATCGCGTCGAAGGCGTCGCCGGCGCCGACGAACACCGCGTGCCAGTCGGTACGTCCTTGCTCGTCGCGCAGCTTCGCGAGGGCCCGCAGGGCGTAGTCGACACCGTCCTGCGGTCCCATGACGCCGAGGTAGCACAGCAGATGGGGCTTGCCGCGCTTCAACTCCGGCTCGGGCGGCACCGGGTGGAAGCGGTCGATGTCGGGTGCGCTGCGCACCACGAACACGTCCTCCGGCCGCCGGCCGCCGCGGCGGACCGCGACGTCCCGGTAGCTCTCGTTCGTGGCGAGCACGATGTCCGCGGCCCGGTAGGTCCGCCGTTCCAGCGCGCACACGGCGCGGTAGAGCAGGTCCTCGCCGCGGTCGAAGCGGGAGAGGTACAGCTCGGGTACCAGGTCGTGCTGGTCGAAGACGAACCGCGCGCCGTGCCGCTTCAGCCACAGGGCCGGCAGGAACAGCAGGTCCGGCGGATTGCAGGCGTGGACCACGTCGACCGGGCCGACCCTGCGGGCCAGCCGGAGCGTGTGCCACAACGCCGTTCCGTACTCCCGCAGGTAGCCGGCGGGCCCTCCGGTGGCCGCGCGCAACGGGTAGCGGTGGATCCGCACCCCGTCGATCTCCGCCTCCGGCTCGGTGTCCCGCTTCTCCCCCCGGGGGCAGATGACGTGCACCTCCCAGCCCGCGTCGCGCAACGTCGTGCACTCCTGCCACACCCGTCGGTCGAACGGCACCGACAGGTTCTCCACCAGGATCAGCGCGCGCCGGCCGGCGCCACTGGTCGCTTTACCAAGCAAGGCCCACGTACCCCGGTTCGGTCCGGCGCACGGCGGCGTCGGGAAGGTGGATGAGGTCGACGATCACCGGGCTGCCGTCATGGGGCAGCGCCGACAGCACGGCCGGGTCCTTGGTCCCGACCAGGGCCACCTCGGCATGGTCGAGCACCTCGCCGACGGAGTCCGAGAGCAGCTGCGCGAGGTGCGGCAGCCGGGTCTCGATGTACTCGCGGTTCGCGCCGAGCAGCCGGGAGAGGTTGACGTTGGGGTCGTAGATCCGCAGGTCGTACCCCTTGCCGAAGAGCCTCTCCGCCAGTTCGACGAGGGGGCTCTCGCGGAGGTCGTCGGTGCCGGGTTTGAACGACAGCCCGAACAGGCCCACCCGGCGTTTGCCGGTGCGTTCGACCAACTCCACCGCGCGCTGCAAGTGGTCGGCGTTGGAGGGCAGTACGTGGGAGAGGATGGGCACCGACACGTCGGCCCGCTGCGCCGCGTGGACCAGGCTGCGCAGGTCCTTGGGCAGGCAGGAGCCGCCGAAGGCGAAGCCGGGCCGCAGGTAGGCGGAGCTGATGTTCAGCTTGCGGTCGGCCAGGAACACGTCGATCACCTGGTGCGAGTCCACCCCGAGCGCCCGGCACACCGCGCCCAGTTCGTTCGCGAAGCCGATCTTGAGGCCGTGGAAGGCGTTGTCCGCGTACTTGATCGCCTCGGCCGTCGGGACCGGCACCCGGAACACCTCGCCGGGCAGTCCCTCGTACAGCGCCGCCACCACGTCGCCGCTCTCCCGGTCGAGCTCGCCGATGACGGTCTTGGGCGGGTCGAAGAAGTCCCGCACGCTCGTGCCCTCGCGCAGGAACTCCGGGTTGACCGCGACCCCGAAGTCCACCCCGGCCGTGCCGCCGGCGTACTTCTCCAGGATCGGCACCAGCAGGTTCAGGCAGGTGCCGGGGAGCATGGTGCTGCGGAACACGACGGTCTGCCGCCCGCCCCGCTCGGCCACCGCGGCACCGATCTGCTCGGTGACCCGCTCCAGATATGTGGTGCACAGACTGCCGTTGGCCTCCGACGGCGTGCCCACGCAGATCAGCGACACGTCGCTGCCCATGATCGCCTCACGGACGTCGTCGGTGGCGCGGAGCGCTCCGGTCCGTACGACCTCGGCGATGAGTTCGCCGATCCGCTCCTCGACCACCGGGGCCTTGCCGTCGTTGACCAGGTCGACCTTCACCTGGTTCACGTCCACCCCGATGACCTCGTGCCCCATGCCGGCCAGGCACGCGGCCGACACGCAGCCCACGTAGCCGAGCCCGAAAACGCTGATTCTCATGACGCGTTCCTCCCCCCATGCAGGCACCCATGGCCTGCGCTCCCCGTGCCTGCCGGACGACGCCCCCCGCGCATCAGTAGGCCCCCTGCCCGTAGAGCACCGCCCGCAGCGTCTTCCACAAGATCACCGTGTCCAGCGCGAGCGACCAGTCCTCCACGTACCGCAGGTCCAGCCGGACCGCCTCCTCCCACGACAGGTCGCTGCGTCCGCTGATCTGCCACAGGCCGGTGAGGCCCGGTTTGACCAGCAGCCGCCGCCGGATGTCCGGGCCGTACGCGGCGGACTCCTCCGGCAGCGGAGGCCGCGGGCCGACGAGCGACATCGACCCGGTGAGCACGTTGAAGAGCTGTGGCAGCTCGTCGATCGAGTACCGGCGAAGCACCGATCCCACCCGGGTCACCCGCGGATCCCGGCGGAGCTTGAACAGCAGGCCGGCGCCTTCGTTGCGGTCGGTCAGCGCGGCCCGTGCCCGGTCGGCGTCGGCGACCATGGTGCGGAACTTGAGAATGGTGAACTCGCGGCCGTCCTTGCCGACCCTGCGCTGGCGGTAGACCGGACCGCCCCGGCTGTCCACCATCACGAGCAGCCCGACGACCACCATCAGCGGCGCGAACAGCATCAGCAGGACCGCCGCGCCCAGCCGGTCGACGACCTCCTTGACCGCCCGGGGGCCGCCGCTGAAGGTCGGCATGCTGACCCGCAGCAGGGGGATCCCGAGCACCGCGTCGACGTGCAGCCGCGGGCCGGCCACCTCCATGAGCACGGGGGCCACGACCATCTCCGCGTCGCTGCCTTCGAGGTTCCAGGCCAGCCGCTGCAGCCGGTCCGGTGACCAGTGCGGGTCCGGTGTGACCGCGACGACACGGTAGCCGTCGCGGCGGACGTGGCCCGCGACGTCGGCCAGCCGGCCGACGACCGGCACGCCGTCCAGGTGGTCACCGTCGCGCCCGGGACGATCCGCCGTGCACACCGCCTCCACCCGCCAGCCGAGGTGCGGGAACTTGCGGGTCCGGTTGATCAGATCGCGCACGGTGGCCAGGCTCCCGGCAGCGAGCACCGGGCGCAGACACCGTCCTTCCTTCCGCTGTTTGTGCAGCCAGAGACGCAGCAGATACCGCTCGGTCATGGTGACGAGCGCGATGGCCGGGATCGCGACGAAGATCCAGAGCTTGATGTTGGTCGAGGTGAGGGCGATCCCGCCGAGCGCCAGGACGACGACCGCCGCGAACAGCGAGCGCCCGAGCCGACGGAACTCCTCGGCACCCTGGCCGAGCACGGCCGGGGACCACGCCCGGCTCACCGCCAGCGCTCCCAGCACCAGCAGCTCGGTGCCGAAGGCGAGGATCCTCCACTTCTCGTGCCAGTTGGCCGCGTCCCGGGCCCCGAAGAAGCCGCCGATCGCCGCGACGACGAAGGCGGTGGCGACGGTGTCGCTGGTGATCACGGCACGGCGGTACCGCTGCTCCCAGTCGATCGTGGTCCGGCTGAACTCCCCGTTCTCCAGACGCCCGAGGGGCGAGGGAAACGGGCTGACTAATTCACCCTGCTGCACAGACCCCCCCAGGGCGTCAGTGGGCTCGACGTGTTGGCTCCACACGGTTCCTCCCCCCGGGAGACCCCCGCCTCCCGCGCTGTTCCTCCCCTCGGGAGGCCCCCGCCTCCCGCGCCGCGCCGATCCTCGCTCCGGGAGGCCCCCGCCCCGCCCGCGCATCACGTACTGGCTGTTGCAGCGCTACTGGAACATTCCGCTCCGGCGGCGGTGGACGCGACCTCGTGCCGTCCATGGCGCCGGTTCGAAAGATCATCATTTGTTACGTCGTGTCAGATCATGTGAAGCACGGTCAATCTAGACCATGAGGACTCGTCTGGTGAGGGAATGTACGCAACTTGTGGGCAACCTTTGAAGGTTGATCCACCGTCAGATAGTGACCCGCCGGTGCCGTGACGACCCGGTCACACCGTGCGACCTGTGGTGAAGGGCTTTCTCCTGCCCCGCCGGTCAGCGGCGGGGCAGGGGCCTCAGCCGCGGAGTCTCCCGGGCAGCCAGCGGAGCTGGGCCGCCTGCTGGAAGGCGCCGCCGCCCTCGTGGTCGTTGAAGTCGTAGACCTCGATCTCCTTGTCCTCCTCCGCGTACGCGTTGAAGGCCGCGAACACCGTCGACGGGGGGCACGTCAGATCCTCCAGGGCCGTCGAGAACAGGGCCGGTGCGGTGGCGCGCGCCGCGAAGTGGACGCCGTCGAAGTACGCGAGGGTCTCCCGCGCCTGCCGGACGCGGCCCCGGTGGGTCTTGAGGTAGTTGCCGATCTCGCGGTAGGGCGTCCGGTCCGTGACCGTCGTCGCCCGCGGGAAGTCGCAGAGGAACGGGACGTCCGGGGCCACCGCCACCAGGTCCCGCACCAGCCCCGCCACGGCCAGGGTGATGCCGCCGCCCTGGCTCCCCCCGGTCACCGCCGTGCGGCCCGCGTCCACCAGCGGGTGCGAGCGCGCCGCCTCCACGGCGCGGACCGCGTCCGTGAACAGCCGCCGGTAGTAGTACGTCGCCGGGTTCTCGATGCCCCGGGTCATGAAGCCCGGGAAGGAGGGCGCGCTGCCGACCGGGTCGGGGGTGTCGCCGGTGGCCCACCCGCTGCCCTGCCCCCGGGTGTCCATCACGAAGTGCGCGAACCCGGCGGAGGCCCAGAGCAGATGCGTGTGCGGCAGGCCGCGCCCGCCTCCGTACCCGAGGAACTCGACCACGACCGGCAGCGGTTCGGACGTGCCCGCCGGCAGCACGAACCAGCCCTTGACCGGCTGTCCGTCGAATCCGGCGAACGTCACGTCGTACGTCTCCACCGTGGCGAGGCCCGTCGCGACGGGCTCGAAGCGCGCGTCGAGCGGATGCGCGCGGGTCTCGTCGAGGGTCTTCGCCCAGAAGGCGTCGAAGTCCTCAGGCTCCACGGACGCGCTGCGGTAGGTGCGGAGTCGGTCGAGGGGCAGGTCGAACTGGCTCATGAAGACCACCTGGTGGGTGAGGGTCGCGTTCGAGATCTCGACCGGTCACGCCGGTCTTCCCCACCCTAGTCAGCGACCCCGGCCGATTCATATACGTGAATCGGCCGGGGCTCAGGAGAACCGGCCACCGACACTCCACGCCGAGCGCGCCACGAGAACGCTCCCGGACGCATCCCCGTGGCATCCTCGGACGATGCCCCACCGCGTCCGGCTGCGGGCCCTCGTCGTCCTGCGCGGAGGGACACCATGCTCATCAGCCACACCATTCGCCACGACGTCCTGCACGTGACGCTCCACCGCGACCTGGACGTCACCAACAGGGCCGCGGCCGCCCTCCAGATCCAGGCCCTCGTCCAGAGCCACCGGCCGGCCCGCGTGGTCATCGCGGTCCCGGCCGCCGACCCCACCCCCGCCACCCTCAGCGCCCTCGCCCGCGCGCACCGCATGTGCGGAAGCCTCGGCATCCCCCTCGCCCTGACCGGCGCGAGCACCCGCACGAGCCGCCTCCTGGACGTGAACACCGCGTAGGCGGTGTCCGGGGCGTCACTCACGACGCCGGCAAGGTGCCGCCGACGTCCGAGGTGACCGACACGCGGTACCCGGAGGTGGACTGGGCCGCCGGTGGGGCGGTCGTCACAGACGGATGATGACGAGTGCCGTGTCGTCGGTGTTGCCGCTGGTGGGCAGGAGGTCCGCGAGGAGGGCGTCGGCCAGGGCTTCGGGGTCGGCTTTCCTGCGCCGCTCCAGGGAGTCGGCGAGGCGGGCGAGGCCGTCGTAGATGTCCTCGGCGCGACGCTCGATCAGGCCGTCGGTGTACATCACCAGTGTCGTGCCTTCGGTGAAGGCGGCGGTCGCTTGGGGGCGGGGAACGTGTTCGGGGCGGGCGCCGAGCGGTGGGTCGGTCGCCTGGTCGAGGAAGGTCACGCCCCCGTCGGGGTCGAGCAGCGCGGGCGGAGGATGGCCGGCGCTGCTGTAGGTGAGGGTGTGGGTGTTCCAGTCGATGAAGGCCGTCGCCGCTGTGGTCGATTCCGCGCCCTCGACGGAGCGGGCGTACAGCCCGAGGGCATCGAGGGCCTGGGCCGGGCCATCGGCGACAAGCGTGGCCGCGCTCAGCGCGCTGCGCAGTTGACCCATGACGCAGGCAGCGGCGAGGCCGTGGCCCACGACGTCTCCGACGGCCACCGCCATGCGGTCTCCGGGGAGGTCGACCAGGTCGTACCAGTCGCCACACACGTTGAGTCCGCTGATCGAGGGGTGGTAGCGCACAGCCGCCTCGTGGTGCCCGACGGGGCTGGGGGAGGGCAGCATCGCCTCCTGGAGGGCCACCGCCACTTCCCGCTCCCGGGCGTGCGCCTGGCGCAAGCGCTCGTTGACCTCTTGCAGTTCACGGGAGCGTGCGTAGAGCTCACCCTCCAGGACCCCGGACCGGGAGGTGTCGTCCGAGGGGTCCCGAGAGTGGATGAGCTGAGTGACCTCCTCCACGCGGTGCACGATCAGCACCACCTGGCCGTCGGGACCGAGCACGGGTGCGTTGACGGGGCTCCAGAAGTGCTCCTGCCAGTGGCCCGGCCGCTGGGGATCCTCGATGTCGTAGCGGAGCAATGCCATGGTGTCGCGCTCGCCGGTGGCCACCACACGCAGCATCGACGCCTCGGTCTCCCGCATCCCGGCGGCCGCCGGGTCGTGCGGATTCTCGGGGAAGGCGTCGAAGACGTAGCGGCCCACCAGCTGCGTGCGGGAGCGTCCGGAGAAGCGTGTGAAGTCTTCGTTGACATCGACGTACACCAGGTCGGGCGTGAGCAGGGCGACCATGCCGGGAAGGTCCTGGAACACCGCCGCGTAGTCGACTCGCTGCCCGTCCATGCCGCTGTCCACCCCACCTCGTCGCCAACCGTCAACGTCTGCTTCCACGATAGGAGTGAGCGTGTCACGAAGGCCGAGGCCCTACTCCTTCCGGCTCCGGTCCGTCACCCGGGCGGCGCTCAGGCGGGACGTCCCTCTTCGGGGCATCGCCGGGAGCCGTGTCGAACGCCGCCCGGAGCGATCACCGCGCACCACGCCCCGCATACCTCGGTCGGCCCGCCGGCCGGCGGTAGCAGGGCGGGGCGACGCCCCGGTCCGCCGCCGCCTCGGTCAGTTGCTTCCGGACTCCGGCGGCGACGGGGATTCGGTCGGCTGTGCGGTCGGTGGCGGTCGCGGCGCTGCGTTCACCGGGATGCCCCGCTCCCTCAGGACCCCAGTACCTCCACGTGGTCGCCGATCGCGACCACCAGGACCCGCGAGCCCGGTTCGGTGGTGCGCCAGCGGTGCCGGACACCGCCGGACAGCAGCAGGGTGTCCCCGCGCGACAGCCGGTGGATACGGCCGTCGGCCTCCACCTCCGCCGTGCCGTCCGCCACGTACATCAACTCGTCGTTGCGGTGCCGGAACTCGCGGTCCGCCTCGTGCTCGCCGACGAACTCCAGGGCGTGCAGCTGATGGCGGCCGCGTACCACCGGCCGGACGCGTGCCTCACGGTCGAGGCCGCTGTCGTCGCCGGCGCGCACCACGTCGATCGTGCGGGTCTCGTCCGAAGCCGCGAGCAGATGTACCGCCGTCGTGCCGAGCGCGTCCGCGATCCGTTGCAGGGACCGCATGCTGGGGCGCGCCCGGTCGTTCTCGATCTGGCTGAGGAACGGGGAGGAGAGTCCGCTGCGTTCGGCCACGTCGGCGAGCGTCAGGTCGAGTGCCCGCCGCCGTCGGCGTACGGCGGCACCCACCCGCGGTGTGTTCACGGCCTCCATGGACGTCCCGTCCTTCCCCACCCCACGGTGCCGTTCTCCCTGGTCGACGGCGCCTGACGGCACCCTACGCGGCACGCGCCGGAAACCCGGAGACGGTTTCGTACTGCCGACACACGCCCGTCACACAACGTCTCTACCGTCAAAGTCGATTGATCTCATCAAAGAAACTTTGATGACCGGCAACTGACGACTGACGACTGACGACTGGACTTCCGACATGCCCCCGATCGACCAGAACTCGCGCCGCCGACGCCCCACCGGCCTCATCGCCTGCGACGAGGCAGCCGTGTACGACGGCTACACCCTCTACGCGCCGCTCACCGGCACGGGAGAGGTCCACCTCGTCGACATCCGCGGCCGTGCCGTCCACCGCTGGGACCTTCCCTACCGGCCCGGCCGCCATGCCCGGCTGCTCGCCGACGGAACCCTCGCCTACAACGGCGTACTCCCGGGCGAGCGCGCCCTTTTCCCCATGTGGCACAAGTACCGGGGCGGCGTCATGCTCCGGGCGGCACCCGACGGATCCGTCCTCCGGGAGCACCGGGATCCCCTCCAGCACCATGACGCCCACCATCTCGAGGACGGCCGCATCCTCTACACCGCCCTGGAACCCCTGACCGGTTCCGAAGCCGCGACGGTACGCGGCGGGGTGCCCGGTTCCGAAGCCGCGGACGGCGTGGTCTGGGCCGACACCATCAGGGAAGTCGGCCCGGACGGCGAACTCCTGTGGTCCTGGCGCGCCGCGGAGCACCTCGACCGCGAGTCCTTCGCGCTCCACGAGGCGTACGCCCGCGAGCACTGGCCCCTGATCAACAGTGTCACGCCCCTACGGGACGGCAACATCCTCGCCAGCCTGCGCAGCGTCTCGGCGGTCGTCGTCATCAGCCGCGACACCGGCGAGATCCTCTGGCGCAGCCGCCCCGGCACGGTCAGCCAGCAGCACGCGCCCACCGAACTGGACGACGGGCGGCTACTGGTCTTCGACAACGGCGTCTTCCGCCCCGGTCACGACGTGCCCTACTCCCGGGTCATCGAGATCGACCGGGCCGGCGGCGACGTCGTATGGGAGTACCACGACCCGGCCCGCGAGTTCTTCTTCGCGCCCTTCATGGGCTCTGCGCAGCGCCTGCCCAACGGGAACACACTCGTCACCGACTCCCCGTCCGGGCGGCTCTTCGAGGTGACGAAGGACGGCTATCTCTGCTGGGAGTACGTCGTCCCCCACTTCGCCGGATACGACGAGAGCGAGGTCCGGGGCCTCTTCCCGTCCGAACCCAACGCCGTTTTCCGCGCCTACCGTTACGCCGCGGCCGACATCCCGTGGCTGGAGGCGACGGCATGACGACCACCCGAGACACGGACTCCGCCTCTGACTCTGCCTCCGCCTCCGACTCGCCCCGGCCCGCCACGGCCGCCACGGCCGCCAAGGCCGTCGAGCCCGTGCAGGCGCGGGTTCCGCTGCGGCGACTGGCACCGCTGGCGGCCCAGCACGTCCTGGCGATGATCGCCGCGCCGGTCTCCACCGTCTTCCTCGTCGCCGGCACCCTGAAGATGCCCCCGGGAGCCACGGCCTCGCTGCTCAGCGCCGTCCTGCTGCTGTGCGGCGCGGGCGCCCTGCTCCAGTCCCTCGGCGTGTGGCGGATCGGCGGCCGCCTGCCGTTCGTCATGCTGCCCGGCGGCGCCGCGACCGCGCTGTTCCTCCAGATCGCCCAGGAACACGGCGCGCCGACCGCCACCGGTGCCGTCCTCCTGGCAGCGGCGCTCCTGCTCTCCGTACTGCCCCTGTACGCCCGGGTCGTACGCCTCTTTCCGCCCCTGGTCATGGGCGTGACCGTGCTGCTCATCGGGATCGCGATGATCCGGGTCGCCGCCCGGCTCATCACCGGCCCGGACGGCACCGGGGAACCGCGCGCGGTGCTCCTCGCCGCGCTGACGGTCGCGGCGACCGTCGCCGCGTACGTGTTCCTGCGCGGCGTCTGGCGCCAGACCTCCGTCCTCATCGGGATGGCGACCGGCACCGTCGTGGCGGTGACGACCGGCCTCGGGACCTTCGGTCCGGCGGCCGGCAGCGGCTTCGCCCTGCCGGACCTCCTGCCGTTCGGGTCACCCCGGTTCGATCTCGTGGCCGCCCTGCCGCTGCTCGTGTTCAGCCTCACCACCCTCGCCGAGATCACCGGACAGACCGTGCTCAACAGCGAGACCGTCGGCCGGACTCCCGCCCCCGAGCGGGACGTTCCGCGCGTCGCCCGCGCCGACGCCCTCGTCTCGATGGTGGGCGGACTGTTCGGCACGTCGCTCATGGTCACCAGCGCGGAGAACATCGGCATCGGCCGACTCACCGGAGTCCGCAGCCGCTTCGTGACCGCCGGGGCAGGCGTCCTCCTCATCGGCCTCGGGCTCGCCACCCCGGTGTCGCGCGCCCTGGCCGGCATACCGGAGGCCGTCGTCGGCGGCTCGTCCCTCGTCGTCTACGCCGTCATCGCCGTGATGGGCGTCGAGATGCTTCGCCGGGCCGACCTGTCCGGCACGGGCCAGGGCAGTCTGACGGCCGCGCTCGCACTCACCGCGGGGCTGCTGCCGCTGCTCACCCCGGACCTGTACGCGGGATTCCCCTCCTGGGCCCGTACGATCCTGGGCAGCGGCGTCGTCGCCGGCACACTGACGGCCGTCCTCCTCACCGCGCTCCTGCGACCCGTCCGCGGCCTTCGTGAGCAGGACGAGGACGCCGACGCGGGAAAGGGCGCCGACCCACCGGAGGCGTGACGAACCGGCGACGGCCCCGGCCGGGGTGTCCGGCGCGGTATTCCTGCTGCCGGTGCAGGTCAGCGTCCTGGGCGTGCCGTCCCCCGCGGTGACACCCACGAATCTGCTCTGCAACGTCGTCGCCGGTCCCGGCGCCCTGATCCGGCATGCCCGCGCGGGCCGTCTCGGCGGTCCGCTGACCCGCCTCCTCCCGGCCGGCCCCTGCCGGTGCCCTTCACCGGTAGTCGCGGGGGCGTGCAACCGCTGTCAGCTCGTCGGGGTGACGGTGATCACGGATACCCGCGAGGGAGAGCTGCGTAGGCTTGGGGAGTCGTCGCGGTGGAGCCCGGGAGGGCGAGTGGAACTCTCCCGGTGTCACCTGGCGGAGTGTCGGGAAAGTCGGCAAGTGGTCAGCGTGAGTCCTGAAAAACCTGGGGACAGCTGACCGGACATGCGACTCGTTGTAGGGTGAGCAAACAGCCCTTGACCTGCAAAAACGCAGGCAGGGAGCCTATGTCCAGGAGTGCCTCGATGATACGTACGATGTTCAAGTCCAAGATCCACCGGGCGACCGTGACCCAGGCCGATCTGCACTACGTCGGGTCGGTCACCGTCGACGCGGAGCTGATGGAGGCGGCCGATCTGCTGCCCGGCGAGCTCGTGCACATCGTCGACATCGACAACGGCGCCCGGCTGGAGACCTATGTCATCGAGGGCGAGCGCGGCTCCGGTGTCATCGGGATCAACGGCGCCGCCGCGCACCTCGTGCACCCCGGCGACCTCGTCATCCTCATCAGCTACGCGCAGGTCGAGGACGCCGAGGCGCGCGCGTTCCGGCCGCGTGTCGTGCACGTCGACGCGGACAACCGCATCGTGGAGCTCGGGGAGGACGCCTCCGCTCCCGTTCCCGGGAGCGACACGGTCCGTGCCCCGCACGCCGTACCCGCCCAGATCTGAGCCGAGGGAGAGCCACCGCATGGCCGAGCTGAAGATCCGCGACGACCGGACGAACGGACGTCTGGAGGCTTTCGAGGAGGACACCTTCGTCGGTGTCGTCGTCTACTTCGTCCTCGACGCCGAACCCCATGCCCTCGTGGCGGTCCACACCATCGTCGAGGACGGGCACGAGGGGAAGGGGATCGCCGGAGCGCTCGTTCGCGAGTTCTACACGATCGCCGCCGGCGAGGGCGTGCCCGTCGTGCCGCTCTGCCCGTACGCCGCCAAGTGGGCCGAGCGTCACCCGGACGAGGCCCCTGTCCCCCCGTCGGACGTCGTCCGCGCGGCGAAGCTCCAGCTCAAGGCCACCCCCGGCCTCTGGTGATCCCGGGCGGGGGGGCCGGAGAGGCCCCCCGAAGGGCGGGATCCGGCGGGCGCGAGCCGGTCCGCCGGGTCACCCTGGGGAGCGAGGATCCCGACGACCGAGAGGTCCGTGATGACGCACCCGTTCCCCGATCCGCTGCCCCCGACCGTCCCGCCCCCGGTGCCCTCCCCGCCGCCGGTACCCCCGCCCAACCCCGTACCGACGCCGCCGGATCCCGTGCCCAGCCCGGTGCCCGAGCCCGGCGGACCCGTACCGGAACCCGAGCCTCAGCCCCAGCCTGGCCCCGCCGGGCACTGCCGGCCGTCAACGGGAAGGTGACGAACAGCGGTTGAGGTTCCGCGTAGGCCCTTGTCACGGAGCGTGCGCCACCCCTAACTTGGACGGCTGTTGCTGTGTTCAAGGGGGGCCCATGGCCGTACGCGGACGTCACCGCCGGCACCAGCCGAGCAGGATCAACCGTGCCTCGCTCACCGTCACCGCGGGAAGCGCCGGAATGGCGCTGCCGCTGATCGGCGCGGGAGCCGTACAGGCCGCCTCGCTGGACGTCTGGGAGAAGGTCGCGTCCTGCGAGTCCTCCTCCAACTGGCGCATCAACACCGGGAACGGCTACTTCGGCGGCCTCCAGTTCAGCCAGTCCACCTGGGAGAGTTACGGCGGCACGCACTACGCGCCGCGCGCCGACCTCGCCTCCAAGGACCAGCAGATCGCGATCGCCGAGCGCGTCCTCAAGGGACAGGGGCCCGGCGCCTGGCCGGCGTGCGGCCCGAGCGCGGGCCTCGCCCGGGGCGGCGAGTCCCCGTCCACCGGGGGGAACGCGCCGACGACCGCGTCCCTGCCGGGGCAGCGCGTCTTACCCGAGCGGGTCACCCCGCGCGCCGCCGGTCCGACCACCGTGCCCACGGTCCGCGAGATGTACACGGTGACGCCCGGCGACTCCCTCTCGAAGATCGCCCGCGACGAGCGGGTCCAGGGCGGCTGGAAGCGGCTGTACGAGTCGAACCGGCCCGTCGTCGGCGACGACCCCGACCTGATCCACCCCGGCCAGCGGCTGACCCTGCGCATCGCCGCACCGAGGAAGCCGAAGAAGCCGGCCGAGGCGGCGCAGACGGCTCCTCCGCGGGTCGTGACGCCCCCGCCGGCGAAGGCCGCTCCTCCGGTGAAGGCCGCCCTTCCGGTGAAGGCCGCCCCGTCGAAGCACCCGGCCACGAAGGCGCCCGCGCCGAAGACACCTGCGGCGAAGGCCCCTGCCACCAAGGCCCCTGCCACCAAGGCGCCGGCTCCTCGGACCACTCCCGCGGCCAAACCGGCCACCAAGCCCGCGGCCAAGCCATCCGCGCAGTCCAAGCCCAAGCCGAAGCCGAAGCCGAAGACGCACACGCAGGCGAAGCCCGTCCCTCGGCCCGCGCCCAAGCCCCGTCCCGCCGCCGAGCCGGACAAGGACCGCTTCTCCGCCCCCGTCTCCGCCGACATCGGCACCCGCTACGGCACCCGCGGATCCTCCTGGTCCAGCGGCTACCACACCGGGGTCGACTTCCCCGTCCCCACCGGCACCTCCGTCAAGGCCGTCGCCGACGCCCGGGTCGTCTCCGCCGGGTGGGGCGGGGCGTACGGCTACCAGGTCGTCCTGCGCCACGAGGACGGCCGCTACAGCCAGTACGCGCACCTGTCCGCGCTCACCGTCCGTGAGGGCCAGCGGGTCCAGAGCGGTCAGCGCATCGGGCGCTCAGGATCGACCGGCAACAGCTCGGGACCGCATCTCCACTTCGAGGTGCGGACGGGTCCCGGGTACGGCTCCGACATCGACCCGCTGGCCTACCTCAGGGCACGGGGCGTCTCCATCTGACGCCGACGGCGCCGACGACCCCGTGGACCCCGCAGGCCCCGACGTGCGGTCCGGCCGGGCCTTCCCGGCCGGATCTGACACCGACAGGGCCTCCGGCGGGGCCGACATGCGGTCCAGGGTGAGCTGGACGAGCCCGCCCGCCGCGACCGCGCCGCAGATCAGCGCGGCGACGGTGCCCGCCGTGCCGTAACGGAAGCTCTCACCGAAGAGCGTGAGGCCCACGGCCGCCGCGACCACCGGGTTCACCACCGTGACCGTGGCGAGCGGGGCGGCAAGGCCGGCACCCCGGTACGAGGCCTGCGAGAGGAGCAGCCCCGTCACGGCGAGCGCCGAGAGCACGAGCAGTCCCGTCCACTCGGCGAGCGGGGCGCCGGAGGTCCACTCCTCGGCCACGGACTTCGTGAAGACCGAGGCCATGCCGAAGGAGACGCCGGCCGCCGCGGCCAGGATCACGCTGCGCAGCACGGACCGGCCCACCAGGTGCGCCACCGTGAACAGGACGGCCACCACGGCGGAGGTGCCCGCCGCGAGCAGCCACCGCTCCCCGTCGGCGAGCGACTGCGCGTCCGTGCCGTTGGTGAGGCTCAGCAGGCCGGCGAGGCCGACCGTGGCCATGAGGGCGCCGCGCCAGGCCCGCCGCCCGGCCTTGCGGCCGACGAAGAGGGCCGCCATGGGCAGCGCGAACACGATCGTGAGGGCGCCCAGCGGCTGGACCAGGCTGAGCGGACCGAGCGCGAGGGCGACCACGTGCAGGGTCGCCCCGAGACCGTTGAGCAGGACGGACCCCCACCAGGCCGGGCTGCGCAGCGGCGCGTAGCGGGGACCGGCGGCGGAGGCCGCGACCCGCTCCTGCACGATCGCCGCGGCCGCGTAGGCGACCGCCGAGACCAGGGACAGGAGCACGGACAGCAGGAGGGGGCTCATACCCTCCACGATCTCTCTTCCGGGCGATTTCGGCGTCGTACCAGGGAAGGTCTTGCCGGGTACCGCCGTCGCAGTACACGGCTCGCGCGTACGACCGGAGATGTACACCCTCGCAGGTCGGAACGGGTGGAACGGGATCTTTCCGGCGCCCGGTCCCGGCGCGGAAGGAATCGCGGAAGAATCATGAAGCGCGGGCCGGGAGGCCTCGCCACGGCAACGGGGAAAGTGGGGGTCGACGCGTGGGACCGGACCTGGATCTCGTCGAGAGCGGATCGGTGGGCGGATTCTTCGCGCTGCGGACCACCGCGCCGGAGGCCGGAGGGGCCCACCGCCCCCTCGCCCTGCTGTACGCGGGGGAGGACGGCCCCCTCACCGCGCGCGTGGACCGGGTCGCCGCCCGGCTCCGCGCTCCCGAGCGCCGGGTCGGGGCCTCCGTCGCCCACCTCGGGCTCGCGGCCAGGCTCTGGTCGACCGCGCTCGGACCGGCCGCGCTGTACGGGCGCTTCCCCGACCTCGCCCCCGGCGAGCTGTACTGGGACGGGGCGCTGACCTCCCCCGACGACCTGTGGTGGGCCGGCTCCGCGACCCGTCCGGCCACCGTGGAGGCCCTCCGCGCGGCCGTCCAGGAGGCCCACCTCGTCCCGCTCCACGCGGCGCTGCGCCGCGACGGCCGGATCTCGCCCCGGCTGCTCTGGGGCAATGCCGGCTCCGCCCTCGCCGGAGCCCTGCGCGAGCTCACCCGCTGGGCCCGCGCGCGGGACCGGCCGGAGGTCGCCGAGCGGGCCGCCGCCCTCGTCTCCGGGCTCCTCGACCACCCGGACCTCGCCGGTACGGTCCGCGGCCCCCGGCTGCGCCGCGCCAGCTGCTGCCTCTACTACCGCTGTCCCGGCGGCGGCCTGTGCGGGGACTGTGTCTTCGACCACGCCCCCCGAACGGGTTTGGAGGGGCGGCCCCCCGCTCCGTAAAGTTGCTTCTTCGAGAGCCCGCAAGCGGCGGCGACGACGGACGAGCGAACGAGGAACCCGAAGGCCATGACGGTGACCGAAGAAAACCAGGACTACGGGCCGGGCGTCGACCCCGAGCGCCTGGCCGTCTGCCTGAGCGTCCTCGACGAGCTCGACGAGCTGGACGTCGACCACCCGGACGCGATCGTCGTCCGGCGCGCCACCGCCGGGATCTACCGGACCGTGAAGCAGCGCCGCCGCCAGGAGCGCCGGGCCGCCAAGACCGCCAACGACAAGGCGGTCACCGAGGCCACGGCCACCGGATCCGCGCAGCGCATCGACGACGAGACCGAGGGCATCCTGCCCTCCTCGGTGACGGAGGAAGGGCGGATCGCGGGGATACTCCAGCGTCCGCGCTCCTGCTACGTCTGCAAGACGCGCTTCGTCGAGGTCGACTACTTCTACCACCAGCTCTGCCAGCCCTGCGCGGCGCTGAACCGGACCAAGCGGGACGCGAGCGCCGACCTCTCCGGCAAGCGTGCGCTGCTCACCGGCGGCCGGGCCAAGATCGGCATGTACATCGCGCTGCGGCTGCTCCGCGACGGCGCCCACACGACGATCACCACGCGCTTCCCCAAGGACGCCATCCGCCGCTTCAAGGCGATGGACGACTCCGCGGACTGGATGCACCGCCTGGAGGTCGTCGGCATCGACCTGCGCGACCCGGCCCAGGCCGTGGCCCTCGCCGACCAGATGGCCGAGGCCGGGCCGCTGGACATCCTCATCAACAACGCGACGCAGACCGTGCGCCGCCTGCCCTCCGCCTACGCCGCCCTGGTCGACGGCGAGGCAGCCCCGCTGCCCGCCGGAGAGCTCCCGGCGCACCACGTCATCGGCGCGTTCAACTCCGGCGCGGTCGGCGAGCTCGGGACGGCCGCCGCGCTGCCCGTCGGGGCGAGCGGCCTGGAGGCACAGCAGGTCGCCGACCTCGCCCTGGTCGCCGGCAACGCCAGCATCGCCCGGCACCTCGACGGCACCGCCATCGACGCGGGCGGCCTGGTGCCGGACGTCGTCGAGTCCAACACCTGGGTGCAGAGCATCGAGCAGATCTCCCCGGTGGAGCTCCTCGAAACCCAGCTGTGCAACTACACGGCGCCGTTCATCCTGATCAGCAAGCTGCGCCCGGCGATGGCCGACGCGGCGAAGAAGGCGGCCAGCGGGCGCGCCTACGTCGTCAACGTCTCGGCGATGGAGGGCGTCTTCAGCCGCGGCTACAAGGGCGCGGGGCACCCGAACACCAACGCCGCGAAGGCCGCGATGAACATGGTGACGCGGACCAGCGGCCAGGAGATGTTCGAGACCGACGGCATCCTCATGACCTCGGTCGACACCGGCTGGATCACCGACGAGCGTCCGCACTTCGACAAGCTGCGCCTCGCCGAGGAGGGCTTCCACGCCCCGCTCGACCTGGTCGACGGCGCGGCCCGCGTGTACGACCCCGTCGTGCGCGGCGAGGCCGGCGAGGACCTGTACGGCTGCTTCCTGAAGGACTACGCCCCCGCCAACTGGTAGGCGGCGGATCCACGGCCGGAAAAGGGCGCTCTACCTGCTGGTAGGGCGCCCTTTTCGGCTTCATTCACTCGATCGCATCACACTTCTGAGCCCGGTAGAGCGCAGGCGCGCTCATTTGGTTACTCTGATGTCCACGGTCGGCCACCGAGGAGACACACCATCCTCACGGCCGGTCCGGGGACTGGCCTGCCACCAAGGCCGCGGTCCCGCCCGATGAACGGCGCCACCGCGACCGACGGCACCAAGGCCCCATTGGTACGCGACACAAAGGAGTGCGCGGTGACACCCGAACTGACGAAGCAGGAACCGAAGCCGGCCGAATCCCACGACCGGCCCCGCCGGAACGGCGAGCTGGGAAGCCTGGAAGTGTGGGCCCATGCGGCCCCGATCCGGCTGGCGGGCTACGAGGACGACCTCGCGGAGCCCCACATCCTGCCCGGCATCGACTGAGTCGTCGACCGAGTGACCGGCCCGGCCGTCGACCGGGTCGTCGGCCCAGCCATCGACCGAACCGGTGCCCTGAGCTAACCCTTGCCGCACGCCGCTGCCCCCGTCCGCCTTCCGGCCGGGGGCAGCGGCATGTCCCCTACGCCGGGGCACGTCCTCCACTGGTGTACGTCCCCCACCGGGGCGTGTCCCTCACCGGAGCCGGATCGGCGGCAGGTACTCCCGCAGCAGCGTGCGGTGCCACCAGGCCCCGGTCTCGCGCAGCTCGCGCCAGGTCGTGTACCGGTAGCGGTACAGCCGGGCGCGGACGTGCGTCGGCGGCGCGTCGGGGAACGGGTTGTGGGCGAGCAGCCGCAGCGTGTCGCGGTCGCCGTCGAGCAGCCGCTCCACGAAGGGCCCGAACCAGTCGCGCGCGTACCCGGGGGAGAGCGCGGCGAACCACATCAGCCAGTCGAGGCGGAGGTGGTACGGGGCGAACTGGCGCGGCAGCCGCCGCGGATCGCCCGGCTTGCCCCGGAAGCCGTACTCCCGCCACACCGTGCCCGCGTGCGGGGCCGGGTCGTCGGTGCCCTCGACGACGATCTCGTCCCGCACCCGGCCGACGGTGCCGAACGCGCCGTACGTGTTGACCAGGTGGTACGGGTCGTACGAGCGGTTCATCGCCTGGTCGCGGGAGAGCAGATTGCGCACCGGGCGGTAGCTCCGGAACAGGACGAAGGCCGTCACCGCGACGACCACGGCCACGTACCAGAGCGGCGGGTCCGGCCGCGGGTGGTCCCCGGTGAGCGCGGAGGCGTCCACGACCGACACGGCGAGCACGACGGTGAGCCAGTTCAGCCAGGCGAAGTTCCCGGAGAGCACCAGCCACAGCTGCGTCGCGATCATGAGGCAGGCGGCGACCGTGGCGACCGGCTGCGGGGTGAAGAGGAGGAACGGCACGAACAGCTGGACGACGTGGTTGGCCGCGGCCTCGACCCGGTGCAGCGGGCGCGGGAGGTGGTGGAAGAACCAGCTCAGCGGGCCGGGCATCGGCTGTGTCTCGTGGTGGTGGTAGAGGCAGGTGAGGTTCCGCCAGCAGCGGTCGCCCCGGATCTTGATGAGACCGGCGCCGAACTCGACCCGGAAGAGCAGCCAGCGCAGCAGGAAGAGGACGAGGACGGGTGGTCCCGTGTCGTCGTTGCCGAGGAAGACCGCGAGGAAGCCGGTCTCCAGGAGCAGCGACTCCCAGCCGAAGGCGTACCAGGTCTGCCCCACGTTCACGATCGACAGGTACAGGCCCCAGAGCACGAGCCACAGGAGCATCGACACCGGGAGCGGCACCGCGTCACCGGCGCCCGCCACGAGCGCCAGGGCGATCGCGGCCCCGGTCCACGCGACGGTCGCGAACAGCCGGTCGGAGTACCGCCAGTGGAAGAGCGAGGGGGTGCGGCGGGGCCGGGTCCCGCGTACGTACTCCGGTACCGGGAGCATGCCGCGCTCGCCGATCAGCGCCCGGAACTGGAGGGCGGCCGACAGGAAGGCCACGCAGTACAGCCCGGCGAGGCCCCGCTGGAACGCGATCCGGCTCAGCCAGAGGTCGGGCGCGGTGAACCACTCCATCGCTTCCAGTATCGGCCCGGGATCACGCCCTGACGAGACGCCGGAGGGTCCGGCCCAGACGGCGGGCGTACGCCTTCTGGAGCACGGGGATCAGCGGGCCGGCGAGCCGGGTGTACCAGGCGGCGGGCCGGCTGAACGCGGTGACCGTGAACCGGACCGTGCCGTCGGGCGCCAGCTCGACGACGAAGGACTCCTCGCCGCACTCCGGGTGCCCGGTCACGGTGCCGTAGGCGAAGCCGGTCCGGCACTCCTCGTACGCCGTCCAGACCACCGCGCAGGGAGCGCCGAGCCTGACCTGGCCGACCCCCACCGACACCTCCAGGCGGACACCGGGCTCGGCGCGGACGGCCTCGCTGCGGACGGTCGCCCCGGAGGCGCGGTGCATGCGCCAGGTGGTGACGGCGGTGCCGGCGGTCTCGAAGGCGGCGCGGCCGTGGCCGACGACCGTGCTGTGCCGCAGGTGGTGGTAGTCCGCGGGGAGCTCCTGCGGGGAGCGGGTGGCGCCGATCTCGCGGTAGGTGAGGCTCGGGCGGGGACGGGCGGGGTGGGAGAGGCTGGTCGTGAGGCGGGTCATGCCGGGAGCTCCGTTCGCTGGTGAGCCGGGGTGGTGAGGGGAAGGGACGGCTGCGGCGGCGATGCCGCCCGGTCCGTCCGGAGGCGGCGTCGGGCGAGCAGGGCGCAGACGGCGAAGCCGAGGGCGTTGCCCAGGCCGTGCGTCGCGGCCGTCCACGTCAGGCTGAGATGAGGCAGGCCGGTGGCCTCGCCGAGTGCCCAGCTCAGCGCGAGCACCATGGTGACGACGAGGACCAGGGCCGAGACGGCGAGCAGCGCGCGCGTGAGCCGGCCGGCCGCGAGCTCGCGGCGCTCGCGCAGCGTCAGGGCCGCGACCGCCGCCATGCCGGCGGTCAGGACGACCGCCCCGGCGAGCTCGGCCCAGTCGTCGACGAAGTAGCCGGCCAGGACCAGCAGCGTGCCCGCCGGGACGCTGAGCGCGGCGAAGCGGGCCGTGGGGCCGTCGTCGGCGCGGCAGACGAGACCGGCGACCAGGGCGGCGGCGAAGCCCGCGAAGTGGAAGTGGGGGACGGTCAGCGCGAGCAGGTCCAGGTCGAAGCCGAAGAGCGGGTACGAGGCCCGCTCGGCGACGAGCGCGAGTCCTGCCACGGAAGGCGCGGCCAGCGCGGTGAGGACGGCGATCTCCCGGGGCCGCAGGGACCGGGTGAGGGCGAGGCGGGCCGGGGCCTGGAGCGCGAGCGCCAGCGTGGCGAGGGCGTAGACGGCGGCGAGCGCCGCCGCGAGGCCGGAGCGGGGCAGCCACAGGGCCAGTGCCCCGGGAGCGGCGAGCAGTGGCCAGGCCCGCCGGAGCGGCACCAGGCCCGGTGGCCTGGGCCCGTCCAGGAGCGCGAGCCCCGTCGGTACGACCCAGAACATGCCGATCATCACGACCGGGTTCACCAGTAGCGGCAGCGCGGTCACGAGACACCCCCCGATGCGAACGAACTTGAACGCGTTCAACTGACGAGCCGAGCGTAGGGCTTTTCTTGAACGCGTTCAAGTGGGGTGCTTCCGGGCGTTCGGCCGGCCGGGTGTCGGCCGACCCGGTCGGCCTTCCTCCGCTTGCGGGGGCCGGTGCGCTGCGACAGACATGGGGGACTGGCCGGAAGGAACCGGGCGCCGGGCCCCGGAGAGAGAAAGCGGGAGAACCAGGTGCGCACACCACCGCGCCGGACGCGGCGAACCCCCACCGCGATCACGGCGACGCTCGCCTCCGCTCTCTTCGTCGCCGGCTGCTCCTCCGGCGGACAGGGCGGCAACCACGGCGAGCAGCCCGAGGCCGCCGTCCAGGAGATCCACCTCCAGCCGGTCGGTGCTCGGGGCCCCGACCCCTTCACTGCGTCCACCGCCCGGATCACCGGCCGGACGGTCGCCCCGGAGCGTGACCCGGAGGCCGCCTCCGTCCAGCAGGGCCGCGAGATCACCGGCTCCACCCCCGGCCTCTACGGCGGCACCCGGTCGGAGGCCAGCTGCGACGTCGAGCAGCAGGTCACCTTCCTCTCCGCCGACCAGGGCAGGACGCGCGCCTTCGCCGAGGCCGCCGGCATCCCCGAGGCGAACGTCCCCGGCTGGCTGCGCGGGCTGACCCCCGTCGTCCTGCGCGCCGACACCCGGGTCACCAACCACGGCTACCGGGGCGGCCACGGCACCGCCTTCCAGTCCGTCCTCCAGTCCGGTACGGCGGTCCTCGTCGACCAGTACGGCTCCCCGCGCGTCCGCTGCGCCTGCGGCAACCCGCTCCGCAGCCCGGTCCAGGCCCGGGGCGGCGTCCACCAGGGCGAGCCCTGGGACGGCTTCGACCCCGAGCACGTGATCGTCGTCCGGCCGACCAGCACCGTCGTCACCAGCCTCGTCATCGTGAACGCCGCCGACAGCAGCTGGATCGAGCGGCGGACCGGCAGCGACGGGGCCGAGGACCGGAAGCCCGCCGTGGAGCCGGCCTGCGACCCGGACACGTGCCACCTGACCGGGACCGTCACACCGGAGCCCCCGAGCCCCGACCCCGTGACCCCCGACCCCGCGCGGCCCGAACCCGCGCGTCCCGACGCCTCCCGCCCGGAAGCGGCCACGCCGGCCGTGCCGGATCCGACGGGTCCCGCGCCCGCGACCCCGGACCCGTCCGGGAGCGGCGGCACGGGGACCGACCCGACGCCCGCGCACCCCGACCCGTACCAGGACCCGACCTCGGAGCCGTACCCCGACCCGAACGCGGACCCGTTCGCCGAACCTCCCATGCAGCCGCCCTCGGCCCCGTACACGGACCCCTATGCGGATCCGTACGCCGACCCGTACGCCGAGCCTCCCGTCTACCCGCCCGACGCCCCGGAGGGGGAGATGCCGCCCGAGGAGCTCTTCCCGCCCGACCCGGGGCAGCAGCAGCCCGAGACCTTCGAAGGCTGAGAGGGCGCAGGGGTGAAAGGGATCTTCGTGGTGCGCAGGGGCGGAGCTGCGCCTAGCGTGGCCCCATGAGCGCGGGCAGAGGGGGCGGGGAGGCGGCCGAGCGGCTTCGCCATGGGCCGGGGGAGCCGGAGGCGCCGGACGCACCGCGGGTGCCGGACGAATCGCGAGGCTCGGACGAGTCGCGGGGCTCGGACGAATCGCGGGGCTCGGATCGACCACGGGCCTCGGATCGACCACGGGCCGCGGTCGAACCGCGGGCCTCGGATGAACCACAGGTCTCGGAGGCGCCGCGGGCCTCGGGCGCACCTCGGGCCTCGCAGGCGCCGGGTGCCGTGGCCCGGATCCTCCACGACTACGGCTCGGCCTTCCGTATGGGCGGTTTCGACTGGGACCTGGTCACCGGAACGATGATCATGGACGACACCGCCCTCGACGTCTTCGACATGGACCGCGCGGAGTACGACGGCCGTCCCGAGAGCCTCGGCCCCCGTGTCCTGCCCGACGAGGGGCGCCGCCTCGACACCCTGGTGGCGCAGGCCCTCAAGGAGGGCAGCGACCAGTACGGCGCGTACTTCCGCATCCGCCGCCGCGACGGCAGCCACCAGTGGACCCACACCCAGGGCCTGGTCGAGCGCGACGACACGGGTCGTCCCGTGCGCATCGTGGGCATCCTCCGCGACGCCACCCACGAGCTGAGCGAGTCGGCCGCCCGGCTCGGACTCGACGAGGGGCGCCGCCGGCGCGCCGGTGTCGTCGAGGGCACGACGGCCGCCCTCGCCTACGCCCGTACCGTCCAGGACGTCATCGACCTGCTCAACGACTCGCACGCCCTCGAACACTTCGGCGCCGCCAGCCTCGTCATGGGACTCCTCGAAGCCGGCCGCATCCACCTGGTCGCCGAAGGGCCCGACGGCGCCTTCGTGCCGGGCACCCGCTTCACCCGGGTGGACGAGCCGTACCCGATGAGCGAGGTGATCCGGACCCTGCGGCCCCGGTTCATCGACTCGCCCCGGGACTTCGCCGAGTCCTTCCCGGTGCTCTGGCCGCACATCAGCGGACTCGGCATCACCGCCGCCGCCTATCTGCCGCTCATCGCCCAGGCCCGGCCCATCGGCGCGCTCGGCCTGCTCTACAGCGACAAGAACGGCTTCAGCGAGGACGAGCGGACGCTGCTCGTCGCGCTCGGCAGCAGCATCGCCCAGAGTCTCCAGCGGGCCGTGCTGTACGAGCAGGAGCACGACCTCGCCGAGGGGCTCCAGCAGGCGATGCTGCCGCGCCGCATCCCCGAGGTGCCCGGCGCGCAGACGGCCGTCCGCTACCGCTCGGCCCGCCTCGGCCAGGACATCGGCGGCGACTGGTACGACATCATCCCGCTCCCCGGGGGACGGGTCGGCGCCGTCATCGGCGACGTCCAGGGCCATGACACCCACGCGGCGGCGGTCATGGGCCAGCTGCGGATCGTGCTGCGCGCCTACGCCGCCGAGGGGCATCCCCCGGCGACCGTCATGGCCAGGGCCTCCGTCTTCCTGCACGAGCTCGACACCGAACGCTTCGCCACCTGCACCTACGCGGAGGTGGACCTCGGCACCGGCGTCGTCCAGATCGTCCGCGCCGGCCATGTCGACCCGCTCGTCAGGGAGACCGACGGGAGCTGCCGCAGGCTCCCGGTGGAGGGTGGGCTGCCGCTCGGGCTCTCCGCCGAGTTCGGCCGCCTCGACTACCCCGTGACCGCCCTGGAGCTCGACTCCGGGCAGACCCTGATGCTGTACACCGACGGTCTGGTGGAGAAGCCGGGCGCCGACCTCGACGAGGGGTTCCAGTGGCTCACCTCCCTCGTCCGCCGCGGACCCGCCGACCTCCAGCAGCTCGCCGACCACCTCTGCGACGTGGTCGCCGACCGGGGCGGCGAGGACGACGTGGCGATCCTGCTCCTGCGCCGCCAGGCCGCCTTCGCGCCCCACGGAGCCGGCCGGCTCCAGCAGCACGTGGCCCAGAGCGACCCGGAGGCGCTGAGCTCGGCCCGGCACATGATCAGGGCCGCGGTCCGGGCCTGGGGCGGAGGGGAGCGCGCGGACGAGATCGAGCTGGTCGCCGACGAACTGATGACCAACGCGCTGATGCACACCGACGGCGGCGCGATCGTGACCCTGCGGGTTCTGAGCGGGCCCGAGCGGCGGCTGCGCGTGGAGGTCGAGGACCGGTCCAGCGCACTGCCCCGGCGTCGTGAGGCGGGGGAGGCCGGGGTCTCCGGCCGGGGACTGCTCCTGGTCGAGCAGATCTCCGATTCCTGGGGCGTCGAGTCGCGGGGCGGCGGCAAGTGTGTGTGGTGTGAATTCACCGTGCCGAACTGATGTCCTCCGTGTCTGTTAACTGAGCGTGAACTGATCGTACTTGACCGTAACTGTCGGTACGCGATTGACTTCGAGTTCCTACCCCTCAGCGCTGGACGTGAGGACACCCGTGAGCAGCAGCAGCGAGCTACTGGCACCCGAGCAACAGGCACCCGAGCAACAGGCACCCGAGCAACAGGCACCCGAGCAACAGGCACCCGAGCAACAGGCACCCGAGCAACAGGCACCTGAGCCACAGGAACCCGAGCTACCGGCACCCGAGCTCCTGGCACCCCTGGACCTGGCCTTCTGGCACCTGGAATCCCCCACCCACCCCCTGCACCTCGGGGCCCTCGCCCACTTCGGGCCCGTCCCCACGGCCCCGGACCACCCGGACCACGAGCCACCGCCGGACGTCCTGGAACTGCTCGCCCGCCGCGCCGCGGCCGTCCCCCGACTCCGGATGCGCGTCCGCGACGTCCTGATCCCCGTCGGCGGCGCCGCCTGGAGCGCCGACCCGGACTTCGACGTACGCCGGCACGTCCGGGAGATCGCCCTCCCCGGCGCGGACTTCCCCGCCGAGACCACCGGGCTCGCCGCCGAACTCATGGAACGCCCCGTCGAGCGCGGCCTGCCGCCCTGGGAGATGTACCTGTTCACCGGCGCCCCCGACGGCTCCTTCGCCGTCCTCGTCAAGCTCCACCACGCCCTCGCCGACGGCATGCGCGCCGTCGCCATCGGCGCCGGGATCTTCGACGAGATCGCCGCCGGCCGCCGCCCCGCGCGCCGCCCCCGACCCGTACCCCCGCGCTCCTGGCTCCCCGGCCCCGGCCGCCTCCTCGACCTCGCCCGGGACCGGCTCGGCGACCTCGGACGGGCCGTCGAGGTCAGCGCCTCGGTCGTCGGCGCCTCCGTCGTCCGCGCCGGCCGCCTCGACGGGCGCCCGGCCGCCGCCCTCGCCGCCGAATCCAGCGGTACGCGCCGGCTCGCCACCGCGACCCTGCCCCTCGACCGCGTCCACCGGATCCGCCGCGCCACGGGCGGCACCGCCAACGACGTCCTGCTCGCCGTCGCCGCCGGAGCCCTGCGCCGCTGGTTCGACGGGCGCGGCCTGCCGCTCCCCGGCACCGACCTCCGGGCCCTCGTCCCCGTCTCCCGCCGCCGCCCAGGCGCGGCGCCCGGCCCCGGCAACAGCCTCTCCGGCTACCTCCTCGACCTGCCGGTCACCGAACCCGACCCGGCGGCCCGGCTCGCCGCCGTACGGCACGCCATGGACCGGAACAAGGCCGCCGGTCCCTCCAAGGGCGCGGGTGCCGTCGCCCTCCTCGCCGACCAGCTCCCTCCGCTCGCCCACCGCTTCGGCGCCCCGTTCGCCGCCGGCGCCGCCCGGCTCCTCTTCGACCTCCTCGTCACCCAGGTCCCGCTGCCCCGCTCCGCGCTCTCCCTCGGCGGCGCCCCGCTGCGCGCCCTCTTCCCGATGGCACCGCTCGCCCGGGGCCAGTCCCTGGCCGTCGCCATGTCCCCCTACGGGGGACGGGTCCACATCGGTCTCGTCGCCGACGGCGAGGCGGTCCCCGACCTCGACGCGCTCGCCGCCGCGTTCACCGCCGAACTCGACCTGCTGGACCCGCCGGACACCCCCTAGGGGGTGTCCTGTCATGCCGTGCACGTCGTGCCGGGGCCGACCTTCGTCAGGGCGATCAGGTACGCCTCGACCTTCCGGTCGACGCAGGCGCTGCGGCCGTATCCGGTGTGCCCGGGGGCGTCGAGCGACAGCAGCATCCCGCCGGGGAACTGGCGCGCCAGGCTCACGGCCTCCGCGTACGGCGTGGCCGGGTCGCCCGCCGTCCCCACGACGAGCACCGGCGGAACGCCCGCGGCCCGCACCCGGTGCGGGCGCTGGGCACCGGCCGGCAGGTCCTTGCAGACCAGCTCGTTCGCCACGCCGGTCGTGCCGTAGACCCCCGCGGCCTTGTCGGCGGGGCCGAGCGCGTCCCAGTAGGCCTGGGCGTCGCGCGGGTGGGGGACGTCGAGACAGTTGATCGCGATCAGGGCGGCCTCGGCGTTGTCCTCGGGAACGTCGTCCTCGGGCCGGTCGCCCGCAGACCCGTCCTCCGTAGGTCCCTCGGAGGCGTCGTCGTCCGCGGGTCCCTCGGAGGCTTCCGCGTCGGGGTCCTGCGGCTGCTCGTCCCCCGCCGCCAGGGCCGCCAGCCGCGTCCCGTTCCCTCCGTCCGCCGCGACCAGCGCCTCGGACAGGGCCTGCCACTGCGCCTCCGGTGTGTACATGGACAGGCTGAGTGCCGAGACCAGGGTCGGAGCGTCGAGCCCGTACGCGGAGTCGTCGACGGGCAGCGGCTCGCGCGCGGTCCGTTCGAGGAGCCGGTCGATCAGCGCGCGTATCTCCTCGGGCGTCGCGCCGGGACAGCCGTCGCCGACCGTGTCGGCGCAGGTGTCGGCGTACTCCTCCACCGCCTTCCTGAACCCGGTGGACTGGCCGAGCATGCGCTGCCGCCAGTCGAGCGACGGGTCGACGGCCCCGTCCAGGACCATCGCCCGTACGCGGCGCGGGAACTGCTCGGCGTACGAGGTGCCCAGGCTCGTGCCGTACGACCAGCCGACGTACGTCAGCCGCCGCTCGCCGAGGGCCGCCCGCAGCACGTCGAGGTCGCGGGCGGCGTCGTCCGTCCCGACGTGCGGGAGCAGCGGGCCGCCGGCCGCCCGGCAGTCGGCCGCCGTCGCCCGGGCGACCGCGAGGACGTCGGCACGCTCGGACGCGGTCCGGGGGTGGAGGGGCGCGGCGGCGCTGTCCGGGGACTCCGCCCCGCCCTGCCCGGCGGGCTCCTCGGGGGTGCAGGTCAGGGCGGGCTCGCTGCCGCCGACTCCGCGCGGGTCGAACGACACGATGTCGAACCGCTCCCGCACGCCCGGGCCGATGTCGTCGGCGACGCCGTCCCGGACGAGCCGCACCCCGCGCTCGCCCGGGCCTCCGGGGTTGAGGACGAGCGAGCCGACGCGCTTCCCCGGGACCGCGGTGACGGCCTTCGCCACCGGCAGGACGAAGGTCTTGCCGTCGCCGGGGCGGGAGTAGTCCATCGGGACGGTGAGCGAGGCGCACCGGTGGTCGCCGCAGGGCCGCCAGTCGAGCTTCTGGCCGTAGAAGCGCCGCAGGTCGGGGCGGGAGGCGGGGTCGGCGGGGGCGGCCGAGGTCCTCGGCCGGTCTCCGTCCGAGCCGGTGCCGGCCGTGCAGGCCGCCAGGGAGGTGGCGCCGAGGACGGCGAGGGCGAGGACGAGGGCCTGACGGCGGCGTGGGGCGGTGATCACGAAGTACTCCCGTGGGTGGTCGGTCCAGGGAAGGATCACGCGCGGATGCTGAGGATTCGCTGAGGGCGGGCCCCCGCCCGTTCAGTCCGTCGTGGGCAGCCGCAGCACGAACCTGGCCCCGCCGTGTTCCCCGGGCCCCGCCGTGAGCGTGCCGCCGTGGGCGTGGGCGACCCAGGAGGCGATGGACAGGCCGAGGCCCGTCGACCCGGAACCGCTGCGGAAACGCTCGAACAGGGCGTCCGCGACCTCCGGCGGCAGCCCCGGACCGGCGTCCTCGACCGTCAGCGTGCCGTCCCGGACCACGGTGATCAGCACGTCCGCCGGAAGGCCCGGCGCGTGGCCGTGCGCGAGCGCGTTGCCCAGCAGATTGCCGACGGCCCGGCGTACGAGATCGGGATCGGCGACCACGACCGTCTCCTCGGCCTCGACCCGGACGCGGTGGCCCTCCGCGGGACCCTCGGCGGCTTCCTCGGCGACCGCCTCCGCCAACTGGTCCAGACGCAGGGGCTGGCGCGCCACCGTCGCCGTACCGGACATGAGCCGCGCCCGGGTGAGCAGCCCGTCGACCAGCCGGCCCATGCCCTCCGCCAGGCGCAGCGTGCGCCGGTGCACGTCCGTGCTGTCGGTCTCGCCGCGCAGCGCCGTCTCCGCGAGGATCCGGAGCGAGGCGGCCGGGGTCCGCAGATCGTGCGCCGCGTCCGCGAGGAACGCCTCCTGTTGGCCGAGCGCGGAGAGCGCGGGCCGGACCGCCCGGCCCGACAGCACGTGCCCGACGGCCGCGGACAGCAGCACGAGCACCGCGCAGCCGCCCGTCACCACCCACACGAGCCGCCGGTGGTCGTCCCGCTGGGCCGCCGCGTCGGCCATCGTCACCAGGACGCCCTGCGGGCCCTCGTCCTCCGCCGCCTCCGGCGCGTAGAAGGGCAGCGCGAACACCCGTACCGGCGCGCCGCCCGTCGTACGCCGGTCGAAGCCCCGCGCCTCCCCGGTCCGCGCCGCCGCCCGCCCGGCCTCCAGAACGACCCCGGGACTCACCGCCAGGCAGGGCGCGGCCGGCGCGTGCTGGACGGTCAGGCCGCCCGGATCGCTCGCGTCGCCCGGACGACCGCCCCGCTCGTCGTCCGTCACGAGGAGGACGGTCAGCGGCGGGCAGCCGGTGTTCACCGTGTCCGCCAGGACGTCCGTGGCCAGCCGCCCGTTCTCGTCGGTCTCCAGGAGACCGAGGGCCCAGCTGCTGTCCGCGTCCATCGCGTGGTCGAGCTGCTCCCGCCAGCGGGCGCTGTCGCTCCGTACGGCGAGCACGGCCATCGCGATCAGCCCCACGGCGCTGGTCAGCGCGAAGAGGAGGCTGATCCGCCGGCGGAGCCGCAGCACCCGTGCGGTCGGCGTGAGAGTCCGCGTCCGGCGGGGGAGCGCGGGCCTCACCGCACGTCGTCGGGCGCGAGCCGGTAGCCGACCCCGCGCACGGTGTGGATCAGCGGCGGCGACCCGAGTTTGCGGCGGAGCTGGGAGACGAGCACCTCCAGGACGTTCGACTGCGGCTCGGCCATCTCGTCCCAGCAGCTCTCGATCAGCTCGGCGCGGGGGACCGCCTGGTCCGCGCGGGCGGCGAGGACCTCAAGAACGGCGAACTCCCTGGTGGTGAGGGAGAGCAGGACCCCGGCCCGGCGGACGTGCCGGCGGGCGGTGTCGATCTCCAGATCGCCGACACGGTGCACCGGCGGGCGCACCACGGCGGAGCGGCGGCACAGGCTGCGCACCCGGGCGACCAGCTCGGGCACGGCGAACGGCTTGACGAGATAGTCGTCGCCGCCGCTCGCGAAGCCCTCCACCCGGTCCGCGACGGTGTCGCGCGCCGTGAGGAACAGCACGGGCACGTCGCGACCGCCGCGCCGCAGCCCCTCGACGTAGGCGGCGGCGTCCCCCGAGGGCAGCATCCGGTCGAAGACCGCGCAGTCGTACGCGGTGACGAACAGTGCCTCGTCGGCCCGCGGCAGGTCGGCCGCCTCGTCGACGGCGAGCCCGGCGGCCCGCAGAGCGGCGGCCACCCCGAACCGGAGGTCTTCGTCGTCCTCGACGAGCAGTACGCGCACGTCACCCACCCTAGGGGGTGTCCGCAATGTCAGTTGGGGAGCCATAGCCGCAGGCAGGCGAGGGTGACCAGGGCTTTGTAGTGGCGGGCTCGTTTGTCGTAGCG
>NZ_JBHJUO010000021.1:0-187766 GCF_042268445.1 Streptomyces sp. NPDC056169 | reverse complement strand
ATTTTTGGCACGCTGTTGAGTTCTCAAGGAACGGACGCTTCCTTTGTACTCACCCTCTCGGGCTTTCCTCCGGGCTTTTCCCTTCGTTCCGAAGCCTATCAGATCTTTTCGATCCGATTTCCTCGGCGCTTTCCGGTCCCTTTTGTTTTCACTCCGGGGGCCTTTCGGCGGTTCCGACTTTATCAGAAGTTCTGAGTCGGTATTTCCGCCTCCCGTTCACCCGTTCTGGCGCACGACGGCGCCGGGGCTTCCCGGTCTGGCGGAGCCGTAAACGTACTGGAGCGGGGCGCCCCGATGCAAATCGAGGGGCCCCGCTCCGGTGTGGCGCTGGTCAGGCTCAGACCTCGACGACGACCGGGAGGATCATCGGGCGCCTGCGGTAGGTGTCGGAGACCCACTTGCCGACGGTGCGGCGGATCAGCTGCTGGAGCTGGTGGGGTTCGACGACGCCGTCCTGGGCCGACTTGTTCAGGACCTGGTCGACCTTGGGGATCACGGCGTCGAAGGCCGAGTCCTCGATGCCGGAGCCGCGGGCGTGGATGTTCGGGCCGCTCACGATCTTGCCGGTCGAGGAGTCCACGACCACGAAGACCGAGATGATGCCCTCGTCGCCGAGGATCCGGCGGTCCTTGAGGTGGGCCTCGGTGACGTCGCCGACCGAGAGGCCGTCCACGTACACGTAACCCGCCTGGACCTTGCCGACGATCTTGGCCTTGCCGTCGATGAGGTCGACGACGACGCCGTCCTCGGCGATGACGATGTGGTCCTTGGGGATACCCGTCATCGCGCCGAGCTCGGCGTTGGCGCGCAGGTGGCGCCATTCGCCGTGGACCGGCATGAGGTTCTTCGGGCGGCAGATGTTGTAGAAGTACAGCAGCTCGCCGGCCGAGGCGTGGCCCGAGACGTGGACCTTGGCGTTGCCCTTGTGGACGACGTTCGCGCCCCAGCGGGTCAGGCCGTTGATCACGCGGTAGACCGCGTTCTCGTTGCCCGGGATGAGGGACGAGGCCAGGATGACCGTGTCGCCCGGGACGATCCGGATCTGGTGGTCGCGGTTGGCCATGCGGGACAGGGCAGCCATCGGCTCGCCCTGCGAACCCGTGCAGACCAGCACGACCTCGTCGTCCGGCAGGTCGTCGAGGGTCTTCACGTCGACGACGAGGCCGGCCGGGACGCGCAGGTAGCCCAGGTCACGGGCGATGCCCATGTTGCGGACCATCGAGCGGCCGACGAAGGCGACCCGGCGGCCGTACTCGTGGGCGGCGTCGAGGATCTGCTGGATGCGGTGCACGTGGCTGGCGAAGCTGGCCACGATGATGCGCTTCTGGGCGTTCGCGAAGACCGTGCGCAGGACGTTGGAGATGTCCTTCTCCGGCGGGACGAAGCCCGGGACCTCGGCGTTCGTGGAGTCCGAGAGAAGGAGGTCGATGCCTTCCTCGCTCAGACGCGCGAACGCGTGGAGGTCGGTGAGACGGCCGTCCAGCGGAAGCTGGTCCATCTTGAAGTCGCCCGTGGCGACGGCCATGCCCGCGGGGGTGCGGATGGCCACCGCGAGCGCGTCCGGGATGGAGTGGTTGACCGCGATGAACTCGCAGTCGAACGAACCCAGGATCTCCCGGTCGCCCTCCTTCACCTCAAGGGTGTAGGGGCGGATGCGGTGCTCCTGGAGCTTGGCCTCGATCAGCGCGAGGGTCAGCTTGGAGCCGATGAGCGGGATGTCCGGCTTGAGCCGGAGCAGGTAGGGGACGGCACCGATGTGGTCCTCGTGGCCGTGCGTGAGCACGATCCCCTCGATGTCGTCGAGGCGGTCCCGGATGATGGTGAAGTCGGGCAGGATCAGGTCGACGCCCGGCTGCTCCTCTTCGGGGAAGAGGACGCCGCAGTCGACGATGAGCAGACGGCCGTCGAACTCGAAGACCGTCATGTTCCGGCCGATCTCGCCGAGCCCGCCGAGCGGGGTGACGCGCAGGGCGCCCTTCGGGAGCTTCGGCGGAGCGCCGAGTTCAGGATGCGGATGACTCAAAAGACTCTCCTCACCACGCGCGCCACGTGCCGTTCGGGCACGTGGCGCGCATGACATTCGTGCACTTGCTGTTGTCAGTGTTCAGTTGTGAAGTCCGTTGTCAGAGTTCTACCCCGCCGGCGGCCAGGTCGACCTTGAGCTGCTCGGTCTCCTCGGCGGAGAGCTCCACGAGCGGGAGGCGCAGCGGGCCGGCCGGGAGGCCCTGGAGGGCGAGGGCGGCCTTGGTGGTCATGACGCCCTGGGTGCGGAACATGCCGGTGTAGACCGGGAGCAGCTTCTGGTGGATCTCGATGGCCTTCTGGACCTCGCCGCCCAGGTGGGCGTCGAGGAGGGCGCGGAGGTCGGGGGTGACGATGTGGCCGACGACCGAGACGAAGCCGCAGGCGCCCACGGAGAGCAGCGGCAGGTTGAGCATGTCGTCGCCGGAGTACCAGGCGAGGCCGGAGCGGGCGATGGCCCAGCTGGCGCGGCCGAGGTCGCCCTTGGCGTCCTTGTTGGCGACGATCCGGGGGTGCTCGGCGAGGCGGACGATCGTCTCGGTGTCGATCGGGACGCCGCTGCGGCCGGGGATGTCGTAGAGCATGACCGGGAGCTCGGTGGCGTCGGCGATGGCCGAGAAGTGCCGGTAGAGGCCCTCCTGCGAGGGCTTGTTGTAGTACGGCGTCACGGCGAGCAGGCCGTGGGCGCCGTCGCGCTCCGCGGTACGGGCCAGTTCGAGGGAGTGGTGGGTGTCGTTGGTGCCGATGCCGGCCACGATGTGCGCGCGGTCTCCGACCGCCTCCAGCACAGCTCGTACCAGCTCCGATTTCTCCGCGTCGCTGGTGGTGGGGGACTCGCCGGTGGTGCCGTTGACGACGAGGCCGTCGTTGCCTGCGTCCACCAGATGGGTGGCCAGTCGCTGGGCACCGTCGAGGTCGAGTGCGCCGTCCGCCGTGAAGGGCGTGACCATGGCGGTGAGGACCCGCCCGAAGGGGGTCTGCGGAGTGGAGATCGGAGCCATGGGTAACACGCTACTCGCTGCTCAGCGCCGGGTGTCCCTGAGGGGGACAGGAAGAAGAGGAGCCCGGCACTGCCTGCTCGGGGGTTCAGGCAGTGCCGGGTCCGTTTGATCAGCCTAGATGAACTTCGTGAAACGCCGCAATACGGACACTTCGTGCGAGTGGCTCGGACATGTGTGCCCTACGGGGCCACACGGCCGTTCTTGTTGAAGGCGGCGTGGGTCAGCGGCATCAGCCGGGCCCAGTGCTCCTCCATCTTCTCGCCGACCATCTCGATCTCCCGCTGCGGGAAGGACGGGACCGCGGCCAGCTCGTGCTGGGTGCGCAGGCCCAGGAAGTGCATGAGCGAGCGCGCGTTGCACGTGGCGTACATCGAGGAGAAGAGGCCGACGGGGAGGACGGAACGGGCGACCTCGCGGGCGACGCCGGCGGCCAGCATCTCCTGGTAGGTGGCGTAGGCCGTTCGGTACGACTCCTCCATCGTCCGGCTGACCACGTCGTGCTGCTCCTGGGTGCCCTCGACGAAGACGTACTTGCCGGGGCGGCCCTCCTGGACCAGCTTGCGGGAGGTGTCCGGGACGTAGAAGACCGGCTGGAGCTCCCTGTAGCGGCCCGATTCCTCGTTGTACGACCAGCCGACGCGGTGCCGCATGAACTCACGGAACACGAAGATCGGGGCGCTGATGAAGAACGTCATCGAGTTGTGCTCGAACGGGCTGCCGTGGCGGTCCCGCATCAGGTAGTTGATCAGGCCCTTGGAGCGCTCCGGGTCCTTCTGGAGCTCTTCGAGGGACTGCTCCCCCGCCGTGGACACACGCGCCGCCCAGAGGACGTCGGAGTCGCTCGCCGCGTTCTTGACCAGATCAACGGTGACGTCGCTCCGGAAGTCGATCTTCACATTCTCGGTGGGGGTGTCGGTCACCAGCGGTCCTTCCAGTCGGCTGTTGCAGCGCCCACTCTAACGACGTCCTCACGTCATCCCGACGACGTCCTACCCGAGGATGAGATTCGGCCGCTTTGGTGAAATAGGGCACCAAAGCGTCGGTTCTCTCGTCTGTACCGGTGAAGCACCACGAAGGCAGACACGACGACAGAGGAGAGTGGCCCTGATGTTCCGCCGGAGAGAGGCCGTACCGTTCGCGTTCGTCGCGGAGGCCGACCACTTCCGCAGTAACGTCACTCCGCCACCCCGGGAGCGCCTCAGCGCCTCGCAGATCGTGGGTCGTACCCTGATCGGACTGACCGTCGTGGCCGGGCTCGCCGGGTCGCTGATCTTCGGGATGCCCTCGCTCCAGTCGGGGGACGCCGCCACTCATCAGCAGCAGTCCGAAGCCTCCGACAACCGCTGAGGTAGCCTCACCGGGCACTGCCCCTTCGAGCGTGCTTGTGAGTGAGGAACTGTCGTGCCCCTGCCCTTCCTGACGGCCGACCGTGCTTTTGACACGACCGACCACGTCGCCCTGCCGTTCGACGACCACGATCAGTGGCGTCGTCCGTACAGGCCGGGGTCGTGGCGTGTCGGAGCCGCGGCGCTGGCGCTGCTGCTGGCCTCGTTCGTGCTGCTCGCCGCCGTGATCATCGTCGCCGCCGGGGGCTTCGGCGCCGCCGCGGTGACGCTCGTGATCGCCGTGCTCGTGATCCTCGCCTCGCTGCGGATGCTCCGCGTGGGCACCTGGGTGAGCCGGGCCGGGGTGCGGCGCGTGGGCTTCCTGCGGACCGTCACCGTGCCGTGGGCGAAGGTGACGTCCGTACGGACCGTGCAGCAGCCGGTGCGCTGGCTGGGACTCCCCCGCACCGTCCAGGGCCAGGCCCTGGTGCTCGGCCGGCAGGGTGGTGAGCAGCTGCTGCTGCTCACCGACCACAGTGCCGACTTCCTCTCCCGCGTCGAGGCCTTCGACCGCGCGGCCGACACGGTCGAGGCCTGGAACGCCGAGTACGGCGTCGTCCCGGCCGCTACGCGCTGACCGTACGTCCCTCGTGGAGGGCGATGGCCCGCTGCATCGCCTTGCGGGCCCTCGGGGTGTCGCGGGCGTCGTGGTAGGCGACCGCGAGCCGGAACCAGCAGCGCCAGTCCTCCGGGGTGTCCTCCGTCTCGGCCTTGCGCCGGGCGAAGACCTCGTCGGCCGAGTCGCGGTCGATCCGGCCGCCCTCGGTGCGCTTCAGCTCGTCGACGGGCAGGCCGCCCTCCGCCTCCAGCTCGGTGGCGAGGCGGCCCGCCCGCCGGGCGAACCGGGTGTTCTGCCAGAGGAACCAGCCGCCCACGGCCGGCAGCAGGAACGCCACCGCTCCCATGCCCATGGCCGCCGGCTCGCCCGTCAGGAGCAGGAGCACGCCCTCCATCGCCACCACGCCGAAGACGAGGACGAGGACGGTGGCGAGGAAGACGTACGTGATCTTTCCGCCCATCGCCGTCAGCCCAGGTCCAGGAAGTGTTCCAGGCCGAAGGTGAGGCCCGGGGCGGTGGTCACGCGGCGGGCGCCCAGGAGGATGCCCGGCATGAAGCTGGAGTGGTGCAGCGAGTCGTGGCGGACCGTGAGGGTCTCGCCCTCGCCGCCCAGCAGGACCTCCTGGTGGGCGAGGAGACCCGACAGGCGTACGGAGTGGACGCGGACGCCGTCGACGTCGGCGCCGCGGGCCCCTTCGAGGCCCGTCGCGGTGGAGTCCGGCTGGGCGCCGAGCCCGGCCCCGGCGCGGGCCGCGGCGATCAGCTGAGCGGTACGCGTGGCGGTGCCCGAGGGGGCGTCCACCTTGTGCGGGTGGTGCAGCTCGACGACCTCGACCGACTCGAAGTACGGGGCCGCGATCTGGGCGAACTTCATGGTGAGGACCGCGCCGATGGAGAAGTTCGGCGCGATGAGGACACCGGTCTCCGGAGAGGCCGCGAGCCAGGTCCGCAGCTGCGCGAGGCGCTCCTCGGTCCAGCCGGTGGTGCCGACGACCGCGTGGATGCCGTGGCGCACGCAGAAGTCGAGGTTGTCCATCACCGAGCCGGGGGTGGTCAGCTCGACGACGACCTGGGCGCCCGCCTCGGTGAGCGTCTCCAGCTTGTCGCCCCGGCCGAGGGCGGCGACCAGTTCCATGTCCTCGGCGGCCTCGACGGCCCTGACCGCCTCGGAACCGATACGGCCCTGGGCTCCGAGGACCGCCACGCGCAGCTTGCTCATTGATCTTCCTTAAAAGGGCTCGGTATCAGGAGACCGCTTGATGGAGGCGGTCCGCCTGCTTGTCCTTCAGCGGTCCTATCACCGACAGGGAGGGCCGCTGGTCCAGTACATCGCGGGCGACGGCCCGGACGTCGTCCGGGGTGACCTCGGCGATCCGGGTGAGCATGTCGTCGACCGACATCTGGGTGCCCCAGCAGAGCTCGCTCTTGCCGATGCGGTTCATGAGGGCGCCGGTGTCCTCGAGGCCGAGGACGGTCGAGCCGCGGAGCTGGCCGACAGCGCGGACGATCTCCTCGTCCGTGAGGCCCTCGGAGGCGACCTTGTCGAGCTCGTCCCGGCAGATCCGCAGCACGTCGTGGACCTGGTTGGGGCGGCAGCCCGCGTACACCCCGAAGAGGCCGCAGTCGGCGAAGCCCGAGGTGTACGAGTACACGCTGTAGGCCAGGCCGCGCTTCTCGCGGACCTCCTGGAAGAGGCGGGAGGACATGCCGCCGCCGAGGGCGGTGTTCAGCACGCCGAGGGCCCAGCGGCGCTCGTCGGTGCGGGCAAGTCCCGGCATGCCGAGAACCACGTGGGCCTGCTCGGTCCTGCGGTTCAGGTGCTCGACGCGGCCCGCCGTGCGGAGGGTGCGCCGGCCGTCGCGGGGGGCGACGGGGACGGCGTCGGTACGGGTCAGGGCGCCGGCCTTCTCGAAGGCGCGGCGGACCTGGCGTACCACCGTGGCGTGGTCGACGTTGCCCGCGGCGGCGACGACCAGGTGGGTCGGGTCGTAGTGCTTCTTGTAGAAGCGGGCGATCTGGCCGCGGGTGAGGGCGTTGACCGTGTCGACGGTGCCGAGGACCGGGCGGCCCAGCGGGGTGTCGCCGAACATCGTCTGCGCGAACAGGTCGTGCACGACGTCGCCGGGGTCGTCCTCGGTCATCGCGATCTCTTCGAGGATGACTCCCCGCTCGGCGTCCACGTCCTCTTCGAGGACGAGCGCGCCGGTGAGCATGTCGCAGACGACGTCGATCGCCAGCGGCAGGTCGGTGTCGAGGACCCGGGCGTAGTAGCAGGTGTACTCCTTCGCCGTGAAGGCGTTCATCTCGCCGCCGACCGCGTCGATCGCGGAGGAGATGTCGAGGGCGGACCGCTTGTGGGTGCCCTTGAAGAGGAGGTGCTCCAGGTAGTGGGTCGCACCGTTGAGACTCGGGGTCTCGTCCCGCGAGCCGACGTGGGCCCAGATGCCGAAGGTGGCGGAGCGCACGGAGGGGAGGGTCTCGGTGACGATCCGGAGGCCGCCGGGGAGGGTCGTGCGCCGGACCGTGCCGATGCCGTCCTTGCCCGGGAGAAGCGTTTGGGTACGGGCGACGGCCCGCCCCTCCGAAGAGGGGCGGGCCGTCGTCACGGAACTACGGGACGTCACTGGTCGGTGTCGTCCTTCGCGTCAGCGCCGTCCTCGTCCGCGATGACGGGGATCAGGGACAGCTTGCCGCGCTGGTCGATCTCGGCGATCTCGACCTGGACCTTGGAGCCGATCGCGAGCACGTCCTCGACGTTCTCCACGCGCTTGCCACCGGCGAGCTTGCGGATCTGCGAGATGTGCAGCAGACCGTCCTTGCCGGGCATCAGGGAGACGAACGCACCGAAGGTGGTGGTCTTGACGACCGTACCCAGGTAGCGCTCGCCGACCTCCGGCATGGTCGGGTTGGCGATCGCGTTGATCGTGGCGCGGGCGGCCTCGGCCTGCGAGCCCTGCTGGGCACCGATGTAGATGGTGCCGTCGTCCTCGATCGTGATGTCGGCGCCGGTGTCCTCCTGGATCTGGTTGATCATCTTGCCCTTGGGGCCGATGACCTCACCGATCTTGTCCACCGGGATCTTGACGGTGATGATGCGCGGCGCGTTCGGGGACATCTCGTCCGGAACGTCGATCGCCTCGTTCATCACGTCGAGGATGTGCAGACGCGCGTCACGGGCCTGCTTCAGCGCGGCGGCCAGGACCGAGGCGGGGATGCCGTCGAGCTTGGTGTCGAGCTGGAGCGCGGTGACGAAGGTCTTCGTACCGGCGACCTTGAAGTCCATGTCGCCGAACGCGTCCTCGGCGCCGAGGATGTCCGTGAGGGCGACGTAGTGCGTCTTGCCGTCGATCTCCTCGGAGATCAGGCCCATGGCGATACCGGCGACGGCGGCCTTCAGGGGCACACCGGCGTTCAGCAGCGACATGGTCGAGGCGCAGACCGAGCCCATGGACGTCGAGCCGTTGGAGCCGAGGGCCTCGGACACCTGACGGATCGCGTAGGGGAACTCCTCGCGGGTCGGGAGGACCGGCACGATGGCGCGCTCGGCGAGCGCGCCGTGGCCGATCTCACGGCGCTTGGGCGAGCCCACGCGGCCGGTCTCGCCGACGGAGTACGGCGGGAAGTTGTAGTTGTGCATGTAGCGCTTGCGGGTCACCGGGGAGAGGGTGTCCAGCTGCTGCTCCATGCGGAGCATGTTGAGGGTGGTGACGCCCAGGATCTGGGTCTCGCCACGCTCGAACAGCGCCGAGCCGTGCACGCGCGGGATGGCCTCGACCTCGGCCGCGAGCGTACGGATGTCCGTCAGGCCACGGCCGTCGATGCGGACCTTGTCCTTGATGACGCGCTCGCGGACCAGCTTCTTGGTCAGCGCGCGGTAGGCACCGGCGATCTCCTTCTCGCGGCCCTCGAAGGCCGGGAGGAGCTTCTCGGCGGCGAGCTCCTTGATGCGGTCGAGCTCGGCCTCGCGGTCCTGCTTGCCGGCGATGGTGAGCGCCTTGGTGAGCTCACCCTTGACGGCGGCGGTCAGCGCCTCCAGGACGTCGTCCTGGTAGTCCAGGAAGACCGGGAACTCGCCGGTGGGCTTGGCGGCCTTGGCGGCGAGGTCCGACTGGGCCTTGCAGAGAGCCTTGATGAAGGGCTTCGCGGCCTCGAGACCGGCGGCGACGACCTCCTCGGTCGGCGCCTCGGCGCCGCCCTTGACGAGCTCGATCGTCTTCTCGGTGGCCTCGGCCTCGACCATCATGATCGCGACGTCGCCGTCCTCCAGGACGCGACCGGCGACGACCATGTCGAAGACGGCGTCCTCGAGCTCGGTGTGCGTCGGGAACGCGACCCACTGGCCCTTGATCAGGGCGACACGGGTGGCGCCGATGGGGCCGGAGAAGGGCAGGCCCGCCAGGATCGTGGAGGCGGAGGCGGCGTTGATCGCGACCACGTCGTACAGGTGGTCGGGGTTGAGCGCCATGATCGTCTCGACGATCTGGATCTCGTTGCGCAGGCCCTTCTTGAAGGAGGGGCGCAGCGGCCGGTCGATCAGGCGGCAGGTGAGGATCGCGTCCTCGGAGGGGCGGCCCTCACGGCGGAAGAAGGAGCCGGGGATCTTGCCGGCGGCGTACTGCCGCTCCTCGACGTCCACCGTCAGGGGGAAGAAGTCCAGCTGGTCCTTGGGCTTCTTCGAGGCGGTGGTCGCGGAGAGGACCATCGTCTCGTCGTCCAGGTAGGCGACGGCGGAGCCGGCGGCCTGCTTGGCGAGACGGCCCGTCTCGAAGCGGATGGTGCGGGTACCGAAGGTGCCGTTGTCGATGACGGCCTCGGCGTAGTGGGTCTCGTTCTCCACTAGTGGTTTCTCCTACGTGTTCGTCTTTGCGTCCGGGGCCCGTGTGGCCGGGGACGGTGTCGACGGGGCGGAGAGACGCGCCTTGGGTGCGGGCCGGTCTTCGATCGAAGCACCCGGCATCTTCCGGGGGCCACTACCGAGGACCGGCGGCGAGCAGGCGGCTCCTCGCTCGTCCGTCGTATGGGGTTGTGCGACCAGACTAAGTGCCTGTGTGCACTTTGTGCACGTACAGCAAAGGGAGCGGCCCCCTGAAAGTGGGAACCGCTCCCTTCACGGCGTCCTTACTTGGCGCCGCCGGCCGCACCGCGGCGGATGCCGAGGCGGTCGACCAGGGCACGGAAGCGCTGGATGTCCTTCTTGGCCAAGTACTGCAGCAGGCGGCGGCGCTGGCCGACCAGGATCAGCAGACCACGACGGGAGTGGTGGTCGTGCTTGTGCTGCTTGAGGTGCTCGGTCAGGTCCGAGATGCGACGGGAGAGCATGGCGACCTGGACCTCGGGAGAGCCGGTGTCGCCCTCCTTCTGGCCGAACTCGGTCATGATCTGCTTCTTGACAGCGGCGTCGAGAGCCACGCTGATCTCCTCTTAGTCTTCGTGCGCCCGCGAGTGCCCCTGGTCTAGATCTCAGGGGAAGCTTCCGTGACTCGGCGGGCGAAGGTCCGATGGGCGCAGCTTCCAGAGGCTTCCCGAGCAGGTCGGGGGCTTTCCGGGAGCGCGTACACAAACGGCCGTCACACAGCGTACCAGTTCGGCGGAGCGGGCCCGTCGCCTTTACCGCCCGTCCCTACTTGCTGGTGAGGGAGCGGACCGCCATGAAGACGTCGAGGACGGCGAGGCAGAGGGGGACGAGGGAGAGGAGGACGAAGCCCTCGGCAAGGTCGAGGAGGCGGCCCCAGAAGGGCGAGAGGCCCTTCTTCGGGATGATCAGGCCGATGGCGGTGATCAGCGCGGCGCCGGCGGCGACGGAGGCGGTGAGCCAGATCGTCCGGATGTCGAGGCCGCCGCGGTCCCCGTACATCAGGAGGTCCTTGACCAGGTCGACCGGCGGGTTGAGGGAGAGGCCGAGGACGAGCAGCGCGATGGCGGCGATGCCGGCGACCAGGACGCAGGCGACCTGCGAGGTGTAGCGGAAGAGGCGGGCGCGGAGCAGCATCGCGAGGCCCGCGGCGAGGGCGAGGAGCTGGCCCCAGAGGTTTCCGGCGAAGCCGAGGACGGCGGCGGAGCCGACGACGACGGCCGCGCAGCCGCCGACGAGGCCGAGGAGCATCTCGTGGCCGCGGCGGGCCTGGAGGGCGATGCGCTCGCCGTCGACGGCCCGGTCCTCGTCGTCCGTCGGGTGCTGCTGCGGGTCGCCGAGGAACTCGTCGTCGGCGGCGCTGCGCGGGGCCGCGTAGCCGATGGGGAGCCGGGCGAAGCGGGCGGAGAGGCCGGGGAGGAAGGCGACCACGCCGATGGCGACGGGGGCGCAGACCGCCGCGGTCTCCGTCGCGGAGCTCTCGGTGAGGATCATCACGAAGGTGGCGAGGGTGCCCACGGTCGCGAGGAAGGTCGCCGCGACGAAGGGGGCGTCTCCGCTGGGGGTGAGGGCGACGAGGGCCACGGAGGCGACGAGGACGGTGACGCAGCCCAGCAGGAACTGGAGGCGGCCGGGGCCCGCGCCCGGGTCGGCGGCGATGATGCCGGAGCCCGCGATGAGCAGCAGGGGCAGCGCGCCGAGGCCGAGGGCGACGGCGGTGGCCCGGTCGCCGTAGACGCGGGCGCGGACGCCCGCGAAGGCGGTGAGGAGCAGGCCGGCGGCGCCCGCGATGATGCCGGGCAGGCTGTGCATGTCGTGGCGGACCGGGTCCGCGAACCAGAGCACGAAGCCCATGAGCACGAGCAGCAGGACGCCGCCGAGGAGGCCGGCGCCGCGGAGCAGCTCGTCGCCCCACAGGTGCCGGTCGCGGGTGACGGCGGAGGCGACGGCGTCGGAGACGTCGTCGTAGACCGCCGGCGGCAGGGACTGCGCGAAGGGGCGCAGGGAGAGCACCTCGCCGTCGAGGACCTGCTGGGCGGCGAGGGTGCGGGCGCCGTCGAGGACGGACCCGTCGCGGCGGACGAGGTGGTAGCCGGTCGGGGTGCCCGCCGTTTGCGTCTGCCCGGTGAGCCGCAGGATCTCCGGGTAGACGTCGGCGACGGCGATGTCCTCCGGGAGCGCGACGTCGATGCGGCTGTCCGGCGCCACGACGGTGACGCGGCAGAAGCCGGTCGCTGCGGTCGTACTCACGTGTCTGGACCCCCTGATTCGCGGTTGCGCACGATGCGCGCGCCACCCTACCGGGGACGGCCGGTGGGGGCTGCAAGTAGGATCGCCGTCCCATGGGGGAAGTCCGCGCGCCCGGCTGCCGACTGGGGTGCCGGCGCGGAAACTCCCGCCACGAGCCCGCCTCCTACGAGGGATTGATGCGCCGGTGAGCCAGATCGTCGTCAAACGCCCGCCGAGGGCGCTTCCGCCGGAAGTGCCCGGTGAGGAACTGGTCCTGGAGTCTCCGCCGGAACTTCCGCGGGGGCAGCAGGAGTCGGCGTTGATGCAGCTCCTGCCGATGCTCGGCATGGGTTCCTCGGTGGTCTTCTTCTTCATGACGCCGTCGCCGATCATGCGGATCATGGGTGTGCTGATGCTGGCGTCGACGGTCGCGATGGCCGTCGCCCAGTTCGTCAGATTCCGTCGCGGTACGCAGGGGCAAATGTCCGATGTCCGCCGCGACTACCTCAAATACCTCGCGCAGACGCGGCGTACGGTCCGGCGCACGGCGCGCAAGCAGCGGGACGCGCAGCTGTATCTGCACCCCTCCCCCGAGCAGCTGTGGTCGGTCGTGGCCGAGGGCTCGCGGGTGTGGGAGCGCCGGGTGGGCGACCACGACTTCGGTCAGGCGCGGATCGGGCTCGGGTCGCAGCAGCTGGCGACGGCGCTCGTGGCGCCGGACACGGCTCCGGTGGACGAGCTTGAGCCGCTGTGCGCGGGCGCGATGCAGCAGTTCCTGGCGGTGCACGGCACGTTGGACGGGCTGCCGATGGCGGTCTCGATGCGGGCGTTCTACCACGTGACGGTGTCGGGTGAGGCGGAGTCGGCGCAGGCGGTGGCCCGGGCGCTCGTGGCGCAGCTGGTGACGCTGCACTCCCCCGACGACCTGATGCTCGCGGTGGTCGCGGCGCGGGCTTCGCAGGAGCGGTGGGACTGGACGAAGTGGCTGCCGCACACGCAGGTGCCGGGACAGGTCGACGGGGCCGGTACGAAGCGGCTGTTCGGTGACGACCTCGGCGAGCTGGAGAACCTGATCCGTTCGAAGCTCGACGGGCGGCCTCGGTTCTCGCGGGACAACCAGCCGGTGCTGGACCAGCCGCACGTGGTCGTGGTCCTGGACGGCGGGATGGTGCCGCCGGACTCGCTGCTCGCGGCGGCCGAGGGGCTCCAGGGCGTGACGATCGTGGAGGTCGTCTCGGGCGAGCTCGACGAGCCGCGCGGCGGTCTCTCCGTGGTGGTGCGGCCGGGGCGGCTGAGTCTGGAGTTCGGCGGCGGCTTCGCGTACGAGGGGGCGCCGGACGGCATCTCGCTGCCGGCGGCCGAGGCTCTGGCCCGGCAGCTGGCGCCGCTGCGGATGGGCGGCGGGGACGACGACGAGCCGCTGCTCGCCAATCTGGACTTCACGGATCTGCTGAACCTCGGGGACGCGGAGTCGGTGGACGTGGCGCGGACGTGGCGGCCGCGGACGGTCGCCGAGCGGCTGCGCGTGCCGATCGGCGTCGGCGAGGACGGCCAGCCGGTCATGCTGGACCTGAAGGAGGCCGCGCAGGAGGGCATGGGTCCGCACGGTCTGTGCGTGGGCGCGACGGGTTCCGGCAAGTCGGAGCTGCTGCGGACGCTCGTGCTCGGTCTCGCGGTGACGCACTCGTCGGAGACGCTGAACTTCGTCCTCGCGGACTTCAAGGGCGGTGCGACCTTCGCGGGCATGTCGCAGATGCCGCACGTGGCGGCGGTCATCACCAACCTGTCGGACGACCTGACGCTGGTCGACCGCATGGGCGACGCGATCCGCGGCGAGTTGCAGCGGCGTCAGGAGCTGCTGCGTTCCGCGGGCAACTACGCCAACATCCACGACTACGAGAAGGCGCGGGCGGCGGGTGCTCCGCTGGAGCCGCTGGCCTCGCTGGTCCTGGTGATCGACGAGTTCTCCGAGCTCCTCACCGCCAAGCCGGACTTCATCGACATGTTCATCCAGATCGGCCGCATCGGCCGGTCGCTGGGCGTGCACCTGCTCCTCGCCTCGCAGCGCCTGGAGGAGGGCAAGCTGCGGGGCCTCGACACGTACCTCTCGTACCGGATCGGTCTGCGGACCTTCTCGGCGGCGGAGTCGCGGACGGCGATCGGTGTGCCGGACGCGTACCACCTGCCCTCGGTGCCCGGTTCGGGCTACCTGAAGTTCGGTACGGACGAGATGACCCGCTTCAAGGCGGCGTACGTCTCGGGGACGCACCGGACGGGCGGGCCGCGTCTGGAGATCGGGCACATGCCGGTGGAGCGGCGGCCCGCGCTGTTCACGGCGTCGCCGGTGCCCGTGGTGTACGCGGCGCCGGACCCGGCGTACCTGAGGGCGCAGCGCGCCGAGGAGGACGACGCGCTCGCGGACACGGTCCTCGACGTGATCGTGCGGCGTCTGGAGGGTCAGGGCGTGCCGGCGCACCAGGTGTGGCTGCCGCCGCTCGACCAGGCGCCCTCGCTGGACCAGTTGCTTCCGGGGCTCGCGCAGACGGCGGACCGGGGGCTCACGGCCACGGAGTACACGCGGCAGGGCGGGCTCACGGTGCCGCTCGGGCTCATCGACAAGCCGTTCGAGCAGCGGCGTGAGGTGCTGTACCGGGACTTCTCCGGCGCGGCCGGTCACATGATGGTGGTGGGCGGTCCGCAGTCCGGCAAGTCGACGCTGATGCGGACGCTCGTCTCCTCGTTCGCGCTCACCCACACGCCGGCGGAAGTGCAGTTCTACTGCCTGGACTTCGGTGGTGGCGGTCTGATCTCGCTGGCCGATCTGCCGCACGTCGGCGGGGTGGCGTCGCGCCTCGACCCGGAGCGGGTGCGGCGGACGGTCGCGGAGGTGCTGGGGGTTCTCAACCGGCGGGAGGAGTTCTTCCGTTCGCACTCCATCGACTCGATGACGACCTACCGGCGCAAGCGGGCCGCGGGCGAACTGCCGGGCGAGGCCTGGGGCGACGTGTTCCTGGTCGTGGACGGCTGGGGCGGTTTCCGCAACGACTACGACACGCTGGAGCCGATCGTCTCCGACATCGCGGCGCGCGGTCTGGGCTACGGCATCCACGTGGTCATCACCGCCTCCCGGTACATGGAGGTGCGGGCGGCCCTCAAGGACCAGATGCTGGGCCGGCTCGAACTGCGGCTCGGTGACGTCATGGACTCCGAGTTCGACCGCAAGGTCGCGGCGAACGTGCCGACCGGGGTTCCGGGGCGCGGCCAGGTGGCGGAGAAGCTGCACTTCATGGGCGCGCTGCCGCGGATCGACGGGTCGAGCTCGGGCGCCGACCTGTCGGACGGCACGGCGGCGTTCGTGCAGGCCGTGCGGGCGAGCTGGACCGCTGCTCCGGCCCCGGCGGTGCGGCTCCTGCCGCGCAGGCTGCCGGCGGAGCAGCTGCCGAAGGGCTTCGAGTACCCGCAGCACGGCATCGCGATCGGCATCGACGAGACGAACCTGGAGCCGGTGTTCGTCGACTTCGAGTCGGATCCGTTCTTCCTGGTCTTCGGTGAGAGCGAGTCCGGCAAGACGGCGCTGCTCCGGCTGATCGCCAAGCAGCTGTGCGAGCGGTACACGCCGGAGCAGGCGCGGATCGTGGTGGGTGACTACCGGCGGACGATGCTGGAGGCGGTCGCGCCCTCGCACCTCCTGGAGTACGCGCCGATGGCCTCGGCCATGCAGATGCACATGGACGCCATCAACACGGTGATGACGAAGCGGGCGCCCAAGCCGGACATCACGCCGCAGCAGCTGCGGGACCGGAGCTGGTGGACCGGTCCGCAACTGTTCGTGCTGATCGACGACTTCGAGCTGGTGGCCACCAACTCGGGCAATCCGCTGGCGGTTCTCGTCGAGAACCTGCCGTTCGCGCGGGACGTCGGCATCCGCTTCATCGTGGCGCGCAACCAGGCCGGTGCCTCGCGGGCGATGTACGAGCCGTTCATGCAGCGCATGAGGGAGCTGGGCGCGCAGGGCGTGATCCTCTCCGGCGATCCGCAGGAGGGCGACATCCTCAGCAACGTCCGGGCGAGGCCGATGCCTCCGGGCCGCGGCACGTTCGTCTCGCGCAAGCGGGGGTCGCCGCTGGTGCAGCTGGGCTGGCTGCCGGAACAGCACTGAGCGGAGCGGGGACGGCGGAGGCTGGATTTTCCGCCGTCCCGGTACGGCGGTCCCACTACTGTGGAGGGGACCGTCGTACCACCGCGAAGGGAAGGCGCCGATGACCGACGCACACGCCAGCACCGCCGACAGCGACCTGGCCGCCGAGAAGCAGCGGCAGAAGGACGAGCTGTACGCGCTCGACATCTCCGGCGTCGAGTGGCAGGGCGCTCCGGGCACCAGCCCGGACGAGGAGCGCGTGGAGATCGCGCACCTGCCCGAGGGGGCGGTGGCGATGCGTTCGTCGCTCGACAAGGAGACGGTGCTGCGCTACACGAAGGCCGAGTGGGACGCGTTCGTCCTGGGTGCCCGGGACGGCGAGTTCGACCTGCGGTAGCCGGTGGTACGCGTGAGGGGGTGGCCCGTCGGAACGGGCCACCCCCTCACGTGCGTTCGCGGGATGTCACATACGGAAGCGGGCGGCGTTGCCCTTGTCCGTGTCCTGGTAACCCTGGACCGACTCGTCGAGGAGCTGGGCGATGCGCGCCAGGTCCTGGTTCATGCCGGCCATGTCGCGGGTCAGGCGGTCCTGGCTCTCGCGGTACGCGATCTTGGCCTCACCCTCCCAGTTGGAGGCGACGCGGTTGACCTCGGCCATGAGGTCGTCCAGCTTCTGGGTGAGGGTGGTGGAGGTCAGGCGGGTGTCGGCCGCCGCCTGCGTCACGGTGTCGTAATTGACCGCAGTGGTCATGGTGATGACTCCTGGAGTGAGAGTGGCGCGGAGGACTGGTCGAGCCGGTGGTGGCTCAGACGCCGAGGATGGCGCTCTGGTTGCCGCCGCCGCCGGCGCCGCCGGCGCCGTCCATCGTGCGGAAGGACCGCAGACGGTCCTCCTCCTCGCGCGAGAACCCGTCGGCGCTCATGCGCATGATCTCCTCGAGCTTCGAGAGCTCGTTGCGCATGCTGCGCAGGCGCTGGTTCAGGTCGTTCTGGACCCGGTCGTACTCCTTGCTCGCAGCACCCTGCCAGCCCGCCTGGACGCGGTCGACCACGCCGTTGAGCGAGGTGATGCGGGACTGGAGCTCGTCGGAGAAGTCCTGGATCCGGCCTGCGAGCCGAACTTGTTCGGCACTGGTTACGTTCAGGTCTTTCGACATCTTGCCCCTTCTTCCTTCGGTGGCGTCGACGGCCGGGCCGTCGGGCCTCCCGGTTGTGATGCGGACGGGAATCTTCTGATGCCGCCCCCGTGCTGGGTTCGCACTGCCGTGCCCCCCGCGGTCACTTTAGCCATTGGCGGCGGCAGTTCCAACTGCAAAGGAGGGACCGGATACTTGACCGGTACGAGGTTCAACGAACCCTCCTCCTGCGGCGGCTGTCGCGGATCACGACGGCGGTTCCGGCGACCACGGCCACCAGCACACCGCCGATCCCCAACGTGTAGGTGGCGAGCCGTTCGGAGCGCTCCTGGGGCGTCTCCGACAGCGCCAGACGGGCCGGCTCGGGCGCCGGCGGCTTGGGCGGGCCCGGGTCGGGCGTGGGCGTGGCGGGCGGCGTGCCCGGCGGCACGTCGGCGAGCGCCCGCAGCGGGTCGACCACGCCCCAGCCCACAAAGTTGTCACGGCCGTTGACGGAGCGGACGGCGGTCTGCTCGATCCGGGCGACGATCTGGGCCGAGGACCAGTCGGGGTACCTGGCCTTGAGCAGGGCGGCGACGCCGGCGACGTACGGGGCGGAGAAGCTCGTCCCGTTGTCGACGCACTGGCCGCCGCCGGGGACGGTGGAGACGATGTCGACGCCGGGGGCGGCCACGCCCACGAAGGTGCCGGCCTGGGAGAAGGCGGCCCGTTCGTTGTTCCGGTCGGAGGAGGCGACGGCGAGGACCCCGGGGAACGCGGCCGGGTAGGTCTTCTTGAGCTTGCCGTCCATGCCGTCGTTGCCGGCGGAGGCGACGACGACGACGTCCTTCTCGATGGCCTTGGCGATGGAGACGGCCATGGGCGAGTCCGCGGCGAGTGGCTGGGTCGTGTCCTGCGAGATGTTGATGACGCCCGCGCCCTTGGCCACGGCCCAGTCGATCGCCTTGGCCATGGTGTCGGACTTGCCGCTGTTCTTCTCGTCGTTCTGGCGGATCGGGATGATCGTCGCCTCGGGGGCGAGACCGACGAAGCCGGTGCCCTTGGCGGGGCGGGCCGCGATGATGCCGGCGACCTTGGTGCCGTGGCCGACCTCGTCGACGGTGCCGTCGGTCTTGCCGCGCTTCTCGTCGCCGAAGCCGGGGTTGTTCTTGTCGGGCTTGAGGAAGTCCTTGCCCGCCTTGGCGTCGACGGCCTTGCGCAGCTGCGGGTTGACGTCGTCGACCCCGGTGTCGATGACGGCGACCCGTACGCCCTTGCCCTTGGTGTGCTGCCAGAGCTCGTCGAGGAGGACCCGCTGGAGCGGCCAGGGGATGCCCTCGATCTGCTTCTTCATGGGGAAGGTGCACTCGCCGCTGCCGTCGAGCGCCCAGGCCTCCGGCCGGGGCGTCTGCGGTCGGAGCGTCTCCGGTCCGGGCGCCGCCGCGGCGGCGGGCGCCGCGAGCAGGCCCGTCAGGGTGGCGGCGGTGAGCAGGGCGGCCGCCGTGCGGTACGTCGTCGTCACCGGTGCCACCCCCTAGGAACCCTGCGGCTGACGCGCGCTGTTGGTGTCGAGTCGCGGGCCCTTCGACAGGAACTCCGACCATTCGATCGGGACGAGGACCGGCATGACCTTCTCGTAGCCCAGACGCTTCTGGGCCTCGGAGGGTTCCGGGCGTCCGTCGGTCTGCTTCTCCTGGTTCCCGGTGCCGATCTCGGAGTGGTCGGAGTCGCTGTCGCCGTTGGCCTGGACGGCGTAGCGCAGTCCGGTGTCGGTGACGAGGAAGAGCGAGCCGGGGGGCGCCTTCTGCCCGCTCTGGCCCTGGACCTGGGTGTAGAGCAGGCCGCTGCCCGGGGTGACGTACGTGCTGGTGCCGCCGGCCGTGATCTCGGCGGGGTACTCGGTGCCGGCCCAGGTGGTGAGGGTGGTCTCGCCCTTCTCGTCGACGTCGTTGAGGACGCTGCACACGGTGTCGCGGGCGCCGTCGCCGGTGCCGGAGTTGACGACCTCGGCGGTCTGCCGCTGCGGCCAGCGCACGTCCTCGTTGAAGACCTTGGGGTCCGGGACGAAGGAGGAGGCGTCGACGGTGGTGGGCTTGCCGTCCATGTCGAGGACGCCGGTCTCCGGGGAGCTGATGAGCAGCCAGGCGGTGAACGCGGAGACGGGCTGGACCCGGCCGGGCAGCACGACGTAGTGCTGGGGCCCGGAGCCGGTCTGGGCGAGGAGCACCAGGCCGACGCGGTCCTCGGTCCCGTTGAGCGTGCTGCCGGGGACGCCGGCGGGGTCGCCGATCTTGCCTCCGATGCCCGCGAGGCTCGGGAAGTCGATCGCGTCGCCGGTCTTCAGGGTGGCGAGCCAGTCGTCGGTGACGGCCTGCGGCTGCTTGCGGCCGAAGAGGGCGTTGACCAGTCCGGCGCGGTCGGCCTTCACCGGGTACTTGGTGCCGGTGTGGTCGACGAGGAACTGGGCCGCGCCCTTCTGGCCCTTGACGTAGAGGACCTCCCCGTCGTCGAGCCTGTTCTTGTCCTCGGTCCGCGGGATGTCGCGCTGGGCGAAGAGGAACGTCGCCTTCTGGACGCTGGCACCCTTGCCGCCGCCGGGCTGTTCGCAGACGGCCCAGCGCTTCTCCGCGCCCGCGTCGTCGGCGGTGGGCAGCCGGTCGGGGGCGTACGGGATGCCGAGGATCGGGCCGCGCTGCTTGTCCTCGTCGAGCTTCTTGTCGCTGACCTGCACGACCTGGAACTGGTCGGGGTTGAGCAGCAGACGGGCGGAGGCGAGGTTGAGGACGGGGTGGAGCAGCGTCTTCGCGTCCTTGCCCGTGCCGGTCTCCAGGACGACGTACCGGGTCGTCGACTGCTTGCCGACGATGACCCGGGTGCCGGGGGTGTCCCAGCCCTTGGGGGCCTGCGGGCTGAACATGCCCCAGGCGCCGAAACCCGCCATCACCAGCGCGCCGACGATGAGGCCGGGGATGATCGCACGCAGCGGCCGCGGTGCCCCCTCCTCCGTGCCGGAGGGCGAGGGTTGGAGGAATGCCGCCACCGTGCGCTTCTTCGCAAAGGTGTACGCGTTCAGCTCGTCCCGGCGCGATGCCATGAGTCCCCATTCTCGTCAGGCGCAGTCTTCGCGCGAGGTCCGGGGGAGGTGACACCCGGGCCCCGGCTGTCGGACCGGCCCCCTACTATGCCTGCTGTCCCGTGGGGTTCGTGGGGCGGGTAGGGTGATCCGGCCGCCAAAGCCCTGGCGGGCCAGGGCGATCGGGACGAATTGAGGGGGATTCTCCATCATGGCTTCCGCGACGCGGACGCGGCCCGGCGCGGCCACCGCTTCAGCACCCCCTTCCACGGGATCCGTTTCCTCGGTCTCACCGAGGCTTCAGGCACGTCCCGGACACTTCGGTTCGTTCCGATTGCAACAGCTCGTACTGATAGAGGTGGCGGCGGCGTTGCTCGCCGTCGCCTGGGTCGTCGACCGGCTGATGCTGGTGCCCGCGGGCGTCGTCGCCGTCGTGCTCGTCCTGTTGGCGCTCGTACGCCGTCACCGGCGGTCGCTGCCCGAGTGGCTCGGCACCTTCCTCGCGCTGCGCGCCCGGTCGCGCCGGGCGGCGTCCTTCGCGGTGCCCGAGGGCACGGAGCCGGGGCTCGCGCCGGTCGTGGAGTGCGACCCGGCGCTGCGGACGTACGCGTACAGCGACCGCGACCGGCGGCCGGTCGGGATGATCGGCGACGGCACCTTCCTGACCGCGGTGCTGCGGGTCGAGTCGGACGGCTCGGCGCTGCGGCCGGACCGCGGGGCGCGGCCGCTGCCCGTCGGGCTCGTGCGGGACGTCCTGAGCGTGGACGGCATCCGGCTGGAGTCGGCGCAGATCGTGCAGCACACGCAGCCCGCTCCCGCGCCGCACCTGCCGGCGCAGTCGATGGCCGCGCGCAACTACGGGCCGCTCCAGGCGCAGACGGGTTCGCCCGCGGTGCGGATCACCTGGATCGCGCTCAAGCTCGACCCCGAGCTGTGCCCGGAGGCGGTCGCCGCGCGCGGCGGCGGCATGACGGGCGCGCAGAAGTGCGTGGTGCGGGCGGCGGACCAGCTGGCGAGCCGCCTCGCGGGCGCCGGGTTCTCGGCGAGCGTGCTGACCGAGCAGGAGCTGACCTCGGCGATCGCGACGTCGACCTGCGCGAGCCCGATGGCGATCGCGCAGGCGGGCCGGGGGCAGGCGCAGGCCCGGCGGACGCAGGAGACCGCGCGGACCTGGCGGGTCGACGACCGGCGGCACACGACGTACTGGGTGGGGCGCTGGCCCCAGTTGGGCGGTCCCGGCGGCAGCGCGGGCGCCTCGATGCCGCAGCTGGTGGCCCTGCTGACCTCGCTGCCCGCGCTCGCGACGACGTTCAGCCTGACGCTGAGCGGCGGGGACCGGCAGGAGGTGACGGTGACCGGACACGTACGGATCACCGGACGCAGCGACGAGGAACTCGTGGCGGCGCGGCACGAACTGGAGCGCGCGGCACGCGGGGTGCGGACGGGTCTGGTGCGGCTCGACCGCGAACAGGTGCCGGGCATGCTCGCGACGCTGCCGCTGGGAGGTGCGCGCTGATGTCCCACGCCTCCTTCGGTACGTCGTCGGGTTCCGGGGCGCCTTCCGGTCCGTCGTCCTCCCGCCGCGACTCCCGCTCGGCGCGCTCTTCCGCGCGTACGGGGCGGGACGGGCGGCCCCGGTTCGGTTTCGGGCTCGTCGGGCCGCGCCGCGACCGGCACTCCGTACCCCTGGACCAGCTCGACGCGCTGGCCCTGCCCGTCGGTGACGACGGCGTGGTGATCGGCGTGGACGCCGAGAACCGGCCGGCCGTGCTCGGCATCAACAGGCCCGTCCCGTACGACGTCACGCTCATCGGCGGCCTGTGGACCGCCCAGGTGCTCGCGCTGCGCGCGGCCGCCACGGGCGCGCGGGTGGCCGTCGAGACCGGCCGCGCGCAGGCGTGGACCCCGCTCGCGCAGGCGGCGGGCGGCGGACAGCCGTGCGTCTCGCTGCACGACGTGGGCCGGGTGCCGCCGCAGGGCGCCTCGGCGGGCAGCCCGGTGGTCGTGGTGCGCGACTGCGGCATGCGGCCGCCGCGCGGCCGTGTCGTGTCGGCGCCCTGGCAGTCGGTCGTGACGCTGCTCCCGTATCTGAGCCCGGTCGCGCCCCGCCTCCTGGAGAAGTCCTCGCTGGTCGGCGTCCAGCGGGTCTCGCCGGACGAGGCCGCGCAGATCGGCCGCATCATGGGCCTCCCGCGCCACGAGTACGAGGCGCTGTCGACGCTCGCGGACGGCGTGACCCTGTGGTGCACCCAGAGCGACCGGCAATTCGTGATGACCCAGGCGACGGACGCCGAGACCGGATTGTTGGGCGGCGCGCGCAGAATGGACTGAGCGGCACGAAGTCGTTCAAGTACGTCCGTTTTTGCACTGTTTTGAACGGTCGGGGTTCTCACTCTGCGACGCGGCCGGGTCACTTGGGGGCCTGACCCGGTCGGAACGGCGGTCGCGGAGCGGCTGCCGGGCCTGCCCGCGGGATGCCGCGCCGATTAGGCTGGAAGAGCCCCGCCCACAACGGCACAAGGGTGCTCGACCACACCAGGAGGCAAAGTGAACGGCGATCGCGACGAGATCCACGGGGGTTGGAATCCGCCCGCCGACGATCAGTCCGACGCGGATCCCGCCGAGATGACGGGTGAGTTCACCATCGACTACACCCCGCCCGCCTGGTACACGCAGAACGCGTCGGGTGGTGCGACGGCGGGCGGTGCCACTCCCCCGCCGCCGAGCGGGGCGCCGGTCGCGGTGCCCGGACTTCCCGCGGGGAGCGGCTACGAGCCCGGCTGGGGCGCGCAGCAGCCGGCCGCGCCGGTGCCGCCGGTGAGCCCTGTTGCTCCGGTGGCTCCTGTTGTTCCCGCCGCTCCGGTTACTCCTGTGGCTCCTGTTGTTCCTGTCGCTCCGTTTACTCCTGTGGCTCCTGGTGCGCCTGTTGCGCCGGCTCCGGTCGCGCCCGTCGCTCCGGTCGCGCCCGTCGCTCCGGTCGCGCACGTCCCCGGGCCGGAGGCGCCGGCCGGTGTCGTGCCGCCCGCGCCGATGCCGCCGCAGGTGCCGGTGCCCGCGCCCGTACCCGCACCTCTGCCGATTCCCGCGCCCGCGGCCGAGACTCCCGTGTCGGCGACCGCCGGGGGCGGCGAGCCGTTCGGGGGCGGCGACGTGGAGAGCGGCGCGACCATGCGCTTCTCCCCCGGCGCGCTCAAGCGCGAGATGGCCGAGCGCTCGGCCGCGGCGAAGGCCGCGCGGAACGAGGCCGCCGGCGCGGAGGCGTCCGCCACGGACGGTGCCGAGACGCCGGACGCCGTCGAGGGCGACGCCTCCGCCGGTGCGACGGCGGCCGACGCGGACGTGACGGCGGACGTGCCGGGCTCGGACGACGGGGAGACGGCCGCGCCCGAGGCCGACGGCGAGGCGGCGGACACCCCGTCCGCTCCCGCGGCGGACACCGGGGCCGACAGCGACACCGATTCCGACACCGATTCCGTTGCCCTTGCCGACGCGGACAGTGGTACGGAGCACGGCGTCGCCGCCGCTCCGGCCGAGGACGCCCAGGACGGCCAGGACGCCGCGGCCGGCGACACCACGGCTCCGGGGGCCCTCCCCGGCGCCGTCCAGCCGGACTTCGCCCCGGCGGCCCCGGGGCCGTTCCCGGGTGCCGCGCCCCAGCCCTCCCCCGTCCCGGGGGCCTATCCGCCCGTCGCCCCCCAGGGTGGGGCCGGGCTGCCGCCGCTGCCGCCGTCGTTCCAGCCGGCCGCGCCCGCGCCCGCTCAGCAGTGGCCCGCGCAGCCGGCTCCGGGTGCGCAGCCGGCGCCCCAGTCCGCGCCGCTGCCGCCCACCGCGGCCTGGCCCTCCCAGGCGACGCCCGCCGCACCCGCGCCCGCCGCCCCCGTGCCCGTACCGCCGCAGGCTCCCGGTGCATACGGATACCCGCATCCCGGCGCCGTCCCCCCGCAGGTCCCGCAGGCCCCTCAGGCCCCGCAGCAGGGTGGCTACGGCTTCCCGCACCCCGGTACGCCCGCGCAGCCGCAGCCGCCGCAGGGCGGTTACGGCTACCCGCAGCAGCAGCCCGGCGGCCCCGGCGGTGTGCCGCCGCAGGCGCAGGGCTCCGACGGGTACGGCTACCCGCACCCCGGCGCCGTACCTCCGCAGGAGGCGCAGCCGCCCGTCGACCCGCGGACCGGGGCCGCCTGGCCCTCGCCCGTGATGCACGACCAGCGCGAGCGGTCCGTGCCCGGCGCCCCGCTCGGTTACAACGCGGCCGTCGAGCTGTCCTCCGACCGGCTGCTCCGGAACAACAAGCAGAAGCCGAAGTCGAGCCGGAACCCCGGCAGCGCGGCCCGCTTCAAGCTCGGCGGCAAGAAGGAGGAGGCGGAGCGGCAGCGGAAGCTGGAGCTGATCCGTACGCCCGTCCTCTCCTGCTACCGGATCGCGGTCATCTCGCTCAAGGGCGGCGTCGGCAAGACCACGACGACGACCGCGCTCGGGGCGACGCTGGCGACCGAGCGGCAGGACAAGATCCTGGCGATCGACGCCAACCCGGACGCCGGCACCCTCGGCCGCCGTGTGCGGCGCGAGACCGGGGCGACCATCCGCGACCTGGTGCAGGCGATCCCGTACCTGAACTCGTACATGGACATCCGCCGGTTCACCTCGCAGGCGCCCTCCGGTCTGGAGATCCTCGCCAACGACGTGGACCCGGCCGTCTCGACGACGTTCAACGACGAGGACTACCGGCGTGCGATCGACGTCCTCGGCAAGCAGTACCCGATCATCCTCACGGACTCGGGTACGGGTCTGCTGTACAGCGCCATGCGGGGCGTGCTCGACCTCGCCGATCAGCTGATCATCATCTCCACGCCCTCCGTGGACGGCGCGTCCAGCGCGTCGACGACGCTGGACTGGCTCTCCGCGCACGGTTACGCGGATCTGGTGCAGCGCTCCATCACGGTCATCTCGGGGGTGCGCGAGACCGGAAAGATGATCAAGGTCGAGGACATCGTGCAGCACTTCCAGACCCGCTGCCGCGGTGTCGTGGTCGTGCCCTTCGACGAGCACCTCTCGGCAGGCGCCGAGGTGGACCTCGACATGATGCGGCCGAAGACGCGCGAGGCGTACTTCCACCTGTCGGCGATGGTGGCCGAGGACTTCGCCCGCGCGCAGCAGGCGCAGGGGCTGTGGACCGGCGACGGCCAGGGCGGGCTGCCGCCGCACATGGCCCCGCCGATGCCGGGCCACCCGATGCCCGAGCAGTACGCGCCGGAGCAGTACGCGCCCGGGCAGCCGATGCCGGAGCAGTACGTTCCCGGGCAGCCGATGCCGGGGCAGTACGCGCCCGGGCAGCCGGTCCCGGGGCAGCCGATGCCCGGGCAGCCCTACCCGGCCCAGGCCCCCCAGCCGTACCCGCAGCAGCCCGGCCAGCCCCTGCCGGGTCAGCCCGCGCCCGGCCAGTACGCGCCCGGGCAGCCGGCGCCGGGTCAGCCGTACGCGCCCCAGGCGCCGCAGGCGGGGCAGCCGTACCCGGCCCAGCCGCAGCAGCCGTATCCCCCGCAGGCGTACCCCCAGCCGGGTCAGCCGATGCCGGGGCAGCCGATGCCGGGGCAGTACGCGCCCGAGGCGTACGCGCCGGGGCAGCCGGCACCCGGTCAGCCGTATCCGGGGCAGGCCCCGCAGCCCTATCCGCAGCAGCCGGGACAGCCGGGTGCGCCCGGTGTCCCGGGTGTGCCGCAGGCCTGGCAGCAGCAGCCGCCGCAGGATCCGTCGCAGCCCCAGCCCGGGCAGCCGCTGCCCCCGCAGGCCGACCCGCAGGGGCCTCCGCAGGCTCCGCCAGCCCCTCAGCAGTAAGGCGTCACAGGCATAGACCAATGAGGCCCCGTATCGGTCGTCCGATACGGGGCCTCGTGGCATTCCCGCAGTCCACAAGGGGTTTGAGGCATCGTTGACGCCGTCGGCCGCCGCTGATAGACCTTCGCTTCACCAGTTGGCGCCCCCAAGATCCACGACACGAGGTCACGTCCTATGGTCATGGTCACGAAGGTCCCTTCCCGTCCGGCCGCCCCCCGAAGACTCCTCCGGCTGCTTCTCGCCACCGGCGTCGCCGCGACCTCGCTCGCGGCCGTCCCCCAGGCCGCACAGGCGGCGCCGTCCGCGGACGGTGACGCCAAGAGCGGCGGCACCACCCTCACGGTGGCCGTCTCGCAGAGCATCGACTCGCTGAGCCCGTTCCTCGCCCAGAAGCTCACCTCGACCAGCATCCACCGACTGGCGTACGAGTACCTCACCAACTACGACGCCAAGGACGCCCGGACGATCCCGGGCCTGGCGACCGCGTGGGCGCCCTCGGCGGACAAGCTGACCTGGACGTACACGATCCGCAAGGACTCGAAGTGGTCCGACGGGCAGCCGGCCACCGCCGAGGACGCGGCCTGGACCTTCAACAAGATGATGACGGACCCGAACGCCGCCACCGCGAACGGCAGCTTCACGTCCAACTTCAAGAAGGTCACCGCCACCGACCCGCAGACGCTCGTCATCGAGCTCAAGAAGCCGCAGGCGACGATGACGGCGCTCGACGTGCCGATCGTGCCGAAGCACGTCTGGGAGAAGGTCGGCGACTTCTCGAAGTTCAACAACGACCAGCAGTTCCCGATCGTGGGCAACGGCCCCTTCGTCATCACCGACTTCAAGGTCGACCAGTACATCAAGCTGAAGCCCAACAAGACCTTCTGGCGGGGCGCACCCAAGTTCGACGAGCTGGTGTTCAAGTACTACAAGGACGGTGACGCCGCCGTCGCCGCGCTCCAGAAGGGCGAGGTGTCCTTCGTACCGAATCTGACGCCCGCCCAGGCCGCGGCGCTGAAGACGCAGAAGAACGTCAAGGTGAACGACGCTCCCGGCCGGCGCTTCTTCGCCATCGCCACCAACCCGGGCGCCCGCTCGCAGGACGGCAAGACCTTCGGCAACGGCCACAAGGCGCTGCTCGACCCGGCGGTGCGCAAGGCGCTCTTCCTCGCGGTCGACCGGACGACCATCGTCGACAAGGTCTTCCAGGGCCACGCCGTCGAGGGCGAGGGGTACATCCCGCCGCGCTTCGGCTCGTACTTCTGGAAGCCGGAGACCGCGCAGAAGCGGGCCTACGACCCGGCCGGGGCGGAGAAGGTCCTCGACGCCGCCGGGTACAGGAAGAACGCCGACGGCAAGCGGGTCGGCAAGGACGGCAAGGCGCTGGACTTCCGCATCCTGTGTCACGCCACCGACCCGAACGACAAGGCGATCGGCAAGTACCTCCAGGAGTGGTGGGGCAAGCTCGGCATCGGGCTGAAGGTCGAGTGCCTGGACAGCGTCTCCGACCCGTGGGTCAAGGGCGACTACGACCTCGCCTTCGACGGCTGGTCGGTCAACCCCGACCCGGACTACGTCCTGTCGATCCACACCTGCGGCACCCTTCCGGCGACGCCGAAGGACAGCGGCGCCACCGACAACTTCATCTGCGACAAGCAATTCGACACGCTCTACGCGCAGCAGGCGGTGGAGTACGACGCCGCCAAGCGGGCGGATCTGGTCAAGCGGATGCAGTCCCGGCTGTACGACACGGGGTACATGAACGTCATGGCCTATCCGAACGCCCTGGAGGCGTACCGCACGGACCAGATCAAGTCCATCACGACCATGCCGGAGGCCGCCGGCAACCTGTGGGGACAGGACGGCTACTGGAGCTGGTGGTCTGCCGTGCCCACCGCCTCCGCCTCGGCGTCCGGTGACGCGGACGACAGCTCGTCCACCGGCCTGATCATCGGGATCGGCGCCGCCGCGATCGTCCTCGTCGGCGCGGGCGTCTGGGCCGCCCGGCGTCGCCGCACCACCGCCGACGACCGCGAGTAGTCGGTGACGACGGCAAGCACCCCCGCCGACGTGGCGCGGGCCGAGACGGCCCGCGCCACGGACGGCGCACCCCGCACCGGTTCCTCCCTCGGCTATCTCCGCCACGCGGCGGGGAAGGTCGGCGGCGCGCTCGTCTCGCTCTTCGCGGTCCTGGTCACCAGCTTCTTCCTCTTCCGGATCATCCCCGGTGACCCGGTGAAGGCGATGACCCACGGCGTGCCCACCTCGGCCGAGCAACTCGCCACGCTCCGCCGTCAGTTCGGGCTCGACCTGCCGCTCTGGCAGCAGTTCACCGACTACTGTGCGAAGGCGCTGAGCGGCGATCTCGGCACCTCGTTCCAGTTCCGCGCCCCCGTCGGGGAGCTGATCGCGGAGAAGCTGCCCGCGACGCTGCTGCTCACCGGGGTCGCCGTGGTGATCTACTCGGCCCTCGGGCTCTGGCTCGGCACCCGCTCGGCCTGGCGCCACGGCGGTCTCGGCGACAAGCTGAACACCGGGCTCGCGCTGACCCTGTGGTCGGTGCCGTCGTTCTGGCTCGGACTGCTGCTCATCATCGTGTTCTCGGTCGGCATCGGACCGATCCCGGGGCTCTTCCCGACCGGCGGCATGGAGTCGGGGACCGGCGAGACCGGCTTCGGGTACGTCCTCGACGTCGCCCATCACCTGGTCCTGCCCGTCGTCACGCTGGTGGCCGTCGGCTACGCCCAGACCCTGCTCGTGATGCGGTCCTCGCTCCTCGACGAGATGGGCGGCGACTATCTGACGACGGCGCGGGCGAAGGGGCTGCGGGACGACGTCGTGCGGCGCCGGCACGCCGTGCCGAACGCGCTGCTCCCGACCGTCACCATGATCTTCATCAACCTGGGCCATGTGGCGGCCGGTTCGATCCTGGTGGAGACGGTGTTCTCCTGGCCGGGGCTCGGCGGGCTCTTCTACCAGGCGCTCAGCGTGCCCGACCTGCCGCTCGTCCAGGGTCTGTTCGTGGTCTTCGCCGGGGCGATGATCCTGATGAACCTGATCGCCGACCTGCTCTATCCGCTGCTCGATCCCCGGGTGGGCCGATGACGACCGCGAAGAAGACCGAGAACGAGTCCGAGAACCCGTCCGAGAACCCGTCCGAGAACGACACCGAGAACGACACCGAGAACGACACCGGACAGAAGGCCGCGCGGACCGGGGAGAAGACCGAGCGGAAGGCCGCCAAGGCGCCCTCCGCCACGACGTCGCTGGTGTGGCAGCGCCGCCGGGCCTCCGTGGCCCGCTTCTGGAAGCAGTACCGCACCCACCGCGCCGGGCTCTACGGCCTCGCCGGACTCGCCCTCATCGCGCTCCTCGCCCTCACCGCCCCGCTGACCGTCGGCGCGGACGTCCAGTCCGTGACCCAGGCGCCGGGTACGGCCCTGGAGTCACCGAGCGCCGAATTCCCGCTCGGCACCGACCAGTTCGGGCGCTCGCTGCTCGGCCTGCTGATCTGGGGCGCGCGGATCTCGCTGCTCGTGGGACTGCTCGCGGCAGCCCTCTCCGTCGCCATCGGCACCCTCGTGGGCATCATCGCCGGGCACTACGGCGGCTGGTTCTCGACGGTCGTCATGCGGATCACCGACTGGTTCCTGGTGATGCCGACGCTGGTCCTCGCGATCGTGCTCGCCACCGTCATGTCCCGGTCGATGTGGACGGTGGTCCTGGCGATCGGAGTGACCTCCTGGCCGACGACGGCCCGGCTCGTGCGGGCGCAGACGATCGCGGTCGAGTCCCGCCCGTACATCGAGCGGGCGACCGCGCTCGGCGGCGGTCACGGACACGTCATGAGCCGGCACGTCCTGCCGAACGTGATGCCGCTGGTGCTCGCGCAGACCACGCTCGGCATCTCGACGGCCATCCTCACCGAGGCGACCCTCGCCTTCCTCGGACTCGGCGACCCGACGGTCGTCTCCTGGGGCGGGATGCTCCAGGACGCCCGGGAGGCGGGCGCGGTCTCCTCCGGCCACTGGTGGTACCTGGCCCCGCCCGGCATCGCGATCGCGCTGGTCGCGCTCGCGTTCACCCTCTGCGGCCGGGCCGTCGAGGCCGTTCTCAACCCGAAGCTGGGGGTGGGGCGTTGAGCCTGCTGGAGATCAAGGACCTGCGGGTGACGTACGGCTCCGGGGCCGCCGCCGTGCCCGCCGTACGCGGGGTCGACCTGACCCTGGAGGCGGGGAGCAAGCTGGGCGTGGCGGGCGAGTCGGGCTGCGGCAAGTCGACGCTCGCGCTCGCGCTGCTGCGGCTGCTCCCGGCCTCGGCGCGGATCGAGGGCGAGGTCCTGCTCGACGGCGAGGACGTCCTCGCCATGTCGTGGGGGCGGCTGCGGGCCGTGCGCTGGGCGGGCGCGTCGATCGTCTTCCAGGGCGCGATGCACTCGCTCAACGCGGTGCACCGGATCGGGGACCAGATCGCCGAGCCGCTGCTCGTGCACGGCAGGGCGACCCCGGCGGCTGCCCGCAGGCGCGTGGGCGAGCTCCTCGAACACGTCGGGCTGCCCGCCGCCCGCGCGGCCGCGTATCCGCACGAGCTGTCCGGCGGGCAGCGGCAGCGCGTGATGATCGCGATGGCGCTCGCCTGCGACCCCCGGCTGATCGTCGCCGACGAGCCGACGACCGCGCTCGACGTGATGATCCAGGCGCAGATCCTGCGGCTGATCGAGGGGCTCGTTGCCGAGCAGTCCATCAGCCTCCTGATGATCAGCCACGACCTGGCCGTCCTCGCCGACACCTGCGACCGGCTGGCCGTGATGTACGCGGGGCGGGTCGTCGAGGAGGGCCCGGCACGGGCCGTGTACGAGGCCGCCGAGCACCCGTACGGGCGGGCGCTGTCCTCGGCGTTCCCCCGGATCGGGGACCTCGCGTCCCGGCGGGCGCCGCGCGGCCTGCCGGGCGACCCGCCGGACCCGGCGGACCTGCCGGGCGGCTGCGCGTTCCGTCCGCGCTGTCCGGTGGCGGTGGACGCCTGCGCGACGGAGGACCAGGAACTGCGGGAGGCGGGCGCGGGTCGCCGGGCCGCCTGCGTACACGTGGGGAGCACATCATGAGTACGGGGCCACTGCTGGCGGCGAACGGGCTGCACGTCGTCTTCCCCGGGCGGCGGGGCGGCGCGCCCGCCCGCGCGGTGGACGGCGTGGACCTGGACATCGGCGCCGGCGAGATCGTCGCGCTCGTGGGCGAGTCGGGGTGCGGCAAGACGACGCTGGCCCGCTCGCTCCTGGGCCTGGTGCGGCCCACGTCGGGCACGGTCTCCTTCGACGGGAAGCCGCTCGCGTACACCTCCAAGGCCCTCAGGGCCTACCGGAAGCGGGCGCAGCTGGTCCTCCAGGACCCGAGCGGTTCGCTGAACCCCCGGCACACGGTGTACGACGCGGTGGCGGAGGGGCTGCGGATCCACGGGTACGCGGGCGACGAGCGGGAGGCGGTCGCCGGAGCGCTCGCGCGGGCCGGGCTGCGGCCGCCGGAGCGCTTCTTCCTGCGCTATCCGCACGAACTGTCCGGCGGCCAGCGGCAGCGCGTGGTCATCGCGGGCGCCCTCGTCCTGGAACCCGAACTGATCGTCGCCGACGAGCCGGTGGCGTCCCTCGACGCGTCGGTGCGGGGCGAGATCCTGGCGCTGCTGCTGCGCCTGCGGGACGAACTCGGGCTCTCGGCACTGGTGGTGACCCACGACCTGGGGCTCGCGTGGAACATCGCGGACCGGGTGGCGGTGATGTACCTGGGCCGGATCGTGGAGACGGGTCCGGTGGAGTCCGTCCTGACGGCCCCGCAACATCCGTACACCCGGGCGCTGTTGTCGGTGCTGCCCGAGTCCGACGGCGCTCCGGTGGTGCTGACGGGCGAGCCCCCGGACCCGTCCCGCATCCCGTCCGGCTGCCGCTTCCACGCCCGCTGCCAGGTCCTCGCCTCGGGCGAGGCGGCGCACGTCGCGGACCGCTGCCGGGGCGAGAGCCTGCCGGTCCTCGACGGCGGCGGCTCGCGGGCGGTGGCGTGCCACTGGGTGGCACGGGAGGCGGCTGTCTGAGCCCGCGGGCTCACCTATCGGTGTGGCGGACGGCGCCTCGGGCCTGCCCGACGGCGCCGCCTCCGACGAGAACTCCCCGTCGCCCGGTGGCGGCGACCCCGGCCATGATCCGCCGGACAGGCCCTAGGAGGCCGGGTTCTCGCGGTCGTACGTCTCCGTCAGCTCGCGGCTCCGCTTCACGTCCGCCGCCATCGCCTGGAGCAGGTCGTCCAGGGTGTCGAACTTGAGCATGCCGCGCACGTACGTCAGGAAGTCCACGGCCACGTGCAGTCCGTACAGGTCGAGGCCCTCGCGGTCGATCGCGTACGCCTCGACGGTCCGCTCCGTGCCGTCGAACTGCGGGTTCGTGCCGACGGAGATCGCCGCCGGCATGCGCTCGCCCGCGGCCGTCAGCCAGCCCGCGTAGACGCCGTCCGCCGGGATCGCCGTGTGCGGCAGGGTCTCGACGTTGGCCGTCGGGAAGCCCAGCTCGCGGCCGCGCTGCGCGCCGCGGACCACGATGCCCTCGACGCGGTGCGGGCGGCCCAGGATCTCGGCCGCTCCGGCCATGTCGCCCTCGGCGACGAGCCGGCGGGTGAGGGTGGACGAGAAGGGCTGACCGCCGCCGGCCGTGCCGCTGACGTACAGGTCGATGACCTCGACCTCGTAGTCGTACGTCTCGCCGAGCTCCGCGAGGAACGCGACGTTCCCGGCGGCCCGGTGCCCGAAGCGGAAGTTGGGGCCCTCGATGACGGCCCTGGCGTGCAGCTTGTCGACGAGCACCTTGACGATGAAGTCCGCCGGGGAGAGCTGCGAGAACTCGGCGGTGAACGGCAGCACGAGCACCGCGTCCACACCCAGGCCCGCGATCAGCTCGGCTCGCCGGTGGTGCGGGGCGAGCAGCGGCGGGTGGCTGCCGGGCCGCACGACCTCGGAGGGGTGCGGGTCGAAGGTGACCACGACCGAGGGGACGCCGAGTTCCCGGGCGCGCTCGACGGCGCGCCCGATGATCAGCTGGTGCCCGCGGTGCACCCCGTCATAGGAGCCGATGGTGACGATGCTGCGCCCCCAGTCCTGGGGGATGTCCTCCAAGCCACGCCAGCGCTGCACTGTGACCGCTCCTCGTCCGCCTGTTCGCCGATTACGCAGGTCTAAGACTGCCATGCCCACGCCCGTCGGTACGCATCGGCATGGAAGTGCCGGGGCTCCGCAGCACCCGGAGGGTCTCGGGACCGAGCAGCGGGGCCCACTCCCCCGGTACGGCGACGGTCCAGCCGATGAGGAGAGCGGCGAAGCCGGGATGCTCGCGGGAGAGCCCGGCCAGGGCCCGGTCGAGCCGTCCGGCGCCTTCGGGGGTACGGGTGTACAGGGCGGCGGCCCGGTGGACGAGCTCCCTGGTGCGGGGCTCGCTGAGCCGTCCGGCGCCCTCGGCCGCGGCCGTCAGGAGGGCGTCCAGGACGGAGAGCTCGCCGGTCTCGGCCTCGTACCGCTCGTGTTCCAGGAGGGCGTCGAGCAGCTCGGCCCGCAGATGGCGGGAGGCGCCCGTGCCGGGGGCGGCGAGCACGGGGGCGAGGGCGCGGCGGACCACGGCGGGGCGGCCCCGGATCAGCCCCGACACGAGGGGGAAGAGGACGGCACGGGCGGCCGGGCCGTCCTCGAACCGCCGGTCGACGTAGCGGGCCACGTGCCCGGCGCCCTCGGGCAGGCGGGCGACGTAGTCGCGGACGAGGGCGGCGACGCGGCGGGTGAGGGCGGGCGTGTCGATCTCGGCGAGGGCGCGCAGCGCGGCGGCGGCCTCCTCGCCCGTGCCGTGCAGCCGGGACCTGAAGGCGGTGAGGACCGGCCCCGGGTGGGTCGCGAGGGCCTCGGCGAGGGCGGACGCGGGCACCCGGGGCTCGGCGATGGCGCGGGGCAGATGGCGGGCGCGGGTGTGCGGGTCGCGGACGAGCAGGCCGAGGGCGGGGCCGTGGAGGGCCTGGTCGGCGGGGCGGGCGAGCAGGGCGAGGGCGGCGTAGCGGAGGAGCTCGCGGTCGGCGGGGGCGGTGAGGCGCCCGGCGACGAGGTGTCCGTACGCGGCGGCGGCGACCCGGCGCTCGGGGCGGCCGTCGTCGTGGGCCCAGCGGTCGACGGCCCGGCAGAGCGCGGAGGGCTCGTCCTCGGCGAGGGAGGTGAGCAGCCCGTCGGCGAGCGGGTGGGCGGTGGACACGAGCGCCTCGCAGAGGTCGTCGACGGCGAGGCTCCGATGGGTGTGCAGGAGGGCCTGGGCGGCGGTGGCGACGGTGGCGTGCGGGGCGGCGGGCAGGGGGCGTTCGTCGCCGAACCAGCGGCACAGCAGCGGCTGGACGCCCCGGGGGTCGGCGACGAGCAGCCCGGCGACGGTGTCGAGGCACCGGCCGCCGTCCTCGGCCCCGCCCGGCGGCGGGTCGGCGGGCACGAGCCGTCGCAGCAGGTCGATCCGCTCGTCCTCGCAGAGCGGGAGCCCCTGCCAGAACGCGGTGCCGAAGCCGGCGAAGACCGGGTGCCGTGCTCGCCGGTCGCCGATCCGGTCGGCGAGGAACCGGAGGACGGGCAGATACGGCCGCGGGTCGCCCACCCGGCGCACGGTCTCCCCGAACAGGCGGCCCGCCCACCAGGCGGCGTCGGCGACCGCGGCCCCGCCCCCGTCCCAGTCCCCGCCCCCGCTCCCGCTCCCGTCACCGTCACCGTCCACGAACCGGTCGAGGGACTCGACGAGCGCGGCGAGGCGCGGGGCGAGCGCGGCCGGCCCGTGCTCGCGGTGGAGGCGCAGCAGCGCCTGGAGGACGGGGCCGATGCGGTGCCGGGGCACGGGGAGGTGATCGGCCGCGGACTCGGCGACTGCGGCGGTCCGCTGCCGGGGCACGTCGACGGAGGCCGGGGCGCTCCCCTGAGAAGCCCCCGGACCGGCGGCGCGCGCGGGCGGCACGGGCACGGGCACGCGCCCGACCCGGTCGGGTACGGCGACGGGCGCGCCCCCCAGGGCCACGAGCGCCCCGTCCGGCGGGCCCCCGTCCCAGGGATCCGCACCGCTTCCCGAAACGGAACCGCCCCCGGGAGCGACGTCCCGCACGGTCGCACCACCGGAGCCGGGACCGAAGTCGGCCCACGCGCCGGAATCACCCCCGGGCACCGCACCGAACCCCGAAACGGAACCGTGCCCCGGAACGGAACCGGCCCCCAGAGCGCCACCCGGCCCCGGAGCCGCACCCGACCCCCAAGCGGCACCAGGCCCCGGGAGGAGCCCACTCCCCGCACCCGCGTCGGCGCCCGGACCGGCGCCGTACTCGGGAGCCGGCCCCGCACCCCTCCCCCGCCCCGCCCGGTTCGGGTCCTCCGCCCGGCTGTGGACCAGTGCGTGCAGGGCCGTGTCCAGGTCGAGGTGGGCGGCCTGGAGCCAGTCGGCGAGTTCCTCGTGGGCGAAGCGGTAGCCGGAGCCCGCGGGGACGAGGAGGCCCTCGGTGAGGACGGCCGAGGCCCAGCCCTCGCGCCACGGGAACAGCTCCTCGAAGGAGGCGCGGTCGAGGACGCCGTGGCCCGGGCCGAGACAGCGGCGGGCGGCCTCGTGGACCTGGCCGGCGACCCGGGCGGTGAGCAGCCGTACGGCGGTCCCCCGGACGAGGGGGCGGGAGCCCGCGGCGACCCGGACGGCGACGCGCAGGCACATCAGGTCCAGATGGGCCGTGAAGATCTCCTCCCGGCCCGGCCGCCCCGGCACCTCGCCCGGGAGCGCCGCCCGCACCTCGGCGAGCAGCCGCAGGGCGAGCGGATGGCGGGCGTCCGCCTCGGCGAGGTCGGTCTCCCCGATCCCGTACCCCTGCCGGACGGCCCGCGCCTCCGTCTCGTTGTACGGGCCGAGCACGAGGGCCGCGGGCAGGCCGTCCCCGGTGGGTGTCGCCGGCCGGTGCAGGGCCCACGGGCCGTAGAGGGCGCCGGCGAGGGCCCAGTGCTCGGGGCGGCAGGCCGTGACCAGGCGTGCCCCGTGGGCGCGCAGCCACTGCTCGGTGGCCGTCGTCCAGTCGGCGAGGCGGTGGGCGAGGAGCGGCGGCATCTCCTCGGGGCCGTCGAGGACGACGAGGAGCGGGCGGCCCGCCTCCCGGGCGAGCGAGGCGGCCCGCTCCGGGGTGGCGGTCGCGGTGTCGCCGAGCGCCCCGGAGGCGGCGACGATCCGGCCCGCCTGGCGCAGGGCGCGGCCGACGGCGTCGGCGAGGGAGTGGTCCTCGGCGCGCAGGTCGGCGCCGCGCAGCCGGACCGTGGGGGCGGGGGCGACGCCCCGGGCGCGGCGGGCGCAGAGTGCGGCGAGGGCGGTGGTGCGGCCGGTGCCGGGGGCGCCGACGACGGCGAGGACGAGCGACTCCCCGGCCTCGAAGCGCGCGAACTCCCGGACGCACTCGGGGCGTTCGACGGGCTCGGGCCAGGGGTCGGGTTCCCTGGCGGGTCCGGTCGAGGTGGCGGTGAGCTCCAGGATTCCGGCGAGGTTGAGGTCGGGCCCGTAGGCGGGGACGGTGGCGGCGTTGCGCCGCAGGAGGGCGGCGAGCGGGCCGTCGGGCCGCAGCGGCACCGCGTATCCGGCGGCGGGGCGCTCGCCGTGCAGGGCGGTGCCGAGGACGGCGACGACCGTGCCGGTGGCGGTGTCGAGGACGGGGCCGCCCGCCGCCCGGCCGCCGATGCGGAGCGCCTCGGCGCCCTCGGTGCCGATGGCGAGTTCGAGGGCGTCCGCGAGGACGTGGAAGCGGTCGGATGCGGTGTACGTGACGGCGGCGGGGCCGAGGACCCGCGCCTCGCGCCAGCCGTGGGCGGCGATCCGTACGTACGTACCGGGTTCGATCTCGGGGCGGGTGGCGAGCGCGACGGGGCGGACGCCGAGCCCTTCGGTCCGTACGAGCGCGAGGCCGCTCTCCGGCAGGGCGGTGACGGCCTCGGCCTCGGCGAGCCAGCTCAGGTCGCCGGGGGCGTGCAGGACGATGCGCGCGAGCCCGTCGACTGCCTCATGACTGGTGACGACGGTGCCGTGATGGTCGGCGAGGAATCCGGTACCGCGCGGCCGGCCTGCCGGATCACAGATTTCCACCAGCGTCGCCAGGTCCCCGCGTCCCATGGTGTCGACGGTAGGTCGCCGGTGATCACCCGGAGAAGCGAGTCGGGAAACGCGCCCCCCGGCGCTCCCCGTTTCACTCCGAGCGCCTCCCCGATGGGGTGAATCTCAGGCAAAGCACTGCGGGGCGGGCACGTAGCACGTGCCCGCCCCGCAGCGGTGAGCTTCGCTCGCCCCGGCCGCCTCAGCCGAAGACGGCGAGGCTCTTGGCCTTCCCCCGCTGGTCCTCGACCAGCGCGAGCAGCGTCCCCTCGGGTCCGAAGACCGCGACCGGACCCGCCGGGTAGGACGGCATCTCCAGCCGGACGCCGTTCAGGAGCAGCTTGGCCCGCTTCTCGTCGACGTCCCAGCGCGGGAACGCGGCCTCGGCCGCCTCGGCGACCGGCATGACCGTGAGCTCCTCCTGGAGCTGTTCCAGGGTCCTGGCCGCGTCCAGCTTGTACGGGCCGACGCGGGTGCGGCGCAGCGCGGTCAGATGACCGCCCACTCCGAGCCCGGCACCGAGGTCCCGGGCCAGGGCCCGGACGTACGTACCGGAGGAGACGACGACGGAGACGACGAGGTCGACGACGGCCGTGCCGTCCTCGGCCTCCGCCTCGCGGACGTCGTACACCTGGAAGGAGGAGACGGTGACCGGGCGGGCCGGGATCTCGAACTCCTCGCCGCCGCGCACGCGCGCGTACGACCGCTTGCCGTCGATCTTGATCGCGGAGACCTTCGACGGCACCTGCATGATGGCGCCGGTCAGCTCGGCCACGCCCGCGTCGATCTGCTCCCGGGTGACCTTCGAAGCGTCGACCGACGCCGTGATCTCGCCCTCGGCGTCATCGGTGATCGTGGTCTGACCCAGGCGGATGGTGCCCAGGTACTCCTTCTCGGTCAGCGCGAGGTGACCGAGGAGCTTGGTCGCCCGCTCCACGCCGAGGACGAGGACGCCCGTGGCCATGGGGTCGAGCGTGCCCGCGTGGCCCACGCGGCGGGTCTTGGCGATCCCGCGCATCTTGGCCACGACGTCATGCGAAGTGAAGCCCGACGGCTTGTCGACGATGACAAGGCCGTCGGGCGTCTTTGCTGCGTTGCTCATTCGGCGGCTTCGTCCTCGCCCGGCTTCTTGTAGGGGTCGGCCTCGCCGGCGAAGGCGGCGCCCGAGGACGCCTCCCGCACCTGCGCGTCCGAGGCCCGCGCCTTGTCGAGGAGGTCCTCGATCGTCTTGGCGTTCTCCGGGAGGGCGTCGGCGATGAACGTCAGGGTCGGGGTGAACTTGGTCCCCGCCGCACGGCCCACGGCCGAACGGAGGACGCCCTTGGCGCTCTCCAGGCCGGCCGCGGCGCTCGCCCGCTCCTCGTCGTCGCCGTAGACCGTGTAGAAGACCGTGGCCTCCCGCAGGTCACCGGTGACGCGGGTGTCGGTGATGGTCACGTGCGTACCCAGGCGGGGGTCCTTGACGCCACGCTGCAGCTTCTCGGCGACCACCTCCCGAATGAGGTCTGCCAGCTTCTTCGCCCGCGCGTTGTCGGCCACTGGTCCTTCTCCTTCTTTGCCTTGCTCAATCAGTCTTCATCAGTGTGGAGCCTGCGGCGCACCGACAGCAGCTCCACCTCGGGACGCGCGGCGACGAGCCGCTCACAGCGGTCGAGCACGTCCGATACGAACCCCGGGTCCCCGGACACCAGCGCGACGCCCAGCAGGGCTCTGCGGTGGAGGTCCTGGTCGCCGACCTCGGCCGCGCTCACAGAGAACTTTCGCTGGAGCTCGGCGACGATGGGGCGGACCACGGAGCGTTTCTCCTTCAGCGAGTGAACGTCACCGAGGAGCAGATCGAAGGACAGAGTCCCCACGTACATGCGGTGCCGGATGTCCCGCCGGTTCGGGTTCGGTGGCCTGCCGGGCCGTCGCTCGGCAGGGTCACCAGAACCGTACACGCAACGGCCGGAGCCGATCGACGGAATTACTTCCACCGACCGGCCCCGGCTCACTGCTGCGATCGGACGCGATCAGGCGCGGGGCTTCTCGCGCATCTCGTACGTCGCGATGACGTCGTCGATCTTGATGTCGTTGAAGTTTCCGAGGTTGATACCACCCTCGAAGCCTTCGCGGATCTCGGTGACGTCGTCCTTGAAGCGGCGCAGACCGTGGATCGTGAGGTCCTCGGCGATGACCTTGCCGTCGCGGACGAGGCGCGCCTTGGTGTTGCGCTTGACCTCGCCGGAGCGGATGAGAACACCGGCGATGTTGCCCAGCTTGGACGAGCGGAAGACCTCGCGGATCTCCGCCGTACCGAGCTCGACCTCTTCGTACTCCGGCTTGAGGAGACCCTTCAGGGCCGCCTCGATCTCCTCGATGGCCTGGTAGATCACCGAGTAGTACCGGACGTCGACGCCTTCGCGCTCCGCCATCTGCGCGGCACGGCCGGCCGCACGGACGTTGTAGCCGATGACGATGGCGTCGGAGCCCATGGCCAGGTCGATGTCCGACTCGGTGACCGCACCCACACCGCGGTGCAGGACACGGATGTCGACCTCTTCGCCGACGTCGAGCTGGAGCAGCGAGGCTTCGAGGGCCTCGACCGCACCGGACGCGTCGCCCTTGATGATGAGGTTGAGTTCCTGGACGAGACCGGCCTTGAGCACCTTGTCGAGGTCCTCGAGGGACACCCGGCGGACGCGCTTGGCGAAGGCGGCGTTGCGCTCACGCGCAGCGCGCTTCTCGGCGATCTGACGCGCCGTACGGTCCTCGTCGACCACCAGGAGGTTGTCGCCGGCACCCGGCACGTTGGTGAGACCGAGCACCAGGACGGGAGTCGACGGGGTCGCCTCCTCGACGTTGTTGCCCTTGTCGTCGAGCATCGCCCGGACGCGGCCGTACGCGTCGCCGACCACCACGGTGTCGCCGATGCGCAGCGTTCCGCGCTGGACGAGGACGGTGGAGACGGCACCACGACCACGGTCGAGGTGGGACTCGATCGCAATACCCTGCGCGTCCTGGTCCGGGTTGGCCCGGAGGTCGAGCGAGGCGTCGGCGGTGAGGACGACGGCCTCCAGCAGGGAGTCGATGTGCAGACCCTGCTTGGCGGAGATGTCGACGAACATCGTGTCGCCGCCGTACTCCTCGGCCACCAGACCGAACTCGGTCAGCTGACCGCGGACCTTGGTCGGGTCGGCACCCTCGACGTCGATCTTGTTGACCGCGACGACGATCGGGACGCCGGCGGCCTTGGCGTGGTTGAGCGCCTCGATCGTCTGCGGCATGACGCCGTCGTTGGCCGCGACCACGAGGATCGCGATGTCGGTCGACTTCGCACCACGGGCACGCATGGCGGTGAACGCCTCGTGACCCGGGGTGTCGATGAAGGTGATGCGACGCTCTTCGCCGTTGACCTCGGTACCGACCTGGTAGGCACCGATGTGCTGGGTGATGCCACCGGCCTCGCCCGCGACGACGTTCGTCTTGCGGATCGCGTCGAGAAGTCGGGTCTTACCGTGGTCGACGTGACCCATGACGGTGACGACCGGCGGACGGGAGACCAGAGCCTCTTCGCCGCCCTCGTCCTCGCCGAACTCGATGTCGAAGGACTCGAGGAGCTCGCGGTCCTCTTCCTCCGGCGAGACGATCTGAACGGTGTAGTTCATCTCCTCGCCGAGCATCGTCAGCGTGTCGTCGGAGACGGACTGCGTCGCCGTGACCATCTCGCCGAGGTTCATCATCACCGCGACGAGCGACGCCGGGTTGGCGCCGATCTTCTCGGCGAAGTCGGTGAGGGACGCACCGCGCGACAGGCGAATGACCTCGCCGCCACCGCGGGGAAGCATCACGCCGCCCACGGACGGGGCCTGCATGGCCTCGTACTCCTGGCGCCTCTGACGCTTCGACTTGCGACCACGACGCGCGGGACCGCCGGGGCGACCGAAGGCGCCCTGCGTGCCACCACGGCCACCCGGGCCACCGGGACGACCGGCGAAGCCGCCGGGACGACCGCCGAAGCCGCCGCCACCACCGGGACCACCCGGACGACCGCCGCCGCCACCACCGGGACCACCGGGACGGCCGGCGAAGCCGCCACCGCCGCCGCCGGGACCGGCCGGACGACCGGCGAAGCCGGGACGACCGCCGCCGCCACCGCCGGGACCGCTCGGACGGCCGCCGGGGCCACCGGGACCACGACCGCCAGGACCGGGGCGCGGGCCGGCAGCGGGACGCTGCGGCATCATGCCCGGGTTCGGACGGTTACCGCCGGGCGCGCCGCCCGGACGGGGAGCCTGCGGGCGGGGCATGCCACCGGGGGTGGGACGCGCGCCGCCCTGACCCTGCGGACGCGGGGCGCCACCGGGGCCACCCTGCGGACGCGGAGCGCCCGGAGCGGCGCCGGGGCCGCCCTGCGGACGCGGGGCGCCGCCACCGGGGCGGGGCGCCTGCGGGCGCGCCATGCCGGTGGAGCCACCCGAGGTGAACGGGTTGTTGCCCGGACGCGGACCGGCCGGACGGGCACCGCCCGGACGCGGGGCGCCCTGGCCCTGCGGACGCGGGGCACCCTGACCCTGACCCTGCGGGCGCGGGGCCTGCTGGGCGGGGCGGGCGGCCGGGCGCGGGCCCGGGGTCGCGCCGGCGGGACGCTGCTGACCGGCGGCCGGAGCCGACGGAGGCGCGGTGAACTCCGGAGTCGTCGGAGCCGGGGAGGCCGGCGCAGGCTTCTGCGGGGCCGGGGGCTTCGGACCCGGGGTGGGCCGCGAGCCCGAGGTGGGCGCCGCGGCGGGCTTCTCCGCGACCACGGGCTTGGGCGCCGCCGGGGCGGGCGCTCCAGGCTTCGGGGCCGAGGGACGTACAGCCTGCGCCGGGGACGGCGCGGGGGATGCCGGCGCCGGCTTGGGCGCGGCGGGGGAGGGCGCTGCCTTGCGGGGCGCGCCGGGCTTGGCAGCGGTCTTGCCGGCGTTGCCGCCGGGACCCTGCAAAGCGTCAGTCAACTTGCGCACGACCGGCGCCTCGATAGTCGAGGACGCCGAACGGACGAATTCACCGAGTTCTTGGAGCTTGGCCATGACGACCTTGCTCTCTACGCCGAACTCCTTGGCGAGTTCGTATACCCGGACCTTAGCCACATCGCTCCTTTTAGGTCCGGTTACCGCCGGACCGTCGCTACTTCATGGGCGTACTCATCGCGTACTCATCGAGTGCTCATCGCAATCTCGACCTACTTCCAACTCGCGAGGTACCTGACCGCACGGTGATCCGTGCCGTACTTCTTCACTGCGGTGCCGACCGCTCGACGTGGTGACGGAGTTCCGCGGTTTCGAGCGGGCCCTGGACCTTGAAGGCCCTCGGGAACGCTCGGCGGCGGACCGCCAGGTCGAGACAGACCACGGCGGGGTGCAGGTACGCACCCCGGCCGGGCAGCGTACCGCGATGATCCGGAACACACTCGTCCTTATTCACCACGATCCGCAGTAGATCGCTCTTGGCCGCTCGCTCCCGACATCCCACACAGGTTCGTTCAGGGCATACGCGGGCTTGCGTCCGGCCAGACACGATTAAGTCTACCTCCCCGTACCGACCTCACCCGTTCGGGGCAAGAATCGAACAGCTGTTGGCCAAAAACGGTCTCAGTCCTGCGGACCGGTCGGCTCCGTGTCCGGACGGATGTCGATCCGCCAGCCGGTGAGGCGCGCGGCGAGGCGGGCGTTCTGGCCCTCCTTGCCGATCGCCAGCGACAGCTGGTAGTCGGGCACCGTCACGCGCGCGGACCGGGCGGCCAGGTCGACGATCTCGACCCTGGAGACCCGCGCCGGGGAGAGCGCGTTCGCCACCATGTCGGCCGGGTCGTCCGACCAGTCGACGATGTCGATCTTCTCGCCGAGCAGCTCCGCCATCACGTTGCGGACGCGGCTGCCCATCGGGCCGATGCAGGCGCCCTTGGCGTTGAGGCCCGAACGGGTGGACCGCACGGCGATCTTGGTGCGGTGACCCGCCTCACGGGCGATGGCCGAGATCTCGACGGAACCGTCGGCGATCTCCGGCACCTCCAGCGCGAAGAGCTTCTTCACCAGATTGGGGTGCGTGCGCGAGAGGGTGACGGACGGACCGCGGACACCGCGAGCCACCCGGACGACGTACGTGCGCAGTCGCAGACCGTGCGCGTAGTCCTCGCCGGGCACCTGCTCCTGCACCGGGAGGATGGCCTCCAGCTTGTCGTCGAGACGGACGAGGACGTTCTTCGGGTCCTTGCCCTGCTGCACCACACCGGCGACGACGTCGCCCTCGCGGCGCGCGTACTCGCCGAACGTCACGTCGTTCTCGGCGTCCCGCAGTCGCTGCTGGATCACCTGGCGGGCGGTGCTCGCCGCGATCCGGCCGAAGTCCGACGGGGTGTCGTCGAAGTCCTTGGGCTCCTGGCCCTCCTCCAGCTCGGAGGGGTCCTCCTTCGCCCACACCGTCACGTGACCGGTCTGCCGGTTCAGCTCCACACGCGCGTGGCGGCGGGCGTCGGGGGTGCGGTGGTACGCGATGAGGAGGGCCGACTCGATCGCCTCGACCAGCAGGTCGAAGGAGATCTCCTTCTCATTCGCCAAGCCCTTGAGCAGCTTCACGTCGATGTCCACGGCTACGCCTCCTCTTCCTTCTTGTCCTTGCGGTTGAACTCGATCTCGACACGCGCCTTGGCGATCTCGGCGAACTCGACCCGGCGGGCGGTGGGCTTGCGCCCCTTCACACCCGGCACTTCGAGGTCGAGGCCGTCCTCGTCCACGGCGAGGATCCGGGCGACGAGTTCGTCGCCCTCGACGAGCTGGAGCTTGGCCAGCCGACCGGTCGCCCGCACGTAGTGGCGGTGCTCGGTCAGGGGGCGGTCGGCGCCGGGGGAGCTGACTTCGAGGACGTACTCGCCCTCGCCCATCACGTCGGTCTCGTCGAGCTTCTCGGAGATCTCACGGCTCAGCTCGGCGCAGACGTCCAGCTCCACGCCCTCTTCCGAATCGACGACCACGCGCACCAGTCCACGACGGCCGGCCCGGGACACCTCGATCTCTTCCAGATCCAGGTCCTTCGCGTGGACGAGCGGCTCAAGGAGTCCGCGCAGCCTGTCGCTCTGGGTGGTGCTCATCCGGGTGACTCCTCGGCCGCGTGTGCTGTTGTGGTTTCGTCGCGTGTCGTCGCGTGTCAGACCAAAGGGTATCCGGTCCCGGAGGGTGTTGCCGTCCACCGCCCCGGGGCCCGCGGGTACGCTCGCCTGCGGTGATCTCGACGATCTTCGACGACGGACGACGGACGAGGGAGAGAGCGTGACGACGACGGGCAGGCGCGCACTCCTCCAGGCGGGCGCGGCGGCGGGAGCGACGGCTCTCGTGGGCTGCACCTCCTCCGGCGGCGGCGAGGCTCCGCGGAAGCCGAGCGCCGCCGAACTGGAGGCCGAACGGGTGGCGCGCGCCGAGGCGGCGCTGCGACTCCGCTCGGTGACCGCCGCGCGGGACCTGCTGGAACGTTACGACGCGGCGCTCGCGGCGCATCCCGCCCTCGCGCCCCGGCTGACGCCGCTGCGGCGCTCGGTGGCGGCGCACGCGAAGGCCCTGGGCGAGGACGGTACGACGGCGAAGCCCGCGACGGCCGCCCCGTCGACACCGCCGTCGGCGTCGGCTTCTGTATCGGCATCGGCACCGGCTTCTGTATCGGCATCGGCGTCCGCGTCCGCGTCGGCTTCTGTATCGGCCGTACCCGTCGCGGCCGACCCCCGCGCGGCGCTCAAGGAGCTCGCGGCGGCCGAGCGCAAGGCCTCCGAGCAGCACACGAACGCCCTGCTCACGGCCCCGCCCGAGTACGCGCGACTGCTCGCCTCCGTCGCGGCGGCGGGCGCCGCGCACGCCTACCTGCTGACCGAAGGAGCACCGGCATGAGCGCCCTCGACGCCGCCCAGGCGGCCCTGGCCGCCGAACACGCGGCGGTCTACGGGTACGGGGTCGTCGGCGGCCGGATCGGTACGGAGCGCAAGGCGGAGGCCACCGCCGCGTACGAGGCCCACCGGGCCCGCCGGGACGCCCTGCGCCGCACCGTGCGGGATCTCGGCGGCGCGCCGGTGGTCGCGGCGGCCGCCTACGAGCTGCCGTTCCGGGTCGCCGACGCGGCGGGCGCCGTGCGCCTCGCGGCCGTCCTGGAGGACCGGGTGGCCGGGGTCTACTCCGACCTCGTCAGGGCCTCCGAGGGCCCGCTGCGGCGCGACGCGGCCGCCGCGCTGCGGGAGGCGGCGGTACGCGCGGTCCGCTGGCGCGGCAGCGACGTAACCTTTCCTGGGCTCGCCGAGCGGGTGTGAGTCCATCCCCGACCGGGGGCCCACCGAACGTCAGAAGGACAACGCACGCATGGCTTTCGAACCGCCGGAGCGACTCGTACGGGCGCTCGGCGAGACGTACGGGGACACCGCGGCGACCGAGTGGCTCGGTCCGCTGCCGGAGCACGCGCGGACCACGCTCGACCGGGCGTCGCTCGGCGCCGAGCGGGTGATGGCCCCCGGTGGGCGGAGCAGTCTGGTCCTCCTCGTACGGCGCTCCGACGACTCCCCCGCCGCCCTCAAGATCGCGCCGCCGCTCGCCCGCCCCGACCTGGAGCGGGACGCGCTGGCGCACTGGAACGGCTGGGGCGCCGTCCGGCTGCTCGACGAGACCGCCGACGGCGGACTCGTCCTCGAACGGCTGCACCCCGAGGTGTCGCTGCGCTCCCTGCCGGAGGCCAAGGCGCTCCTGGAGGCGGCGGGGGCCGTACGGAAGCTGTGGGTGGAGCCGCCGGCCGGGCACGGCTTCGAGTCGGTGGCCGAGCGGACCGGGCGGCAGGCCGCGGCGATGGAGCCGTACCGGGCGGACCCGGCGACCGGTGAGCTGACGGCGGCGGCGCTCGCCGCGCGCGAGGAGCTGGTGGCCGCCCCGGAGGAGGCGCTGCTGCTGCACGGCTGCTTCCGCCAGGGCAAGGTGCTGGCCGGCGACCGGGCGCCCTGGCTGGCCGTCGGGCCCGAGCCGCTCGTCGGCGAGCGCGCGTACGACCTGGCCCGGCTCGTCCGCGACCGGGTGGAGGACCTGGTGGGCGCGTCGGCGGGCGCCTCGACGGCCCGGCGGCGGGTGAACAAGCTGGCGGACTCCCTGGACATGGACCGGGAGCGGCTGCGCGGCTGGACCCTGTTCCGCGCGGTCGAGTCGGGGACGCGGGCGCTCACGGCGGGGCGGCGGCAGGACGCCGAGCTGCTTCTGGAGTTCGCGAGCTGGCTGTAGGGGAATACCCTTTTTGTAGCGTTCGGCTCGATTCCAGGGGGCCGTGATGATCCAAGAGCTGTTGGTGGCGGCGGCCGGGGCGTGTGCGGCGGTCGCGGTGTACGCGGGCGCGGCGGCCCGGGTGGTGAAGCAGTACGAGCGCGGAGTCGTGTTCCGCTTCGGCCGGCTGCGCGACGAGGTGCGCTCGCCCGGATTCACGATGATCCTGCCGATCGCCGAGCGCCTCCACAAGGTCAACATGCAGATCGTCACGATGCCGGTGCCAGCGCAGGAGGGCATCACCCGGGACAACGTCACGGTGCGGGTGGACGCGGTCGTGTACTTCAAGGTGGTCGACGCGGCGGACGCGCTGGTGGCGGTGGAGGACTACCGGTTCGCGGTCTCGCAGATGTCGCAGACGTCGCTGCGGTCGATCATCGGCAAGAGCGATCTGGACGACCTGCTGTCGAACCGGGAGAAGCTCAACCAGGGCCTTGAGCTGATGCTCGACAGCCCGGCGATGGGCTGGGGCGTCGCCATCGACCGGGTCGAGATCAAGGACGTGTCGCTGCCGGAGACGATGAAGCGCTCGATGGCGCGGCAGGCGGAGGCGGACCGGGAGCGGCGGGCGCGGGTGATCAACGCGGACGCGGAGCTCCAGGCCTCGAAGAAGCTGGCGGAGGCGGCGGGAGTGATGTCCGCGCAGCCGGCGGCGCTCCAGCTGAGGCTGCTGCAGACGGTGATGGCGGTGTCGGCGGAGAAGAACTCGACGCTGGTGCTGCCGATCCCGGTGGAACTGCTGAGGTTCCTGGAGCGCGCCGCGCCGGCGCCTCCGGCGGCCGGGGCGGTGGCGGCTCCCCCGCCGGTGACCGCGGGTACGGAGCCGGTGGCGGCCACGCGTGCGGAGCCGGTGGCGGACGCCGAGCCGGTGGCCGCGGGTGCGGACGCGGAGCCGGTGGACGCGGAGCCCGTGCTGCCGCTCGGCGAGGCGTTCCTGAAGGGGCTGGTGGACGCGGCGGAGGCGGTCGAGGATCTGACCGGCGCGTCGGTGGAGCCGTCCCCGAAGACGGACGACACCCCGGTCTGAGCCCGGGCGACGCGAAGCGGGGGGCGGGGCCGACCAGGCTCCGCCCCCCGCTCCGTCGTGGGTCCTACGCGGTGAGGCGGGCGATCGCCTCGTCGACCGTGAGCTCCTCGCGCTCGCCCGTGCGGCGGTCCTTCAGCTCGACGACGCCCTCGCCGGAGCGGCGGCCCGCGACCAGGATCTTCGGGACGCCGATGAGCTCCGCGTCGGTGAACTTGACGCCCGGGGAGACGCCCGCGCGGTCGTCGACCAGGACGCGCAGCCCGGCGGCGGCCAGCTTGTCGGAGACCTCCAGGGCCAGCTCGGTCTGGAGGGCCTTGCCGGCGGCGACGACGTGGACGTCGGCCGGGGCGACCTCGGCGGACCAGCACAGGCCCTTCTCGTCGGCGGTCTGCTCGGCGAGCGCGGCCACGGCGCGCGAGACGCCGATGCCGTACGAGCCCATGGTCACGCGGACCGGCTTGCCGTGCTGGCCGAGGACGTCGAGCTTGAGGGCGTCGGCGTACTTGCGGCCCAGCTGGAAGATGTGGCCGATCTCGATGGCGCGGTCCAGCTTCAGGCCGGTGCCGCACTTGGGGCACGGGTCGCCCTCCAGCACGACGACGACGTCGACGTACTCGTCGACCTCGAAGTCACGGCCCGCGACGACGTTCTTCGCGTGCGTCCCGGCCTTGTTGGCGCCGGTGATCCACGCCGTGCCCGGCGCGACGCGCGGGTCGGCGATGTACGTCACCTTCTCCAGGCCCTGCGGGCCGACGTAGCCGCGCACGAGGTCCGCGCGCTCGGCGAAGTCGGCCTCGGTGACCATCTCGACGGTCGCGGGCGCGAAGTGCTCCTCGACCTTGCCCAGGTCGACCTCGCGGTCGCCGGGGACACCCACGGCGACGATCTCGCCGTCGACCTTCACCAGGAGGTTCTTCAGCGTGGCGGAGGCCGGGACGCCGAGGGAGGCGGCCAGGGTCTCGATCGTCGGGGTGTCCGGGGTGGGGATCTCCTCGGCGGCCGCGACGGCCGAGCCGTCGACCGGCTTGAGCTCGTACGAGATCGCCTCGGTGTTCGCCGCGAAGTCGCAGTTCGGGCAGTCGGCGAAGGTGTCCTCGCCGGCCTCGGCCGGGGCGAGGAACTCCTCGGACTTCGAGCCGCCCATCGCGCCGGCGGTGGCGGCGACGATGCGGTAGTCGAGGCCGAGGCGCTCGAAGACCCGCTGGTAGGCCTGGCGGTGCAGGGCGTAGGACTGGGCCAGGCCCTCGTCCTCCGTGTCGAAGGAGTACGAGTCCTTCATGAGGAACTCGCGGCCGCGCAGGATGCCGGCGCGGGGACGGGCCTCGTCGCGGAACTTGGTCTGGATCTGGTACAGGATGACCGGCAGGTCCTTGTAGGACGAGCACTGGTCCTTCACCAGCAGGGTGAAGATCTCCTCGTGGGTCGGGCCGAGGAGGTAGTCGCCGCCCTTGCGGTCCTGGAGGCGGAAGAGCTCGGCGCCGTACTCGTCCCAGCGGCCCGTCGCCTCGTAGGGCTCGCGGGGCAGCAGGGCCGGCAGCGTGACCTCCTGCGCGCCGATGGCGTCCATCTCCTCGCGGACGATGCGCTCGACGTTGGCGAGGACCTTCTTGCCGAGGGGCAGCCAGCTCCAGATGCCGGCGGCGGTGCGGCGCACGTAGCCGGCGCGGACGAGGAGCTTGTGGCTGAGGACCTCGGCGTCCGCCGGGTCGTCGCGCAGCGTCTTCGCCATCAACTTCGACATGCGCTGGACCGGTGCGTTGGCCATGGTTCTCGTACTCCTGCCGGGGTAAGGATGATGGCCCGAGGTTAGCCGGGCCGCCCCGCCTCGGAGAAATCAGTTCCGTCGCAGGAGGGGCAGCGGTGCGCCCATCACCGCGTAGGGGCGGGCGGCGCTCGGGAAGCGCACCTGGCGGGCGAGGTCGTCGTACCCGAGGGCGCGGTAGAGCCCGCGCGCCGGGGAGTCGGTGTCGATCGCGGAGAGGATCGAGCGCGGCTCGGCGGCCGTGTCGGTGATCGTGGTGATCAGTTCGCGGCCCACGCCGCGGCCCTGGAAGTGGGGGTGGACGTGGAGCTCGGTGATGACGAACGAGCCGTCGAGCCAGTCGGCGGAGCCCGTGGCGCGCAGGTACGGCTCCACGACGGTGGACCACCAGTGCGTACGGTCGTTGGGCATGCCGTACACGAAGCCGACGAGCCGGCCGTCCGGTGTCAGGGCCCCGTAGGCGCGGGCGCCGGGGCTCATGAGGTGGCGCAGCACGATGTGGCGGCGTACGGCGACCTCGTCCTGGTCCAGGCCGAAGGCGACCGCCTGCACGGCGAGGGCCTCGTCCACCCGGGCGGCGAGATTGACCGGTCCGATCACGACCTGTGCGTCATCCATGCGGCGCACCTTACAAGCGGCTGGGGGCTCAGAACAGCACGCTCATGAAGGCGCCGGTCTCCCGGAAGCCGACGCGGCGGTACGAGGCCCTGGCGGGGGTGTTGTAGTCGTTGACGTACAGGCTGACCACGGGTGCGACGTCGGCGAGGGCGTACTGGAGGACGGCGGCCATGCCCGTCTCCGACAGGCCCTTGCCGCGGTGCTCGGGGGCGACCCAGACGCCCTGGATCTGGCACGCCAGGCGGGTCGCGGCGCCGATCTCGGCCTTGAAGACGACCTTGCCGTCCTCGATGCGGGCGAAGGAGCGGCCCGCGCCGACGAGCTCGGCGACCCGGGCCTGGTAGAGCAGTCCCCCGTCGTTGGCGAGCGGCGAGACGCCGACCTCCTCGGTGAACATCGCCACGCAGGCGGGCATGATCGCGTCCATCTCGTTCTTGCGGACGCGGCGGACCAGCGGATCGGGGGCGACCGTGACGGACGGCTCCTCGGTGACCATCACGGGCTGACGGGCACGGACGTCCCGCGCCGGGCCCCAGCTGGGCTCCAGGAGCCGCCACAGCTCGGCGGTGGGCTCGACGGGGCCGACGATGGACGAGCAGCGGCGGCCGATCCTGCGGGCCCGGTCGGCGAAGGCGCGGACGGCCTCGGGGGTGGCACAGAGGGGGACGAGATTGGCGCCGGAGTAGCAGAGCGAGCGGAGTCGGCCCTCGTGGTACCAGCCCCACATCTCGCCGCCGAGCCGCCAGGGATCGAGCCCGGCGACCTGGACGCGGGCGGTCACGAACGCGTTCTCGACGGGGGCGCTCTCCAGGACGGCCAGGGCGGCACCGAGATCGGCGGGTTCGAGGACCCGGGTGGTGGTCTCTGTCAACACGAGGGGGCCTCACGGTACGGATCTGCTGGTCTCCGCACTTTACCCCTGTGGCGTTTTTTTGGGCTCGGTTCGCCTCCGGGGCGCTTCAGCCGGGCTCACGGCCCCGACCGTGCTCGCCCCCTCCTTCGTCGGGGGCTCCGCGCGCTCGGGGCCGTGAGCCCGGCGCGCCCCTTCGGCTCACTCGCCGGCCCGGGGGTGACGGGCTCCCGGACGCGCGAAACCCCTCCGCCCGGTGGGGCGGAGGGGTTTCGTGGATGGTTCCGCGTGCTAGCCCGCGATGGCGACGGTCGGCTCGCCGCTGGCGACGCCGTCCTTCTCCATCTGCTCGGCGATCTTGAGGGCCTCTTCGATGAGGGTCTCGACGATCTTCGACTCGGGGACGGTCTTGATGACCTCGCCCTTCACGAAGATCTGGCCCTTGCCGTTGCCGGAGGCGACGCCGAGGTCGGCCTCGCGGGCCTCGCCCGGGCCGTTGACGACGCAGCCCATGACGGCAACGCGCAGCGGGACGGTCATGCCGTCGAGGCCGGCGGTGACCTCCTCGGCGAGCTTGTAGACGTCGACCTGGGCGCGGCCGCAGGACGGGCAGGAGACGATCTCCAGGCGGCGCTGGCGCAGGTTCAGCGACTCCAGGATCTGGATGCCGACCTTGATCTCCTCGACCGGCGGCGCGGAGAGCGAGACGCGGATCGTGTCGCCGATGCCCTGGGAGAGCAGGGCGCCGAAGGCGACCGCCGACTTGATCGTGCCCTGGAACGCCGGGCCCGCCTCGGTGACGCCGAGGTGCAGCGGGTAGTCGGACTGGGCGGCGAGCTGGCGGTAGGCCTCGACCATCACGACCGGGTCGTTGTGCTTGACCGAGATCTTGATGTCGCGGAAGCCGTGCTCCTCGAAGAGGGACGCCTCCCAGAGGGCGGACTCGACGAGCGCCTCGGGAGTGGCCTTGCCGTACTTCTTCAGGAGCCGCGCGTCGAGCGAACCGGCGTTGACGCCGATGCGGATCGGGGTGCCGGCGTCGCCGGCCGCCTTCGCGATCTCCTTGACCTTGTCGTCGAACTGCTTGATGTTGCCCGGGTTGACGCGGACGGCCGCACAGCCCGCGTCGATCGCGGCGAACACGTACTTCGGCTGGAAGTGGATGTCGGCGATGACCGGGATCGACGACTTCCGGGCGATCGTGGCGAGCGCGTCCGCGTCGTCCTGCGTGGGGCAGGCCACGCGCACGATCTGGCAGCCGGAGGCGGTCAGCTCGGCGATCTGCTGGAGCGTGGCGCCGATGTCGGACGTGCGGGTCGTCGTCATCGACTGCACGGAGACGGGGGCGTCACCGCCGACGGCCACGCTGCCGACCTGGATCTGCCGGCTCTTGCGCCGCTCGGCGAGCCGGGTCGGGACGGTCGGGATACCGAGAGCAATCGCGGTCATCTTCTGTGCAACCTCAAGGTTGTGCGTCGGCGGTCTCAGGTCTCCGAGGTTACCGCCCTTGGGGTGGGGGGCCGGACACCAGCGGGTCCGAGCCCCCCGGGGGAGCTGCTCGCGGAGCTGCCTGCGGAGCTCCGTCCGCGGCTATGTCAGTCGTACCGGGTTGACGATGTCGGCGGCGAGGACGAGCAGCGTGAAGCAGACGAAGACACCGGCCACCACGTACGCGGCGGGCATCAGCTTGGCCACGTCGAACGGACCCGGGTCGGGGCGCTTGAAGATCCGGGCCGTGTGCCGGCGGACGGACTCCCACAGGGCGCCCGCGATGTGTCCGCCGTCGAGCGGCAGCAGCGGGAGCATGTTGAACAGGAACAACGAGACGTTGAAGAACACCAGCAGGTTCATGAACATCACGAGGATCCGCTCCGGCGGAGCGTCGACGGTCATGAGCTCGCCGGTGAGCCGGGCGGCGCCGACGACACCGACCGGGGAGTCCGAGGCGCGCTCCCCGTCGCCGAAGGTGGCGTCCCAGAGGCCGGGGATCTTGCCGGGAAGGGCGACGACCGAGTGGACGCCGTTCTCCAGGAGGTCGGACATCCGTTCGGTGGTCTCGCCGAACGTGAGTGCGCCGACCTCGGTCTTCGAGGCGAAGCCGAGATAACCGGCGTCGATGTACTGGAGCGGCTGGACGACCTGGCCGTCCTCGTCCTTCATCGGCACCTTGTTGGAGACGAGCGTCGGGTGCAGGTCGACGCGCTGGCCGCCCCGCTCGACGGTGATGGTCGCCGCCCCGATGGTGTCGCGGATGCGGTCCGAGAGCGTGTCCCAGTCCGCCACCGGCGCGCCGTTGAAGGCGACGATCTTGTCGCCCTCCTTCAGGCCGGCCCGGAAGGCCGGGGAGACGGGGTCCCCCGCCACGCACGTCTCGCGCTTCTCGCTCTGCTTGATGACGCACTTCTGGACGCCGGCGACCTTGGTCGTCTGGCCCTCGATGCCCAGCGTCATCATCGAGCCGAAGAAGAGCGCCGCCGCCAGGACCAGGTTCATGAACGGTCCGGCGAACATCACGATCACGCGCTTCCACGGCTTGCGCGTGTAGAAGAGCCGCGAGTCGTCACCCGGCTGGAGCTCCTCGTACGAGGCCTCCCGGGCGTCCTCGATCATCGAGCGCCAGGGCGAGGTGGAGCGGGCCTCGATCTTGCCGTCCTCGCCCGGCGGGAACATGCCGATCATGCGGATGTAGCCGCCGGCCGGGACGGCCTTGATGCCGTACTCGGTCTCGCCCCGCTTCTTCGACCAGATCGTGGGGCCGAAGCCGACCATGTACTGCGGCACACGGATGCCGAAGAGCTTGGCGGTCGAGAGATGGCCCAGCTCGTGCCACGCGATGGAGACGAGGAGGCCGAGGGCGAACAGCACGATGCCCAGCGTGTACAAGAGCACTTCGGTCATGCGCGCGCCTCCGCCGTTGCCTTCGCTGCGAGTTCACGGGCCCGGGCCCGTGCCCAGGTCTCCGCTTCGAGGACGTCCGGGACGGTGAGGGAGGTTCCCGTACCGGGAACACCGTGCTCCGCGACGACCGCTGTGACCGTATCCATGATTCCGTTGAACGGCAGCCGACCGGCGAGAAACGCCTCGACGCACTCCTCGTTCGCCGCGTTGAAGACGGCGGGGGCCGTGCCGCCCAGTGTGCCGACGTGCCGGGCGAGGCCGACCGACGGGAAGGCCTCGGTGTCGAGCGGGAAGAACTCCCAGGTGGAGGCCTTGGTCCAGTCGAAGGCGGGCGCCGCGTCCGGGACGCGCTCGGGCCAGCCGATGCCGATGGCGATGGGGCCGCCCATGTCGGGCGGGGTCGCCTGGGCGAGCGTCGAGCCGTCCGTGAACTCCACCATCGAGTGCACGTACGACTGGGGGTGCACGACGACCTCGATGCGGTCGAAGGGGATGTCGTACAGCAGGTGCGCCTCGATGACCTCCAGGCCCTTGTTCACCAGGGTGGCGCTGTTCACCGTGATCACCGGGCCCATGGCCCAGGTCGGGTGGGCCAGCGCGTCCTCGCGGGTGACATGCGCCAGCTGCTCGCGCGTACGGCCGCGGAAGGGGCCGCCGGAGGCGGTGACGACCAGCTTGCGGACGTCGGCGCGGGTGCCGGCGGCGAGCGCCTGGAAGAGGGCCGCGTGCTCGGAGTCGACCGGGATGATCTGACCCGGCTTGGCGAGCGCCTTGACCAGCGGGCCGCCGACGATCAGCGACTCCTTGTTGGCGAGGGCGAGGGTGCGGCCGGCTTCGAGCGCGGCGAGCGTGGGCGCGAGACCGATGGAGCCGGTGATGCCGTTGAGCACGGTGTGGCACGCGGAGGCGGCGAGCTGGGTGGCCGCGTCCGGCCCGGCCAGGAGCTCGGGCAGCGGCTCGGAGCCGTACAGCGCCTTCAGCGCCTCGCGCAGCTCGGGCAGCGCCTCCTCGCGGGCGACCGCGACCGCGGCGACCTTCAACCGGTGCGCCTGCTCGGCGAGCAGTCCGACCCGGCCGCCGGAGGCGGCCAGGGCGGTGACCCGGAAACGGTCGGGGTTGCGCAGCACCAGGTCGATGGCCTGCGTGCCGATGGACCCGGTCGAGCCGAGGACGACGATGTCCCGGCGTCCTTCGGACACGTCGAAGGCGATATGGGGATCGGCGAGAGGAGAGGGGCGGTCGCTCATGCCCCCCATTCTTGCCCCAAACGCTGTGCGGACTTCACGGGGTGTGGACAAACGCGTCGAAGACCCGGTGGAAGTCGGGGAACGTCTTCTTCACACAGCCGGGGTCGTCGAAGGTGATCCCGGGGGTGCGCAGGGCGGTGACGGCGAAGGACATGACGATCCGGTGGTCGCCGTGGGTGGCGATCTCGACGGGTCCCGTGGGGGTGCCGGGGTGGATCTCGATCCAGTCGGGGCCGGTGTGGACGGTGATGCCGAGGCGGCGGAGGTTCTCGGCGCAGGCGTCGAGGCGGTCGCACTCCTTGACCCGGGTGTTGGCGACGTCCTCGATGCGGACGGGGCCGTCGGCGAAGGGGGCGAGCGCGGCGAGGGTCGGCATGGTGTCGGAGATGTCCCGCATGTTGACGGTAAGTCCGCGCAGGGTGCCGGTGGAGCGGACGGTCGTGCCGGTGTCGGTGACCTCGACGTCGGCGCCCATGCGGCGCAGGACGTCGACGAAGGCGAGGTCGCCCTGGAGGGCGCCGGTGCCGAGGCCGGGGACGGTGACGGAGCGGCCCGGTTCGAGGGCGGCCGCGGCGAAGAAGTAGCTGGCGGTGGAGGCGTCGGGCTCGATGCCGTACGTCCTCGCCCGGTAGCCGGTGGGGGCGACCCGGTACGTACGGCCGTCCTGGCGTACGTCGGCGCCGAAGGCCCGCATCATCGCGAGGGTGATCTCGACGTACGGCTCCGAGACCAGGTCGGTGACGGTGATGTCGAGGCCCTCGGCGGTGAGCGGGCCCAGCATGAGCAGGGCCGTCAGGTACTGGGAGGACTGCCCGGCGTCGAGGGTGAGCGCGCCGCCCTTCACGCCGCGGGCGTGGACGTCGAGCGGGTGGTGGCCCTCCTGCTCGCCGTGCCGGAGGTCGACGCCGAGGGTCCGCAGGGCCTCCGTCAGGGGGGCGAGGGGGCGCCGCCGCATCTGGGCGGAGGCGTCGAAGCGGTACGTGCCGCGGCCCGCGGCGGCGAGGGTGGGCAGGAAGCGGGCGGTGGTGGCGCCGTCGCGGCAGTAGACCTCGGCGGTGTCCGCGCCGGGGCCCGCGGGGCGGCCCTCGATGTGCCAGGCGTCGGGCTCGCGGCGGACGGCGTACCCGAGGGCGGTGAGGCCTTCGGCGAAGCCCTCGGTGTCGTCGGAGACGAGCGGCCGCAGGAGGGTGGTGGTGCCCTCCGCCGCGGCGGCGAGGAAGAGCGCGCGGGCGGTGACGGACTTGGAGCCGGGGATGTCGATGACGGTCACGCCCCTCATCCTGCCGTTCCGCCCCGCCGGGCGGACCCGCGTTCCGCATGGCGGAACGCGGGCGGGGCTCGGCGACGGCGCGGGCGGGGCGTCGGCGGGACGCCGGAGACGGCGCGGGCAGGGCGTCGGCGGGGACGCCGGAGACGGCGCGGGCAGGGCGTCGGCGGGGACGCCGGAGACGGCGTGGGCGGGGCGCTCAGGGGATGCGGCGGTGGACGTCCTCCCCCGTCGCGGGGCCGGGGGTGGCGTCCGCGATCCACGGGCCGTCGTCGCCGGGGTCGACGATGCCGGCCTCCAGCCAGGTGTACCGGCCGTCGAGGACGCCGTCGACGATCCGCCGGTCGAGGTCGTCGGTGTTGGACCAGAGGCGGCCGAAGAGCTCCTCGGTCCGCAGCCGGGCCTGCCGGCAGAAGGCGTCCGCGAGCTCGTGCGCCTCCCGGCCGTGGTCGCCGGTGGTGCGGAGGAGTTCGGCCCGTACGCAGGCGGCGCTCATCGCGAAGAGCTCCGCGCCGATGTCGACGATCCGCCCGAGGAAGGCCTGCTTGAGCTCCATGCGGCCCTGCCAGCGGGACATCGCGTAGAAGGTCGAGCGGGCGAGCTTGCGGGAGGTCCGCTCGACGTACCGGAGGTGTCCTGCGAGGTCGCCGAACTCTCCGTACGCCCCCGGCAGCTGCCCCGGCCCGGCGACGAGTCCGGGCAGCCAGCGGGCGTAGAAGCCGCCGGCCCGCGCACCGGCCCTGGCCTTGTCGGCGAGGGAGGTGTCGGGGTCGATGAGGTCGCCGGCGACGGAGAGGTGGGCGTCGACCGCCTCGCGGGCGATCAGCAGGTGCATGATCTCGGTCGAGCCCTCGAAGATCCGGTTGATCCTCAGGTCGCGCAGGAGCTGCTCGGCGGGGACCGCGCGCTCGCCGCGGGCGGCGAGGGAGTCGGCGGTCTCGTAGCCCCGGCCGCCGCGGATCTGGACCAGTTCGTCGGCGATGAGCCAGGCCATCTCGGAGCCGTACAGCTTGGCGAGGGCCGCCTCGATCCGGATGTCGTTGCGGTCCTCGTCGGCCAGCTGGGAGGCGAGGTCGACGACGGCCTCCAGGGCGAAGGTGGTGGCCGCGATGAAGGAGATCTTGGTGCCGACGGCCTCGTGGCGGGCGACGGGCCTGCCCCACTGCTCGCGGACGCCCGACCATTCGCGGGCGATCTTCAGACACCATTTGCCGGCGCCCGCGCAGGCCGCGGGGAGCGAGAGGCGGCCGGTGTTGAGGGTGGTGAGGGCGATCTTCAGGCCGCTGCCCTCGGGGCCGATGCGGTTTCCGGCCGGGACGCGGACGCGGTGGAAGCGGGTGACGCCGTTCTCCAGGCCGCGCAGCCCCATGAAGGCGTTGCGGTGCTCGACGGTGATGCCGGGCGAGTCGGCCTCGACGACGAAGGCGGTGATGCCGCCGCGGTGGCCCTCGGAGGCGGGCACGCGGGCCATGACGACGAGGAGGTCGGCGACGACGCCGTTGGTGGTCCACAGCTTCACGCCGTCGAGGACGTACGTGTCGCCCCCGTCCTCCGGCACGGCGGTGGTGGCGAGGCGGGCCGGGTCGGAGCCGACGTCGGGCTCGGTGAGGAGGAAGGCGGAGAGGTCGGTACGGGCGAGGCGGGGCAGGAACGCGTCCTTCTGCTCCTGGGTGCCGAAGAGTTTCAGCGGCTGCGGTACGCCGATCGACTGATGCGCGGAGAGCAGGGCGCCGACGGCGGGGCTCGCGGAGCCGACGAGGGCCAGGGCGCGGTTGTAGTACAGCTGGGTGAGGCCGAGACCGCCGTACGCCGGGTCGATCTTCATCCCGAGCGCGCCGATCTCCTTGAGCCCGGTGATCGTCTCGTCGGGGATGCGGGCCTCGCGCTCGATGCGGGCGCCGTCGATCCGGTTCTCGCAGAACGTCCGGAGGGTCGCGAGGAAGGCCTCCCCGCGCCGGACGTCCTCGTCGGCGGGGAGCGGGTGGGGGTGGATGAGGTCCAGGCGGAACCGGCCGAGGAAGAGTTCCTTGGCGAAGCTCGGTTTGTGCCAGTCCTGCTCGCGCGCGGCCTCGGCGGTCTGCCGGGCCTCGCGCTCGGTGACCTTGGGCCGCTGGGTGGGTGCGGACATGGACACCTCCTCGGGTTTCCTGTCCGTCGTACCCGATTTCCGCGGGTTCGGAAAGAGGAGCGGAGCGGCCCCGGGGGCCTCGGCGTCCTTCCGGTGAGACGCACCCGACCGACACGCGAAAGACGGCCCGAGCCCCCGCACAGTGGGCTCGGGCCGTCTGGCCTCGTGGCGTACGCCGTGGCGTACGACTTACAGCGCGAGGCCCGTCAGGACCAGGACGCGCTCGTAGGTGTAGTCGTCCATCGCGTACTTGACGCCCTCGCGGCCGACGCCGGAGCGCTTGACGCCGCCGTACGGCATCTGGTCGGCGCGGTAGGACGGGACGTCGCCGACGATCACGCCGCCGACCTCCAGCGCGCGGTGGGCGCGGAAGGCGGTCTGCAGGTCGTGCGTGAAGACGCCCGCCTGGAGGCCGAAGTCGGAGTCGTTGACCGCGGCGAAGGCCTCGGCCTCGCCGTCGACCTTGGCGATCGTCAGGACCGGGCCGAAGATCTCGGCGCGGGCCAGGGTGACGCCGGCCGGGATGTCGGTGAGGACGGTCGGGGCGTACGTGGCGCCCTCGCGCTTGCCGCCGGCGAGGAGCTTGGCGCCGGCCGCGACGGCCTCGTCGACCCAGGACTCGACGCGCTGGGCGGCGGCCTCGTCGACGAGCGGGCCGACGTCGGTGGCGGCGTCGGACGGGTCACCGGTGACCTGCGCCTCGACGGCGGCGACGATCTTCGGCACCAGGCGGTCGTAGACCGAGGCGTCGGCGATCACGCGCTGCACGGAGATGCAGGACTGGCCGCCCTGGTAGTTGGAGAAGGTGGCGATACGGCTCGCCGCCCAGTCCAGGTCGGCCTCGGAGGACCAGTCGGGCAGGACCACGGCCGCGGCGTTGCCGCCGAGCTCCAGGGTGCAGTGCTTGTGCGGCACCGACTCCTGGATGGCGTAGCCGACCTTGTCCGAGCCGGTGAAGGAGATGACCGGGAGGCGCTCGTCCTTGACGAGGGCGGGCATGCGGTCGTTCGGCACGGTGAGGATCGACCAGGAGCCGGCCGGCAGGTCGGTCTCGGCCAGGATCTCGCCCAGGATCAGGGAGGAGATCGGGGTCGACGGGGCCGGCTTGAGGATGATCGGGGCGCCGACGGCGATGGCCGGGGCGACCTTGTGGGCGCTGAGGTTCAGCGGGAAGTTGAACGGCGCGATGCCGAGGACTACGCCCTTGGGGATACGGCGGGTGAGGGCGAGGCGGCCCGCGCCGCCGGCCTCGGTGTCCAGGCGCTGGGCCTCGCCGGCGTTCCAGCGGCGGGCCTCCTCGGCGGCGAAACGGAAGACGGAGACGGCACGGCCGACCTCGCCGCGGGCCCACTTGACGGGCTTGCCGTTCTCGGCCGAGATCAGGAGGGCGATCTCCTCGGTGCGCTCGGCGAGCCGCTTCGACACGTGGTCGAGGGCGGCGGCGCGGACGTGCGCCGGGGTCGCGGCGAACTCGTCGACGACGGCGTGCGCGGCGGCGACGGCCTCCTCGACCTGGGCCTCGGTGGGCACGCTGACCTTGCCGACCAGACGTCCGTCGAAGGAGTTCGTGACGTCGAAGGTGGCCTCGCCGGTGGCCTCGCGGCCGGCGAGCCAGAAGGCGTGGGTGGTCGTCATTGCGTCCCGGCCCTTTCCGTATCGGGGGTGCGAGCGATCGCTCTCGTCACACGTTAGGGCCGGGGCGGCGGGCGCGGGCTTGTCCGGTATGGAGTAGTGGGGTGGAGGCTCTGTCCGCTTCGGCCGAAGAGCCGCCGGGCCCGTCCGCACCCGCGCCCGTCCTCACCCGCACCGCCGCCCGCACCACCGCCCGCACCGCCGCCCGCCGCTACCTGCGCCGTTCCGTCGAGACGATCAGACAGACGCCGGCCACGACGATCGCGCCGCCGAGGAGGAGGGGCCAGGTCAGCGCCTCGTTCAGGACGAGGGCGCCCAGGGCGACGGCGACGACGGGATTGACGTACGCGTAGGTGGCCACCAGGGAGATCGGGGCGGCCTGGAGGAGCCAGGCGTACGCGGTGAAGGCGATCAGCGAGCCGAAGACGACCAGATAGGCGAGGGCGGCCCAGGAGCGGGTGGAGACCTCGGAGAGGGCGAAGCCGTGCTGCTCGCCCCGGACCAGGCCGACGGTGAGGCCCGCGATGCCGCCGGCGATCATCTCGTACGCGCTGGCGGTGAAGGGGTTGGCCGGCATCGGCAGGCGCGAGGAGGAGAAGGAGCCCACGGACCAGCAGAGGGTCGCGGCGACGACGAGGAGGACGCCGCCGATCCGCACGTCGCCGCTGAGTCCGGGGAGGGTCAGGACCGCGAGGCCGGCGAGGCCGAGGAGGACGCCGGCGGTGCCGCCGAGGGTGGGGCGCTCGCCGGAGACGGCCTTGAGGACGACGACCCAGGCGGGGACGACGGCGATGAGGAGCGCGGCGAGACCGGACGGGATGGAGGTCTCGGCGAGGACGACCAGGCCGTTGCCGCCGAGGATGAGGAGCAGGCCCACGAGGACGGCCGAGGCGAGCTCCCTGCGGGTCACCTTGAGGGCGGCGGGGCCCTGCCGCCAGGCGATGATCCCGACGAGGAGCAGTCCGGCGGTGACGAAGCGGGCGCCGCCGGAGAGGAAGGGCGGCACGGTCTCCACGACGATCCGGATGCCGAGGTAGGTCGATCCCCAGACGACGTACACGATGCCGAGCGCGGCCCAGACGGCGCCGGTGATCCGGCGGGCGGACACCACCGCGGCGGGCTTGGCGGTACGGGGTTCGGGGGCGGCCTGCTGCGTCTCGGGGGCCGGATCGACGGCGGGGCTTGTCATGTGCAGGAGAGTAGGGAGTCCGGGAGGTGATCGACAAGAAAACTGCCCGGATTCGGGCAGGAATCCCGGAATTCGGACGGTCGCGGCGGGGTAAAGGTCCTTCGGTGCCGGGGTGGCAGGATGATCCCGACCGCGTACGCGAATGGGGGAAGAACATGATCCTGATGGTCCTGATCGGCGTGCTGGTGCTTGCCGTCGGAGGGTGCGTCTGCGTCGTGTGGGCGTCGCGGGGCGGCCCGCGCTGGGTGCGCGGGGTGGCCATGGCGACCCTGCTCGGCGGGGAAGTGGTCCGCGACCACCAGCGGCGGAGCCGCACGCGGCAGGGCAACGGCGACGACGGCGCCCTCGGCGAGTGACGGCACCCTCGGCGAGCAGGACCTACGGGGTGTCCTCGCCCGTCGCCTTCAGCGCCAGCCACAGCTCCATCCGTACGTCCGCGTCGTCCAGCGAGCGGCCCAGGATCTCCTCCACGCGCCGCATCCGGTAGCGCAGGGTGTGCCGGTGGACGCCCAGGTCCGCCGCCGCCGCGTCCCACTGGCCGTGCCGCGAGAGCCAGGCGCGCAGGGAGGCGACCAGGTCGCCGCGGCCCGTCGCGTCGTGCTCCCGCAGCGCGCGGAGCATGCCGTCGGCGAAGGCGCGGACGGCGTCGTCGGCGAGGAGCGGCAGCACGGAACCTGCGGCCAGCTCCTCGTGCTCGACGAGCGCGCGGCCCCGCCGCCGGGCCACCGCGAGGGCCTGCTCCGCCTGCTTGTACGCGACTGCCGCGGCGACCGGACCGGCCGGGGCCGAGAGTCCGACGAAGACCCCGGCCTCGTCCGCCTCCCGGTCCGCGTACCCGTGGCAGGCGGCGGCGACCGCGCCCCCGTCCCCGGCCAGGACGACGAGCCGCCCCTCGCTCTCCGGGACGGTGAGCACCGCCTCGCCCGCCCGGGCGGCGGCCGTCTCCAGGGTCTCGGCGAGAACCGGCAGCGGGGCCTCCCCCGCGGGCTCGCCGGCGGCGGGCTCGGCGACGACCAGGCGGAAGGGGGCGTCGAGCAGCCCGCCGTACACGTCCCCCGCGACCGCGCGGGCGTGGTCCGGCTGGCCCGCGAGCAGCATGCGCAGGACGGCCGCGCCGAGCCGGTGCTCCGCGGCCTGGAGCGCGCGCGAACGCTCCGTCGTGAGGGTGAGCAGGGCGATCGCCGAGTGCACCGCGTACCGCTCGGCCGTCCCGAGGGGGGCGCCCGTGCCGACCGCGAGCGCGCCCCGCACGCGCCGCCCGGTCCCCAGCGACTGGAGCTCGACCCGGTCGTCCGTACCGCCCACGACGGCGCTCGCGGGCGCGGGCCGGTCCCGGAGCCGCTCCACGTCGGGGGTGAGCCGGGCGGCGCGGCGGGCCGCCCACTCGGGTGAGACGGCGACGACCGTGCCGGAGGTGTCGTACAGCGCGGCCCAGCCGTCGACGTGCGCGGCGAGCCGGGCGACGACGGCCTCCGGGCCCTCGGCGAGGGCGGCGCGGGTCAGCTCGCGCTGGGCCTCGAATCCGGCGGTGACGGCCCGGTACTGGTCGGCGGAGATGGCCGCGGAGACCGCCTTGCTGATCGCCAGGAACGGGGTCCTGCGCGGCACCTCCAGGAGCGGCAGGTGCTCCTCGCGCGCCGCGTCGAGCAGGGCCGTCGGAATGGACTCGTAGTTGACGCCGACGGCGAACCCGAGGCCGACGACACCCGCGCCGAGCAGCCGCCGCACGTAGCGGCGCATCGCCTCCAGGTCCTCCGCGTCCAGCGTGAGCGCGGTGGTGAGCAGGAGCTCGCCGCCCTCCATGTACGGGACGGGGTCGGCCAGTTCGCTGACGTGGGCCCAGCGGACGGGGGTGTCGAGGCGGTCCTCACCCGCGCGGACGACCAGCTTGAGGGCGGAGTGCTGCACGAGCGAGGCGAGGGTGGGCGGCATTGGGGACCGTCGGACCTTTGAGCGAGGGGGCGCCGCTCAGCCGAGCGGCGCCCCCGATTGTGCCAGGGCGGCAAGAGCCTCGCTCAGCCGCGGAGCTCGACGAGGAGCGGTGGGGTGTGTTCGCCGCGCACATGGGTGAGGGAGAGGACGGCGTGGCCGGGGGGCACGGCGTGCGCGAGGTCGGAGGCGGACCACCGCTCGCGCTCGACCTCCCGTACGGTCACGGCCTCGGTGGTCACGGCCTTGCCGGTCACCAGCTTGCGCAGGGCGTGGAAGGCCCGGGTCATCGGCTGGTCGGCGAAGACGGTGTGGTGGGCCACCTCGGTCGTCTCCACCCGTTCGGTGCCCCACGCCTCGGCGAAGGCGCGGCCGTCCCAGGTGGGGAGCCCGGCGAAGGCCATCCGGCAGCCGACGCCGGCGAGGAGCGGTCCGTGGAGGGCCGCGGGCACCTCCGCGAGGGTACGGAGAGCCAGCACGACGCCCGCGTTCTGCGGGCGCAGCCGCTGGAAGGCCCGGACGGTGCCCGGCGTGAGCGCGCCCGCCGCGTCGTCGAGCACCAGGCAGGCGAAGTGCCCGCTCCCTGCGCGGTCCCGGGTGACCTGCTGGAACTGGGCGAGCAGCATCCGGTTGAGCAGCCGCGCGGCCTCCTCGTGGCCGCCTTCCGGCAGGCAGATACGCACCCGCATCGGGTGCTGGGCGACGGCCCGGAGGGAGAAGGGCCGCGCGTCGCGGCCGCCGCCGAAGAACTCGGCGAAGACGGGCCGGTCGAGGGCGGTGAGCCGGTCGGCGAGGACGGGGCCCACGTCGGTCGCGGTGCCGACCTGACGCATCCGGGACTCCAGCTCGCGGCGCATGGCCTGCGCGCCGTCGGCCGGCAGCAGGTCGAGCAGCGCCGCCAGGACCTCGGAGCGGGCTTCGAGCAGTTCCCGCAGGACCGGCACGGTCGGGAAGCGCCCGTACGCGGCCCGGTACGGGCCGATGAGCTGGGCGAGCACGGTGGCGGCGCGCCGGGTCTCCCCTCCTTCCATGTCGCCGACGAGCCCTTCGGCGAGGAAGGCGGCGGCCTCGTCGGGGTCGGTGGCCCCCGCGTACAGGTCGAGGTCGTACCGGGAGGAGGGGTCGCCGAGGCGGACCACGACGTCGTACGCCTCGTCGGGGCCGAGCGGTGCCCCGGCCGCGCCGACGGCGACGACGGCGCAGGCTCCGGTGAGCGCCTGGAGGGTGAGCGACTCGACGACGGGCGCGACGAGCGAGCGGGTCTTGCCCGCGCCGGAGGGGCCCACGGCGAGGAGGGAGGTGCCGAGGAGTCCGGGGTCGAGCGCGAGACCGGCGCCGTGGTAGGCGTGCGGGGTGCGCTCGGCGGCCGTGAAGCGCCCCACGCGGACCTGCCCTAGGAGCAGGTCGTGGGTGGCCGAGCGGCCGGGCAGGTCGCGGTCGCCGGACGGATGCGCGCCCGCCGCGGCGCCCTGGCGGAGGAGGGCGTCGACGAGGGCGGTGCGGCGGGTGGCGTCCCGGCCGCTGTTCTGCCAGGTGCGGCGCACCCGTGCGCAGTCGACGTCGTTCATCCGGCCGGTGACCAGTTCGCCGGCGAGCAGGTCGGCGGCGCGGTGCTCGCCGGCGTCCCTGAGCTCGGGCCATTGGGAGCGGGGGGTCTCGGTGGGGGCCGGGCCGGCCGGCGCCGGGGTCGGGCCGGAGGCCGACCGGGCGCGCGCCTGCCGGAAGAGGACCGCCCATTCCCCGATCCGGGCGAACGGCCAGAGGACCGCCGCCGTGACCAGCAGGCGCATGGGGTAGACGAAGAAGGGCGAACCGGGGATGTCCCAGCCGCCGGTGACCAGGGCGGCGAGGCAGGCGAGCGGGTCGACGAGGGGCAGCGGGGGCCAGCCGAGGCCGAGGGTCTCGGAGAAGACGAACCCCAGGACGATCAGGGCTCCCGCTGCCGCGAGCGCGGCGCGCACGGGCGGGCGGCAGCGGCCGAGGTAGTGGCGGGTGACCTTGCCCCAGGAGCCGAGGGCGCCGATCGCCCACACGAGGACGAGGAAGAGGGCGCCGTCGAAGACGCTGTGGGCCGCGACGCCCTGCCAGTCCTTCGGCGAGGTGGTGAGGGCGTACCACCAGTCGTTCGGGGTGAGGGTCCGCAGCAGGACGTCCGCGTACGGGAGGGTGTTGTTCCGCCAGGCCGACCAGATGACCAGTCCGACGGCCATGGGGATCAGCATGCCGACGAAGGTGACCGGTGCGAGTCGCGCGGTCGCCTGCGGCGGCGGCACGTGCCGGAACCGCCAGATGCCGAGTCCGGCCTTGGGGCGCGGCGCGTCCAGCCACTCGACGACGGCCGCGGAGGCCGGTGCTCCCACGACCCCGGGAGCCCGGGACGGCGGGACGCTCGGCGGGGGCGGAACGCTCGCCGGGGACGGGACGCCCGGCGGGGAGGCGGGCGCGGCGGGGTGGACACGGTAGGCCGGGGGTGTCGGGGGCGTCGGGGGAACCACCGGTGCCGAGGCGGGTGGCGGGCCCGCCGGGCGGGGAACCGCGCCCCCCTTGGTGTCGCGTGACTCGTACGTGCCGTCGGTCTCCATCTACCCCTGCCCCCTGACCAGCCAGGTCGCCGCCTCTGTGCCCTCGTCAATCTAGTGGGCCGGGCGCGCCCCGGAGGGGTTTCGCGCACCCGTACGGCCGATCGCCGCCGAGTGGCGGAAACGGTCACCCTGGGGGGTGGAAACGGAGTCGCCATGTCCAACCCGGACAACGGCACACCCGCCACCACTCCCGATCGGCGCATGCCGCACCCCCTCCCCCGCGCCTAGCCTGCGGAGGAAACCCGCAAGTGCGTCCAGAACACCCCCAGGAGCCCCGCATGAACGCTGTCCCGCAGGAGCGGCGCGTCGTCACCGCCATCCCCGGTCCGAAGTCGCTGGAGCTTCAGGCCCGCCGTCTCGACACGGTCGCCGGTGGCGTCGGCTCGACGCTCCCCGTCTTCACGAAGCGGGCCGGCGGCGGCATCATCGAGGACGTCGACGGCAACCGTCTGATCGACTTCGGCTCCGGCATCGCCGTGACCTCCGTCGGCGCCTCCGCCGAGGCCGTCGTCCGCCGCGCCGCCGCGCAGCTCCAGGACTTCACGCACACCTGCTTCATGGTGACGCCGTACGAGGGTTACGTGGAGGTCTGCGAGGCGCTCGCCGAGCTGACCCCGGGCGACCACGCCAAGAAGTCCGCGCTCTTCAACTCGGGCGCCGAGGCCGTCGAGAACGCGGTGAAGATCGCCCGCTCGTACACCAAGCGCCAGGCCGTCGTCGTCTTCGACCACGGCTACCACGGCCGTACGAACCTGACGATGGCGCTGACCTCGAAGAACATGCCGTACAAGCAGGGCTTCGGTCCGTTCGCCCCCGAGGTCTACCGCGTGCCGGTGGCCTACGGCTACCGCTGGCTGACCGGTGCCGAGAACTGCGGCCCCGAGGCCGCCGCCCAGGCGATCGACCAGATCAGCAAGCAGATCGGCGCCGACAACGTCGCCGCGATCATCATCGAGCCGGTCCTCGGCGAGGGCGGCTTCATCGAGCCGGCCAAGGGCTTCCTGCCGGCGATCGTGAAGTTCGCCAACGACAACGGCATCGTCTTCGTCGCCGACGAGATCCAGTCCGGCTTCTGCCGCACGGGCCAGTGGTTCGCGTGTGAGGACGAGGGCATCGTCCCGGACCTCATCACCACCGCCAAGGGCATCGCGGGCGGTCTGCCGCTCGCCGCCGTCACCGGTCGCGCCGAGATCATGGACTCCGTCCACGGCGGCGGCCTCGGCGGCACCTACGGCGGCAACCCGGTCGCCTGCGCCGGTGCGCTCGGCTCCATCGAGACGATGAAGGAGCTCGACCTCAACGGCAAGGCGCAGCGCATCGAGGAGGTCATGAAGGCCCGCCTCACCGCCATGCAGGAGAAGTTCCCGATCATCGGCGACATCCGCGGCCGCGGCGCCATGATCGCCATCGAGCTCGTGAAGGACCCGGCGACCAAGGAGCCGTTCGCGGAGGCCGCGGGCGCCCTGGCGAAGGCCTGCCACGCCGAGGGCGTGCTGGTCCTGACCTGTGGCACCTACGGCAACGTGCTGCGCTTCCTGCCGCCGCTGGTCATCGGCGAGGACCTCCTGAACGAGGGCCTCGACGTCATCGAGAACGCGTTCGCCCAGATCTGAGCGGAGCGGGTCCGAAGGGCCCGGTTCTCACACACCGTGTGAAGACTCTGTGGGGGGCCGATGGCGGGATGCCTTTCCCGCTGTCGGCCCCCTCTTCTCTGGCGTACGGTTTCTGCAGATGAGAGAAACACCCCGGGCGGAGCCTCCCCAGCCCCGCCCACACCGTGCCTTGGCGCACACCGCTGGAGCTTCACGCTCCGGGACTCCTCACCGATCGGATGGCCGCCCGCCCCACACCCCCCGGGGCGCGCGGCAGCCCGATCCCCTCGGCCGCCCTGGAACCACCCCCCCTGTTCCAGGGCGGCCGGCTCTCTTCTCGGCGCTCGTCGCCCTCGCCGTCGTGACCTGGCAGGTGCTCGTCCACGGCCCCTTGGCCAGGCTCGACGAGCGGGTGTCCCGCTCCCTGGTGGACTCGGTCCCCCGCCCCCTGAGCGAACTCGCCGCCGACCTCGGCAACATGACGGTCGCCCTTCCGGTCCTCGGCTGCGCGATGGCGTACGCGGTGTGGCGCGGCCGGCGGGCCGCCGCCCTGTGCGCGGGGCTGGCCATGGCCCTCGTACCGCTGCTGGTGGTTGCGTTGAAGGAGTGGACGGCCCGGCCCGGCCCCCTGGAGCCCTGGGCCGCCGGCTACTACCCCTCGGGTCACACGGCGACCGCCATGGTCGCCTACGTCGGCGCGGCCTTCCTCGTCTCGAACCGGCTGATCCCCGTCGCCGTCGCCCTGACGGCGATCACGGGCACCGGCCTGATCCTGCGCGGCTACCACTGGCCCCTGGACGTCCTCGCGAGCGTCGCGCTCTGTCTCCCTCTTCTCCGGTGGCCGGTGTACGCCGCGCGGTACGGTCGTGCCGCGCCGGGCGCCCGGCAGAGGGAGGGGTCATGGGGGACGCGGACCAGCGGTACGCCGTCACGGTCGGAGGACGGGCCCACGAGCTGATCCCGTCGGGCGGCGAGGTCATCCTCCCCGGCCACGGAAGCAAGCTCCACCACGACCCGGGCTGCGGCCACCTCACCGATTCCGCGGCGCTCCCGAGGTACCCCGATCCCGACGGCCTGCTCTGGCGCCGCGTGCTCGACGCGGAGGATCCGGCGGCCTTCGCCGCGGAGGCCGGGCTGTTCAACGGCAAGGGCCGGCCGGTCACGGGAGTCTGCTCCTGCGCGCTGCGCCCCGTGACCGAGACGCACGCCGAGACCCTCGCGTACTGGCCGGTCGACGACGCCCTGAAGGTCTTCGACCGCCGCCGTCACCAGGCCGCGGTCGAGGCGGCGGACCGGGACGCGGCGGCGATCCGGGCGGCCTTCCCCTGGGAGGAGTGGCCCACGCTGCCGGTCGAGCGCTACGCCCTCGGGCAGCCGGACGCCGACGGTCAGGTCTACAGCCACGCCCTGGAGTACGGCAGCAAGGCGCTCGGCAGCATCACCGGCGGCTCGGCGATGAAGCACCTGGTCTATTACAGCCGCCGCGACCACGGCTGGTGGTACGACAAGGGCCACGGCAGCCTCGACGAGGCCTGGACGGCGGTCCGTTCCGGGATCGTGGAGGCGGTCACCGCCGCGCGCGAGGGCCGCGTCCGGGACATCGACGACCTTCCGGCCGTGCGCTCCGGCATCACCGTCGTCGCGAAGACGCTGCGCGTGTACGCCCCCGAGGCGATCCTGCCGATCTACGCGGACAGTTTCACGCAGCACTACCTCGACCGGCTGGCGTTCCCCGGCGCCTCGGCGGTGCTTCAGCCGTTCACCCGCAAGGAAGTCCTGAAGTCCCTGCTGGACAAGGATCCCCGGTTCGCCGGCTGGGAGCCGCAGCTCGTCTGGTACTTCCTCGACTGGTGGGCGCCGGTCCGCAGGACCGCGGCCCGGGTCGTCCGGATCGGTCTGTCGGACCCCGCGCACTGGGAGCGGTTCCGCGCGGAGGGGCGCATCGGCGTCGACGCCGAGGAGGCCGGTGACCTGCACGGGTACGCCGACCTGGACGAGTTCAAGGCCGCGTACGCCGAGGCCGTCGCCGACAGCGGGGTTCCGGCGGAGCGGGCCGCCGGGCGGGCGGCGGACCTGTGGCAGCTGCTCGAACTGCGCGTCGGCGACCGCGTCGTGGCGGCCACCGGCCGCAGCGACGTCCTCGCCGTCGGCCGGGTCGTCGGGGACGGGTACCAGTGGCGGGGAGAGCTGCCCGACCACCGGCACACGGTCGGCGTGGAGTGGGACGAGTCGTCCGCGAGGAGTCTCGACCAGCCGGTCGCCGAGTGGGCGGGCCGGACCGTCACGGAGGTGCCGTCCGCGCTGTGGCGCCGGATCCAGAAGCCGGCCACCGCCCCGCCGGCGACCGCTCCGGGCGTCACCGGGGCCGGACCGGAGTCGGCCGAGGCGGAGAACGGCGCCGACCCGGTGGAGATCCCTCCGCTGGAGGACGACCTCCAGCAGATCGACGACGCCCTCGAACGGCGCGGGCAGGCCGTCCTGTTCGGGCCGCCCGGCACCGGCAAGACGTACCACGCGCTGCGGTACGCCGTACGGCGGCTCGGCGAGCTCTCCGACGACCTGCCCGGGGTGGATCCGCTCGCCGAACCCGGCACGCCCGCCTTCCGGGCGACCCTCGACGCACTCACCGCGTCACAGCGGCTGACCATGGTCACCTTCCATCCGAGTTACGGGTACGAGGACTTCGTCGAGGGGCTGCGCCCCGTCAAGGGCGCCGCCGGGCTCGCCCTGGAGCCGGCCCCGGGCGTCTTCAAGCGGGTCTGCGAGACCGCCGCGGCGAACCCCGGACGCCTGCACCTCGTCGTCGTCGACGAGCTCAACCGGGGCAATCTGCCGCGCATCCTGGGCGAGTTGGTCACCGTACTGGAGAAGGACAAACGCGGACTGCCCGTCACCCTGCCGCTGACCGGCGAGCCCTTCAGGGTGCCGTCCAACGTCCGGATCCTCGGCACGATGAACACCGCCGACCGCTCGATCCGGATGCTCGACGCGGCGATCCGCCGCCGCTTCACCTTCCTCGAACTCCTCCCCGATTCCGGCCCGTTGCTCGACCGGCGGGTCGGGGAGCTGCATCTCGCGGCCTTCCTCGACGAGCTGAACCGGCGCATCCGGAGCACCCTCGACCGCGAGAAGCAGATCGGACACGCCTTCTTCCTGCCCGAGGGCGTGCCGATCGCCGACCCGGCGGAGTTCGCGGCGGTGATCCGGGGCGAGATCCTGCCGCTGCTCCAGGAGTACGCGTACGACGACTACACCCTGCTCGCGGGCTTCCTGGGCGAGGAGCTCGTCGACCCGGTGACGCACACCCTGAGGGACGTCGCCGACGAGCGGCTCGTCACCCTGCTGTACGAGGAGCTCCAGGTCGGCGCGGGTGAGTAGCGGTCCGGCGCGGGTGGGCGGCGGTCCGGCGCACGAGCTGTGCGAGTACGGGACGAAGGTCTTCGGCGGGGTGCGCCTGACGGACGCCGACCGACGGCTCCTCGCCGACGGCGCCCTGGCCTCGCGGCTGCGGGTGCGCGAACTCGCCGGCGGGAAGCTGGAGGTGACGGCCACCCAGTACGTGGGGACGCTGCGGCTCGACGGCTGCGAGATCCGGGTCCGGCCGAAGTACCTCGGCACCGAGCTCGACGTGCTGCGGATGATCGATCTGGCGTGGGGCGCGGCCCGCGACCCGCTGCCCACCGTCCAGGAGTTCCGGGAGGGGCCGCCGAACCTCCGCGATCTGGTCTGTCTGATGGTCGTCGAGCACGGCGAGCGGCTGCTGCGGCACGGGGTGCGCCGCGACTATCTGACCGTCGAGGACGACCTGCGGGTGGTACGGGGCCGACTGCTGCCGGACCGGCAGCTGCTGAGGCACCACGGCCGGCTCGACCGGCTGGCCTGCCGTTTCGACGAGCACGAGGCCGACATCGCCGACAACCGGCTGTGCGCCGCCGCTCTCGCGCTCGCGGCCCGTACGGCCCGCGCGCCCGGGGTGCGGGCCCGCGCGCGACGCGCCGCCGCCGCGTTCGCGGCGCACGCCCCGACTCCGCCGGGGGACGTCGGGGCGCTGCTGTCCGGGCTCGTGTACCACCGGCACAACGAGCACTACCGGCCCGCGCACCGCTGGGCCCGGCTGCTGCTGTGCGGGGGCGGTCTCGACGGGCTGTTCGCCTCGGGGCCGCTCGCGGCGCGGGCCTTCCTCGTCGACATGAACAGCCTGTTCGAGTCGTTCGTGACCCGGCTCGTCGAGTGGGGCGCGGCCGGTTCCGGGCTGCTCGTGACCCCGCAGGCCGGGCAGCGGCGGGTGCTGTTCGACGAGCGGGCGGGGCGGAGCCACGGGGAGGTGCGGCCGGATCTGCTGGTCTCGGGGCGGCGGGACGGTGAGGTGTTCCGGCTGCCGGTGGACGTGAAGTACAAGCTGTACGACGCGAAGAAGCTCTCTCCAGCGGATCTCTACCAGGCGTTCCTGTACGCGCGGACGCTCGGCAGGAGCCCCGGGGGGAAGCCGCCCGTCTGTGTGCTGCTGCATCCGGGCGACCGGCCGGCGGGGCGGGTCCGGGTGGCCGTGCGCGAGCTCGACGGGCCGGTGGCGGGGCGGGTGAGGGCAGTGCCGGTGGATCTGCGGGCGGTGCTCGGTGAGCTCGCCGGGCCGGGGCCCTCGCGGGCCGCGGCCCGGCTGTTCACCGAGCTGCTCAACTGATCCTCGGCCGGTTCAGCTCCACTTGTACGCGTCGAAGTTCTGGCTGAACTGCCACTGGTTGTAGCGGTCCCAGTTGATCGACCAGGTCATCAGGCCGCGCAGCGCGGGCCAGGTGCCGTGGGTCTGGTAAGTGCCGCAGTCGGTCTTCTTCGTGAGGCAGTTGAGGGCCTTGTTCACCTCGGCCGGGGCCGTGTGGCCGTTGCCCGCCTGGGTGGAGGCCGGGAGGCCGATGGCGACCTGCTCGGGGCGGAGCGCCGGGAAGAAGCGTTCGGTGTTGCCTGCGACCGGGAAGCCGGTGAGCAGCATGTCGGTCATGGCGATGTGGAAGTCGGCGCCGCCCATCGAGTGGTACTGGTTGTCCAGGCCCATGATGGAGCCGGAGTTGTAGTCCTGGACGTGGAGCAGGGTGAGGTCGTCGCGCAGGGCGTGGATGACCGGGAGGTAGGCGCCCGCGCGGGGGTCCTGGCCGCCCCAGGGGCCGGAGCCGTAGTACTGGTAGCCGAGCTGGACGAAGAAGGTCTCCGGGGCCATCGTCAGGACGAAGTTCTGTCCGTACTTGGCCTTGAGGGTCTTGACCGCCTGGATCAGGTTGACGATGACCGGGCTGGTCGGGCTGCGGAAGTCGGTGTCGCCGGTCTGGAGCGAGAGGGAGTGGCCCTCGAAGTCGATGTCGAGGCCGTCGAGGCCGTACTCGTCGATGATCTTCGAGACGGAGGAGACGAAGGTGTCGCGGGCGGCGGTGGTGGCGAGCTGGACCTGGCCGTTCTGGCCGCCGATGGAGATGAGGACCTTCTTGCCCGCGGCCTGCTTGGCCTTGATCGCCGCCTTGAAGTCCGCGGCGGATTCGACGTTCGGGCATTCGGTGGCGGGGCAGAGGCTGAAGCGGATGTCGCCGGAGGTGACGGAGGTCGGTTCGCCGAAGGCGAGGTTGATGACGTCCCAGGAGTCGGGGACGTCGGCCATGCGGGTGTAGCCGGAGCCGTTGGCGAAGCTGGCGTGGAGGTAGCCGACGAGGGCGTGCGCGGGCAGGCCGGGGGTGCCGCCCCCGCCGCCGCTGGTCGTGGTGGCGGTCACGGCGGCCGACTTCGGGGACTCGCCGGCGCTGTTCACGGCGGTGACCTGGAAGGTGTACGGGGTGGAGGCCGTGAGCCCGGTCGCGGTGGCCGAGGTGCCGGTGACCGTCTGGATCTTCGTGGTGCCCCGGTAGAGGTTGTACGAGGTGGCGCCGGAGACCGCGGTCCAGGTGAGCGGCACGGTGGTGGAGGTCGGGGAGCCGGCGGCGAGGCCGGTGGGGGCGGCCGGGAGCTGGACCGGGTCGCCGCCGGGGCCGAAGAGGGAGAGGTCGTCGGCCTGGTAGGCGGGGGTGCCGTACCAGCCGTGGGTGTAGATGGTCACCGAGGTGGTCGAGGCGCCGGTGGTGAACCGGGTCGAGAGGCGCTGCCAGTCGGGGGCGGAGCCCGTCCAGGTGGAGACGTCGGTGGTGCCGGTGCCGGAGGCGCCGAGGTAGACGTAGCTGCCGCGGACCCAGCCGCTCAGCTCGTACGAGGAGTTGGGCTTGACGGTGACGGTCTGCGAGCACTTGGCGTTGTCGCTGCCGGCCGGGGTGGCCTGGAGCGCCTTGGTCCCGCCGTGTACGGGCGACGAGACGGCGGCGCCGCTGCCCGCCGTGCAGGTCCAGCCGTCGAGGCCGGCCTCGAAGCCGCCGTTGCGGGCGAGTTCGGCGTCGGCGGCCTGGGCGGCCACGGGGGTGAGCGCCATGAGCCCGCCGGCGGCGAGGGCGCCCGCCAACAGCAGGGTGAGGGGTCTGGTGCGGTCCACAACTGCCTCCGGGGGTGGGGGAATCGAGGTGGAGCGCGCCACAGCATGGTCCAGACCAATCAAGTGGTCAAGACCTCTGTCTCGTGCGGAGCTTGCCCGCGGCTCGCGTCAGACCTCGGCCGCCCCCTCTTCTCCCCTGGCCAGTCGGCCCGCCGCCTCGTGCATCGCCAGCTCCAGGAGCGAGGTGTCGTTGAGGGTGCCCATCCCGTCCGGCGCCACCAGCCAGCGGACGCCACCGGTCACGCGACCCGGGTACGGGACGACGATCCAGGTGCCGGAGCCCGCGCCGCGCACCCCGGTGCCGAGCCAGCGGGCGACGGTGCCCGGCGGGACGAAGAAGCCGATCCGCGCGTCGCCGAAGTCGGCGAGGACCGGTCCCGGCCGGTCGACCAGGCGGCTCAGCACGTCGAGCGTGGGGTAGCCGAGCTCCCCCGGCAGGATCAGCACGTCCCAGCGCCTGCCGGCGGGCAGCAGCGCGACCCCGTGCGGGTTGCGCTCCCACTCCCACCGGCAGGCCTCGGGATCCGGTGCCACCGACGCCAGCCATTCCACTGCGGCCTTGGCCGCCCCCGAACCAGTCATGGCCAACGGCCTCCTTCTCCTGCGTGCGGACACCTTGTCCACCCGCAGAGAGCGGGGTCGGCGCCGATCATTACGCGGGTTCGGGCCACTGATTCACCGTGACCTGCATCACAGGGCGAGCGCGCCCGATCGGGTGGACGGCGGGCGGCCTGGTCGGCGGCCTCCCTCGCTCGCCCGTCCCCACGTGGTCGTATGGGCCTCCGCCAGCCCGGTCACATCGCCCTCGCCACGGGAGTAGCCATGCCGTTTCCGCAGTCGCCGGGTGGTCCCGCACCGGACGGTTCGGCGCCGGGCGGTCCCGTGCCGGCCGGCCGGCACTCCGGCAAGGGCCTGCTGCGGAGAACGGGCGAATGGTGCGCCCGTCACTTCGTCGTCGTACTGGCCGCCTGGGTCGTGGCCCTGGGCGCCCTGGTGGGGCTGAACCACGCGTACGGAGGCGAGTACTCCGACAACTACTCGCTGCCGGGCACCCAGTCCCAGGAGGGGCTCGACGTGCTGCGTGCGCACGAGCCCGCCGCCGGCGGCTACAGCGCCCAGGTGGTGCTGTACGACGGGGCCAAGCCGCTCACGGACGCCGGTGACCAGGTCTCGTCCGCCGTGGACGCGCTGAAGAAGCTCCCGCACGTCCTGAACGCCACGAGCCCGCTGCCGGCGTCCGGCACGCAGCCGACTCCCCCTCCCGCGGGCACCCCCAACGTCGGCCCGCTGTCCACCGACGGGAAGACCGGCTACATCACCGTCCGCTTCGACGTCCAGCCCGGCACCCTGGGCGACGGCTATCTGACCGGGGTGGACAGCGCCGTGCAGCCCCTGCGCGCGGCCGGGGTCCAGGTCGAGTACGGCGGGTCGCTGGGTGAACTGGCCCGGCCCGAGGCCGACGACCGGACGAGCGAGGCGATCGGGTTCAGCGTCGCGATCATCGTGCTGATCATCGGCTTCGGCAGCCTGATCGCCGCCGTGCTTCCGCTGATCACCGCCCTGGTGGCGGCCGTCTGCGGCCTCGCCGTGCTGGGGCTCCTCGCCTCCGTGTGGACCTTCGCGACCGTCTCTCCCACCCTCGCCACGATGATCGGCATCGGCGTCGGCATCGACTACGCGCTCTTCCTGATCACCCGGCACCGGCAGCTGCTGATGAACGGCCGGGATCCGGTCACGGCGGCGGGCCTCGCCACCGCGACCAGCGGGCGGGCCGTCCTCGTCTCGGGCTGCACCGTCGTCATCGCCCTCGGCGGACTGTGGGTCTCCGGACTGAGCTTCATCGGACTGCTCGGCCTGGCCGCGACCTCCACCGTCGTCACCGCCGTCGCCGGAGCCCTCACGCTCGTTCCGGCGATGCTCGGGCTCATCGGCCGCCACATCGACCGGCTGCATCTGCGCACGCCGGTCGCCGAGACCGAGCCGTCGACCGGCGGGACCGGTGAAGCGACCGGCGAGACGGCCGGTGAGGAGGCCCACGGCACCTGGCACCGCTACGCCCTGCGCGTGGAGCGCCGCCCCTGGTGGTTCCTGACCGCGGGCGTCGTCGTCCTCGCGGTGCTCGCCATCCCCCTGTTCTCCATCCAGCTCGGCCACATCGGCGACGGCGCGGACCCCGAGTCCTTCACCGACCGGCGCGCGTTCGACCTGATGTCCACGGCCTTCGGCCCCGGCTCCAACGGGCCGCTGACCCTGGTGATCGACCAGACCTCGGTCCCCTCGGCCGACCGCTCCTCCCTGGCGAGCCAGGCCCAGAAGGCGCTCACCGGGGTCCCCGACGCCCTCCTGATCACCCCGCTCACCCCGACCTCGGACGGCGACGTCCTGATCGCCACGGCCTACTCGACGGCCGCGCCGCAGGACGAGAAGACGACGTCGCTGGTCAACCACCTGGCCGACGACGTCCTCCCGCAGGCCGTCGACGGCACCACCGCCGCCACGTACATCACCGGCACCACCGCCGCGCAGGTGGACTTCCTCGACATCGTCTCCAGCCGGCTGGTGCTCATCATCGCCGTGGTCGTCTTCCTGGCGTTCCTCGTCATCCTGATCGTCTTCCGCGGCCCGCTCGTGGCCCTCAAGGCGGCGGTGCTCAACCTGCTGTCGATCGCCGCCTCGTACGGCGTCGTCGTCGCCGTCTTCCAGTGGGGCTGGGGCGGCCCGGCGCTCGGCGTCTCCGGCGACGTCCCCATCGAGAGCTACGTGCCGATGATGATGTTCGCCATCGTCTTCGGCCTGAGCATGGACTACGAGATCTTCCTGCTGTCCCGGGTCCACGAGGCGTGGCTGCGCACCGGCGACGCGAAGGCGAGCGTGGCGCACGCCCTGGAGATCACCGCGCGCGTCATCACCTGCGCGGCGCTCATCATGGTGAGCGTCTTCGCGGCCTTCATCCTCAACGACAGCATCGTGGTGAAGATGATGGGGCTCGGTCTGGCCGCGAGCGTGCTCATCGACGCGACGGTCGCGCGGCTGCTGCTCGTGCCCGCGGTGATGACCCTGCTCGGGAAGTGGGCCTGGTGGACCCCGCGCTGGCTGGACAGGATCCTGCCGCACGTCGACACGGAGGGCGAGGGCGAGCTGGCCGCGGCGGACGGGAACGGCGCGGCGGGGCCACGGAAGACACCGTGACCCCGCCGCGGGAATCCACCGCCTAGCTGTCGAAGCCCAGGCCCAGCTTGTCCATGGTCTTCAGCCACAGGTTCCGCCGACCGCCGTTCTCGTCGGCGCGGGCCATCGACCACTTGGTGATGCCGATGCCGGCCCAGGCGATCGGCTCCGGCGGGAACGGCAGCGGCTTCGAGCGGACCATGTCCAGCTCGGTGCGCTCGGTGCGCTCCCCCGCGAGCAGGTCGAGCATGACGTCGCCGCCGAAGCGGGTGGCGCCGACGCCGAGGCCGGTGAACCCGGCCGCGTAAGCGACCTTGCCCTGGTACGCCGTACCGAAGAAGGCCGAGAAGCGCGAGCAGGTGTCGATCGCGCCGCCCCAGGCGTGGCTGAAGCGCAGGCCCTCCAGCTGCGGGAAGCAGCGGAAGAAGTGCTTGGCGAGCTTGAGGTAGGTCTCCGGGCGGTGGTCCATCTCGGCGTCGAGCTTCCCGCCGAAGGGGTAGATCGCGTCGTAGCCGCCCCACAGGATCCGGTTGTCGGCCGTGATCCGGAAGTAGTGGAACTGGTTGGCGGAGTCCCCGAGGCCCTGCCGGTTCTTCCAGCCGACGGAGGCGAGCTGCTCGGGGCTGAGCGGCTCGGTCATCAGGGCGTAGTCGTACACCGGGACGGTGTACGCCCGGACCCGCTTGACCAGCGACGGGAAGACGTTGGTGCCGAGCGCGACCCGGCGGGCGACGACCTTGCCGTACGGCGTGCGCACGCCCATGCCGGCGCCGACGGAGACCAGCTCCAGACCGGGGGTGTTCTCGAAGATCCGGACACCCAGGTCGAGGCAGGCCTTCTTCAGGCCCCAGGCCAGCTTGGCCGGGTTGAGCATGGCGACGCCGCGGCGGTCCCAGAGGCCGCCGAGGAAGGTCGGCGAGTCGACCTCGGCCCGGACGGCGTCCCGGTCGAGGAGTTCGAGGCCGTCCGCGAGACCGAGCCGCTCGATCTCCTCGTACATCTCGGTCAGTTCCTCGACCTGGTACGGCTCGGTGGCCACGTCGATCTCGCCGGTGCGCTCGAAGTCGCAGTCCAGCGAGTAGCGGGCGACCGCCTCCTCGATTCCGTCGAGGTTGCGCTCGCCGAGCTCCTCCAGCTTCGGCAGCTCGCCCGGCCAGCGGGCGAGCCCGTTGCCGAAGCCGTGCGTGAGGGAGGCGGCGCAGAAGCCTCCGTTGCGGCCCGAGGCGGCCCAGCCCACCTCGCGGCCTTCGATCAGGACGACATCCCTGGAGGGTTCGCGCTCCTTGGCGAGGAGCGCGGTCCACAGTCCGCTGTAACCGCCGCCGACGACGAGGAGATCGCACTTCTCGGTGCCGGTGAGGGCGGGCAGGGCTCCGGGCTTGCCGGGGTCTTCCAGCCAGAAGGGGACGGGCTGGGCGTCGGAGAGAGATTGTGCAGCGAGACGCATGGCGACGGGGGCCATGGTTTCCAACTCCTTCGGTGCCTGAGCTGCCTATTGCTCAGGCTGTTGCTGTTTTCTTGCGCCGGTTCGTAATGATTTGCCCGGCCACCACCATCAGTACCGCGAGGACGAACATCGCGGTGCCGATGACGTTGATCTGAACGGGGGTTCCGCGCTGCGCCGAGCCCCAGACGAACATGGGGAAGGTGACGGTGGAGCCCGCGTTGAAGTTGGTGATGATGAAGTCGTCGAACGAGAGCGCGAAGGCGAGCAGCGCGCCGGCGGCGATGCCGGGCGCGGCGATCGGCAGGGTCACGCGCAGGAAGGTCTGCACGGGGCCCGCGTAGAGGTCGCGCGCGGCCTCCTCCAAACGCGGGTCCATGGACATGACCCGGGCCTTGACCGCCGTGACGACGAACGACAGACAGAACATGATGTGGGCGATCAGGACCGTCCAGAAGCCCAGCTCGATCCCCATGTTGAGGAAGAGCGTGAGCAGCGAGGCGGCCATGACGACCTCGGGCATCGCCATCGGCAGGAAGATGAGCGAGTTGATCGCGCCGCGCGCCCGGAAGCGGTAGCGGACGAGCGCGAAGGCGATCATCGTGCCGAGGATCAGGGCACCGACGGTGGCCCAGGCGGCGAGCTGGAGTGAGAGGGAGAGCGACTCGCACATGTCGGCGACGCCGCAGGGGTCCTTCCAGGCGTCCAGGGAGAAGCGCTGCCAGGAGTAGTTGAAGCGCCCGTTCGGCTTGTTGAACGAGAACACCATCACGACGATGTTCGGCAGGATCATGTACGCGAGCGTGAGCAGGCCCGCGATGACGACGAGGTTCCGGCGGATCCAACGCATCAGACCAAGTCCTCCGTTCCGGCCTTGCGGATGTAGACGGTGACCATGACCAGCACGATCGCCATGAGGATGAAGGAGAGCGCGGCGGCCGTCGGGTAGTCGAGGACCCGCAGGAACTGCGACTGGATGACGTTGCCGACCATCTTGGTGTCGGTCGAGCCGAGCAGTTCGGCGTTGACGTAGTCGCCGCTGGCCGGGATGAAGGTGAGCAGGGTGCCGGAGACGACGCCGGGCATCGACAGCGGGAAGGTCACCTTGCGGAAGGTCGTCGCCGGGGAGGCGTACAGGTCCTGCGCGGCCTCGTGCAGCCGGCCGTCGATCCGCTCCAGGGAGGTGTAGAGGGGCAGGATCATGAACGGCAGGAAGTTGTACGTGAGACCGCAGACCACGGCCATCGGCGTGGCGAGCACGCGCTCGCCCTCGGTCCAGCCGAGCCAGCTGGTCACGTCGAGGACGTGCAGCGCGTTCAGCACGTCGACGACGACGCTGTCGTCGGCCAGGATCGTCTTCCACGCGAGCGTCCGGATGAGGAAGCTGGTGAAGAACGGGGCGATGACGAGGACCAGGAGCAGGTTGCGCCAGCGGCCGGCCTTGAAGGCGATCAGGTACGCCAGCGGGTAGCCGAGCAGCAGGCACAGCAGGGTCGCGGTCCCGGCGTACAGCAGGGAGCGGACGAACTGCGGCCAGTACTCGGTGAAGGCGTCCCAGTAGGTCTGGAAGTGCCAGGTGACCTGGAAGCCCTGCTCCAGGGAGCCGGTCTGGATCGAGGTCGACGCCTGGTAGACCAGCGGCAGCGCGAAGAAGACGAGCAGCCAGATGATGCCGGGCAGCAGCAGCCAGTACGGGACGAGCCGCTTGCGGGTGGAGGGCTTGCGCAGCACCGGTTCGGCGACCGGCTGCGGTGCCTCCTCCTTCGTGAGGGTCGATGTGCTCATCCGGCGTCCTCCACCGTCTCCACGCCCGCGTCGATGTCCTGCGCCGCGTCGAGCCCGAAGGTGTGCGCCGGGTTCCAGTGCAGGACGACCTCGGCGCCGGGAAGGAGTCCCGTACGCCTGTCGACGTTCTGCTCGTACACCTGGAGCTCCGCGCCCGCCGGGCTGTTCACCACGTACTGGGTGGAGACGCCGATGAAGGAGGAGTCGACGATCCGGCCGGTGACCCGGTTGCGGCCGTCGGCGATCGAACCGGCGTCGTCCGCGTGCGCGAGCGAGATCTTCTCGGGGCGGACGCCGACGAGCACCTTGCCGCCCTGGCGGACGGCGGAGGTACAGCGGTCGCCGGGTATCCGGAGCTTGCCGCCGCCGGCCGTGGCGAGCACGTCGCCGCCGGCGGAGCCGGTCTCCAGGACCTCGGCCTCGATGAGGTTCGAGGTGCCGAGGAAGTTGGCGACGAAGGTGGTCTGCGGGTTCTCGTACAGGTCGGCGGGGGCGCCGAGCTGCTCGACACGGCCGCCGTTCATCACCGCGACCTGGTCGGCCATGGTCATGGCCTCCTCCTGGTCGTGCGTGACGTGCACGAAGGTGATGCCGACCTCGGTCTGGATCCGCTTGAGCTCCAGCTGCATCTGGCGGCGCAGCTTGAGGTCGAGCGCGCCGAGCGGCTCGTCGAGGAGCAGGACCTGCGGGTGGTTGATGAGCGCACGGGCCACGGCGACGCGCTGCTGCTGGCCGCCGGAGAGCTGGTGCGGCTTGTGGTGGGCCTTGTCGCCGAGCTGGACGAGCTCCAGCATGTCGTCGACCTGCTTCTTCACCGACTTGACGCCGCGCCGGCGCAGACCGAAGGCGATGTTCTCGGTGATGTCCATGTGCGGGAAGAGCGCGTAGGACTGGAAGACGGTGTTGACGGGCCGCTTGTAGGGCGGGAGGTCCGTGACGTCCTTGTCGCCGAGGAAGATGGTGCCGGTGCTCGGGTCCTCCAGGCCGGCGATCATGCGCAGCGTGGTGGTCTTTCCGCAGCCGGAGGCGCCGAGCAGGGCGAAGAAGGAGCCCTGCGGGACGGTCAGGTCGAGCGGGTGGACGGCGGTGAAGGAGCCGTACGCCTTGCTGATCCCGGTGAGACGGACGTCGCCGCCGCCAGTGTTCTTTCCGGTATGAGCAGTCTTGTCAGTCATGGGTTGCTGTCCCAGGGGAGTGAGGGAGGTGGACGACGTCGGGCTCAGGCGCCGATGAGCTTGGCGAACTTCTCCTCGTACGCCGTCTCCTCCGCGCTGGTGAGCGAGCGGAAGGCGCGCGACTTCTTGGCCATGGCCTTGTCCGGGAGGATCAGCGTGTTGTTCGCGAGCTCGGGGTCGATCTTGGAGAGCTCGTCCTTCACCCCGTCGACGGGGCAGACGTAGTTGATGTACGCGGCGAGCTGCGCGGCGACGGGAAGCTCGTAGTAGTAGTCGATGAGCTTCTCGGCGTTGGTCTTGTGCTTGGACTGGGCGGGAACCAGCAGGTTGTCGCTGGAGGTGATGTATCCGGCGGACGGGACGGCGAACTTGATGTCCGGGTTGTCCGCCTGGAGCTGGATGACGTCACCGGCCCAGGCGAGGCAGGCCGCCAGGTCGCCCTTGTCCAGGTCGGAGGTGTAGTCGTTGCCGGTGAAGCGGCGTATCTGCTTCTTGTCGACGGCCTTCTGGAGCCGGCCTATCGCCTGGTCGTACTCGGCGTCGGTGAAGTCGCCCGGGTCCTTGCCCATGTCGAGCAGGGTCATGCCGACGGTGTCGCGCATCTCGGTGAGGAAGCCGACGCGGCCCTTGAGCGCGGGGTCGTCCAGGAGCTGGGTGACCGAGTCGACCTTCTTGCCGCCGGTCGCCTTGGAGTTGTACGCGATGACGGTGGAGATGCCCGTCCACGGGTACGAGTAGGAGCGGCCCGGGTCCCAGTCGGGGCGCCGGAACTGCGCGGAGAGGTTCGCGTAGGCGTTGGGCAGGTTCGCGGGGTCGAGCTTCTGCACCCAGCCGAGCCGGATCATCCGGGCGGCGAGCCAGTCGGTGACGCAGATCAGGTCGCGGCCGGTGTCCTGGCCGGCCGCGAGCTGCGGCTTGATCTTGCCGAAGAACTCGACGTTGTCGTTGATGTCCTCGGTGTACTTGACCTTGATCCCGGTGCGTTTCGCGAACGCCTCCAGCGTCGGACGGGACTTCTCGTCCTCGCTGATGTCCATGTACTCGGTCCAGTTGGAGAAGGCGACGCTCTTCTCCTTGGCCGAGACGTCCGTGGAGGCGGGGCCCTGTCCCTCCCGCTTGGCCGGCGGGATGCCACAGGCGCTCAGGCCGGCGAGACCGCCGACCGTGAGCGCGCCCACGCCGCCCGCGCGGAGCATCGAACGACGGCTGAGGGCACCCCGGCCGCTCGTCATGCTGCGCCGTACCGCCGCGAGCTGCGCGGCGGACAGGCTTTCGGGCTCGTACTGCTCCATGCGCTGTGCCCTTTCGGGATGGGTTCGCCGCTGGTCAGGCGGCAACGGGCTATCGGTCCCCGAAGATCGTGCGGTGCCAGTCCTTCGCGGCCACCGCGGTGTTGTCGAACATCACGTGCTTGACCTGCGTGTACTCCTCGAAGGAGTACATCGACATGTCCTTTCCGTATCCCGATGCCTTGGTGCCGCCGTGCGGCATCTCGCTGATGATCGGGATGTGGTCGTTGACCCAGACGCAGCCGGCCCGCAGCTCTCGCGTGGCGCGGTTCGCCCGGAAGACGTCCCGGCTCCAGGCGGAGGCGGCGAGGCCGTAGGGGGTGTCGTTGGCGAGCCGGATGCCCTCGTCGTCGCTGTCGAAGGGCAGGGCCACCAGGACCGGTCCGAAGATCTCCGACTGCACGACCTCGCTGTCCTGCGCGGCACCGGTGATCAGGGTCGGACGATAGTACGCGCCGTCCTTCAGGCTGTCTTCATTTTCTCCGGCCCCCGGGATCTCGCCGCCCGTCACGACGGTGGCGTAGCCGCGGGCGCGCTCGACGAAGCCGGCGACGCTGTCGCGGTGGGCGTGGCTGACCAGCGGGCCGAGGTCGGTGCCGGGCTCGAAGGGGTCGCCGACGCGGACCGTCTCCATCAGCTCGGCGACGCGGGCGACGAAGGCGTCGAAGAGCGGGCGCTGGACGTACGCGCGGGTGGCGGCGGTGCAGTCCTGGCCGGAGTTGATGAGGGAGGCGGCGACGGCGCCGTTGGCGGCGGCCTCCAGGTCGGCGTCGTCGAAGACGACGAAGGGGGCCTTGCCGCCGAGCTCCAGGTGGAGGCGCTTGACGGTGGAGGTGGCGACCTCGGCGACGCGCTTGCCGACCGGGGTGGAGCCGGTGAAGGAGGTCATGACGACGTCGGGGTGGCCGACGAGGTGCTCGCCGACGACCCGCCCGGAGCCGCTGACGATGTTGATGACACCGTCGGGGATACCGGCCTCGGTCGCCGCCTGCGCGAACATCAGCGAGGTCAGCGGGGTGATCTCGGCGGGCTTCAGGACGATCGTGTTGCCGGCGGCGATCGCCGGGAGGATCTTCCAGGCCGCCATCTGGAGCGGGTAGTTCCAGGGGGCGATGGAGCCGATGACGCCGATCGCCTCGCGCCGGATGTACGAGGTGTGGTCGCCGCTGTACTCGGCGGCGGCCTGGCCCTGGAGGTGCCGGGCGGCTCCCGCGAAGAAGGCGGTGTTGTCGATCGTGCCCGGTACGTCGAACTCGGTGGTGAGCCGGAGCGGCTTGCCCGCCTGGAGCGACTCGACCCGCGCGATGTCCTCGGCCCGGTCGGCGAGGACGCCGGCGAAGCGGTGGAGGGCGTCGGAGCGCTCGCCCGGCGTGGCGCCCGACCAGCCGGGGAAGGCGGCCTTGGCGGCGGCCACGGCCTCGTCCACGTCCGCGGTGGAGGCGAGCCGGTAGGTGTAGATGCCCTCGCCGGTCGCGGGGTTGATGATCGTGTGTTCCCGATCGGAGGTCCCGGCCCGGAGCCGTCCGCCGATGTACTGTGCGCCGTCCGCGAAGCGGTCCGTCACCTGGAAGCGGTTGCCCATGACGCTCTCCGTTGTCCCAGCTCGAATTGAGTGCCGATCCTGACATGAGGATGCCACCCCAACAAGTGATTCCGTTGTTGCCTTTTGGTTACGCAACGGAATCGGTCGACCATGTGTCGAGGTGGCCGGAAAATCTCCGTACGGAGTGTCCGTGGCGGATGCCAGACTCGCGTGCATGAAGAAGATCGACGAGCTGACACAGCAGGTCAACGCCGGTGAGCACGTCAAATGGCTGCATTTCTGGGGCCACCGCCCGCACCCCGACGGACGGCTCTCGGCCAGCTGCCTGAGCCAGTGGTGGCCGGCACGCTTCGTGGTCGACGGGGTGCCGTACGCGACCGCCGAGCACTGGATGATGGCGGCCAAGGCCCGCCTCTTCGGAGACGCCGAGGCCGAGCGGGCCGCGCTGTCCGCCCGTACCCCCGCGGAGGCGAAGAAGGCCGGCCGGCTGGTGCGGGACTTCGACGACACGGTGTGGGAGCGGGAGCGCCTCGGCATCGTCGTCGAGGGCAGCGTCCACAAGTTCGCCTCGGACGAGGCCCTGCGCGCGTACCTCCTCGGCACGGGCACCCGTGTCCTCGTGGAGGCCAGTCCCATGGACCGCATCTGGGGCATCGGCCTCGCGGCCGACGACCCCCGCGCCCACGACCCGGCCCGCTGGCGCGGCCTGAACCTCCTGGGCTTCGCCCTGATGGAGGCACGGGAGCGGCTGCGCGGCGGGTGAGCACGGCACAGGGCCCCGCACCTCGTGAGGTGCGGGGCCCTGTCACATACGGGTCCGGCTAGCGGGTGCTCTGGACGGTCAGGCTGCCGTACGGGTCGCCGCCGTCCTCGTAGGACGTCGAGTCCTGGGCGATCGCCCAGATCATGAATCCCAGGAAGACGGCGCTGACGACGATGCCGATCGAGCCGAGGATGACGCCGGCGAGCGCCATGCCCCGGTTGGTCGCCTCGCCCCGGCCGGCCTTCTTCATGCCGATGATGCCGAAGATCAGCGCCAGGATGCCGAGGATCACGCCCAGGCCGTACAGACAGAATCCGGCCACGGCGACGATGCCGAGCACCATCGCCGTGGTGCCCATGCCGTTGGACGGCGGCTGCTGCCAGCCGGGCGGCTGGGCGCCGTACCCGGCGCCGTAGGAGGGGTACGCGTACCCCGAAGCCGTCGGCGCGCCGGGCGGCGTGCTCGCGGCGGGCGGGTAGCCGTAGGCGCCGGCGGGCGGTGTGGCCGCCGGGTAGCCGTAGCCGGGCGTGGCCGCCGGGCCGCCGGGGGCGACCGGGGGCGGCGGTACCTCGCCACCGGGGCCGGTCGCGGCCGGCATGGACGTGACGGTCAGCTGGTCGTGCACCGGCGGCGTCGCCGGCGTCGGCTTGCTCAGTTCCACCCCGTCACGGTTCGGCGGAGCCCACGGGTCCGCCGGGTCGTACCCGCCCTGCGGCTGGTCTCGGTTGTCAGACATGGGCCTCCCCCATCGTGGTCACGCCATGCTACGACCTCACCCCTGAGGGGGAACCGCCCGGCCTACGATGACCTGATGACCGACCTCCATCCCTTCATCGCGGGCCTGCCCAAGGCCGAGCTGCACGTCCACCACGTCGGCTCCGCCTCGCCCCGCATCGTCGCCGAGCTCGCGGCCCGGCACCCGGACTCCAAGGTCCCCACGGACCCCGAGGCCCTGACCGACTACTTCACGTTCACGGACTTCGCGCACTTCATCGACGTCTACCTGTCGGTCGTCGACCTGGTCCGCACCCCCGAGGACGTCCGGCTGCTGACCTTCGAGGTCGCCCGGGACATGGCCCGGCAGAACATCCGGTACGCCGAGCTGACCATCACGCCCTACTCCTCCACCCGCCGCGGCATCGACGAGCGCGCCTTCATGGCGGCGATCGAGGACGCCCGCAAGGCGGCCGAGGCCGAGTTCGGCACGATCCTGCGCTGGTGCTTCGACATCCCCGGCGAGGCCGGCCTCGCCTCCGCCGAGGAGACCGCGAGGCTCGCCACGACCGACGGGATCCGCCCCGAGGGCCTGGTCTCCTTCGGTCTCGGCGGCCCCGAGATCGGGGTCCCGCGCCCGCAGTTCAAGCCGTACTTCGACCTGGCGCGCGCCGCCGGTCTGCGCTCCGTCCCGCACGCGGGCGAGACGACCGGCCCGCAGACGGTCTGGGACGCGATCAACGACCTGGGCGCCGAGCGCATCGGCCACGGCACCAGCTCGGTCCAGGACCCGGCGCTCCTCGCCCATCTGGCCGAGCACCGCATCGCCCTGGAGGTCTGCCCGACCTCCAACATCGCCACGCGGGCCGTCGCCACGCTCGACGAGCACCCGATCCGGCAGATGGTGGACGCCGGGGTCCTCGTCACGATCAACAGCGACGACCCGCCGATGTTCGGCACGGACCTCAACAACGAGTACGCCGTCGCCGCCCGGCTCCTCGGCCTCGACGAGCGCGGGATCGCCGCCCTCGCGAAGAACGCGGTGGAGGCCTCGTTCCTCGACACGGCCGGCAAGGCGCGGATCGCCGCCGAGATCGACACGTACACGGACGGCTGGCTGGCCCGCTGACGACGGTGAGAATGGGGCCATGCGCCCTGTCACTGTCGTAGGTCATCGCGGCGACCCGTACCGCGTCCGTGAGAACACCCTCCCCTCGATCGCCTCGGCGATCGAGCGGGGGGCGGACGCGGTCGAGGTCGACGTCCGGCTCACCGAGGACGGCGTGCCCGTCCTCCTCCACGACGACACCCTCAAGCGGCTGTGGGGCCACGACCAGCCGCTGTCCCGGCTCTCGTACGAGCTGCTGCGCGAGTTGACGCACGACGGCGTACCGACCCTGCGCCAGGCGCTGATCACGGCGGGGGCGCACCGGCTGATGCTGGACCTTCCCGGCGGGAACGAGGACTCGGTCCGCAGGATCGTCGGCACGGTCCGCGAGTGCGGCGCCGGGGAGCGCGTGTACTACTGCGCGGGGTCCGTGGCCATGCTCCAGGTGCGGGCCGCCGACCCGTCCGCCGAGATCGCCCTGACCTGGACCTCGCTCGCCCCGCCCCGGCGGGTCCTGCTCGACGCGGTGCGGCCGAAGTGGCTCAACTACCGCTTCGGTCTCGTGAGTCGGGAGCTGACCGAGCGGGTGCACCGGGACGGTCTGCTCGTGTCGGCCTGGACGGCGGACACCGCCCGCACCATGCGTAAGCTGATCTTCAACGGGGTCGACTCGATCACCACGAACCGGGTCGACGCACTCGCCGCCGTCCTGCGAAAGGCTCGCGCATGAACGACCGGATCCGCACCGACATCGCCCACAACGCCCGGGTGTGGAACTACTGGCTGGGCGGCAAGGACAACTACCCGGTGGACCGCGCGGTCGGCGACCAGGTCACCTCCTTCTACCCCAGCATCGGCGAAGTCGCCCGCGCCGACCGGGCGTTCCTCGGCCGGGCGGTGACGCACCTGACCGCCGACGCGGGCGTGCGCCAGTTCCTCGACATCGGTACGGGCCTGCCGACCGCCGACAACACCCACGAGGTGGCGCAGCGGGTCGCCGCCGACTCCCGGATCGTCTACGTCGACAACGACCCGATCGTCCTCACCCACGCCCGGGCGCTCCTGACGAGCGCGCCGGAGGGGGTCACCGAGTACGTGGACGCGGACGCGCAGGACCCGGAGAAGATCCTGGCGGCCGCCGCCGCGACGCTCGACCTGTCCCGGCCGGTCGCGGTGCTGATGCTCGGCATCCTCAACTTCGTCCTGGACACCGGCGAGGCCCGGAAGATCGTGCGGACCCTGATGGACGCCGTCCCCTCCGGCAGTTACCTGGTGCTGACCCACCCGACGCTGGAGCCGGAGCTCGGCGGCGAGGGCAACAAGGCCGCGATGGCGTTCTGGAACGAGAACGCGACCCCGCCGATCACCGCCCGCAGCCGGGCCGAGTTCACCTCCTTCCTCGACGGGCTCGACCTGCTGGAGCCGGGCATCGTGTCCTGCGCGCGCTGGCGCTCCGAAGGGACGGCCGAGGTCGCACAGTTCGGCGCGGTGGGCCGCAAGCCGTAATGGCCGGGCGGGGGGAGATACCGGGGGCGGTACGCGGCGGGTGGGAGCGGGCGCGGCGCTGGGGCGCGGCGAACCCGTGGGCGGTGGACATCGGGATCGCGCTCCTCGTGCAGGCGGCGATGACGATGCCGTTCGTGGTGCCGCGCGGGCCCGAGCTGGAGCCGGCGACCTGGCCGGCGTACGGGCTGACGTCGCTCACGGTGCTGCCGCTGGTCTGGCGGCGGCGCGCGCCGCTCGCCGTCCTGCTCGCGATCCTCGCGGCGAGCGCGCTGTACAAGGTGGCCCTGGAGGGGCCGGGGCAGCCGCTGCCGTACACGGGGCTCGTCAGCGTCTACACGATCGCCGTGCTCTCCCCGCCGTGGAAGCGGCTGGCGACGGCGGCCCTGCTCGTGGTCGCGGTACCGGCCTCGGTGTGGCTCAACACCCAGTCGATGCGGGAACTGACCTTCTCCCTCTTCGTGTTCGGCGCTGCGTACGTCTTCGGCCGGCTCCAGGACGCGCGGCAGCGGGAGCACCGGATCGAGGCCGAGCGGGCCGCCGCCCGCGAACGGGCCCGGATCGCGCGGGAGATGCACGACATCCTGTCGCACGCGGTGAGCCTGATGGTCGTGCAGGCGGAGGCGGGACCCGTGGCGGTGCGGGCGGCCCCGGAGCGCGCGGAGGCCGCCTTCGAGGCGATCTCGTCGACCGGCCGCGACGCGATGGTCCAACTGCGGCAGATGCTCGGGGTGTTGCGCGAGGGCTCCGAGAGCGGGGCCGCCCCGCGCGAGCCGCAGCCCGGCCTCGCGGGCATCCCCGAGCTGGTGGAGCGGGTCCGGGTCGGCGGCCTGACCGTGACGTACGCGACGGAGGGCGGGGTCCGTTCCCTGCCCTCGGCGACCGGCGCGAGCGCCTACCGGATCGTCCAGGAGGCCCTGACGAACGTGGTCAAGCACGCTCGGGCCCGTACGGCCGAGGTCCGGCTGGCCCATGCGGAGGGCGTGTTGCGGGTGACGGTGACCGACGACGGGCGCGGCCCGCAGGCGGGCTCCGGCGGCCACGGCCTCGTCGGCATCCGGGAGCGGGCGGCCGCGCACGGCGGCACGGCGGCGATGGGCCCGGGCCCCGGCGGCCGGGGCTTCGAGGTGCGGGTCCTGCTCCCCGTACCCTCCACGACGGAGACGACGGGGGCGAGGGCATGACGATCCGGGTGGTGGTCGCCGACGACCAGGAGCTGGTCCGCAGCGGGTTCGCGATGATCCTGGACGCGCAGCCGGACATCGAGGTGGTCGCGGAGGCCGGGGACGGGACGGAGGCCGTCGAGGCGGTGCGCCGGCTGGCGCCCGACGTGGCGCTGCTCGACATCCGCATGCCCCGGACGGACGGCATCGAGGCCTGCCGGACGATCAGCGCGGAGTCGGACTGCCGGACGGTGATCCTGACGACCTTCGACACCGACGCGTACGTGTACGAGGCGCTGCACGCGGGGGCGAGCGGCTTCCTCCTCAAGGACGTGCGCAGGGACGACCTCGTGCACGCGGTCCGGGTGGTGGCGGCGGGCGACTCGCTCCTCGCGCCGTCCGTGGCACGGCGCCTCGTGGAGCAGTACACCGCGGGCGGGCCGCGCCGGACGGCCCCCGGCCCTGACCCGCGGCTCGACGTCCTGACCGGCCGGGAGCGGGAGACGCTGCTGCTGCTCGCGCGCGGCCTGTCGAACGCGGAGATCGCGGCGGAGCTGGTGGTGAGCGACCACACGGTGAAGACCCATGTGGGGAACGTGCTGGCCAAGCTGGGGCTGCGCGACCGGATCCAGGCGGTGATCTGCGCGTACGAGACGGGCCTGGTCGCGGCGGGTTCTCCCCCGGCCGGGGGAGGCCCGGGCCCCGGCTCCTCCCCCGCGTCGGCGAGGAACTGACCCCTTCAAGACCGCCGGTGCGGGCGATCCGCGGATCCTCCCAGGTCAGCAGGATGGAGCCATCGAGAACAACGGCTCACACCACGGGAGTTGACCATGAAGAAGTCCACCCGCACCCTGCTCGCCGCCGCCCTGGTCCTGGGGGTGGCGACGGGGCCGGCGATCGTCCCGGCCACGGCCGCGACCGCGACCGCGCAGGCCGCCGCGCAGGCGACCTCCTCTCAGGAGACTCCCTCCCTGGAGGCGGCGATGTCGGCCGCGATCGCCGGTCTCCCCCGCGCGGACGCGACGGCCGCGCTGGTCCGGGTCGGCGGCACCGAGGGTTCCTGGCAGGGGAGTTCGGGCGTCCACGACCTGGAGAGCGGCGCCCCGGCGGACCCGGCCGCCCGCTTCCGGGCCGGCTCGGTGACGAAGGTCTTCACGGCGGCGACCGTCCTCCAGCTCGCCGCCGAGGGCCGGATCGACCTGGACCGGTCGGCCCGCTCGTACCTCCCGGAGCTGATCCCCGGCCGGTACGCCACGGTGACCGTCCGACAGCTCCTCAACCACACCCACGGCATCCCGGCCCCCGACTTCCCGGGCACGACCGTGGAGGAGTGGTACGCGAACCGGTTCACCGTCCACACCCCGGAGGGGATGGTCCGCTCGGCGACGGCGAAGCCGCGCGAGTTCCGGCCGGGCACGAAGCAGCACTACCTCAACATCGGCTACACGATCGCCGGTCTGATCGTGGAGCGGGTCACGGGCGACACGTACGAGCGGCAGGTGGAGCGTCGGATCCTGCGCCCGCTCGGCCTCCACGGCACGTCCTTCCCGGGTACGGACCCCGAGATCACCGGTCCGTACAACCACGGCTACCAGACGATGCGGCTCGACGACGGCACGACCGGGCTGCGGGACGTCTCCGTCTGGGGGTCGACGGACGGCTGGGCGGCCGGCGACATCGTCTCGACCACCGCCGACCTGGAGCGGTTCACCCGGGAGCTGTTCGCGGGCCGGGTGGTGCGCGGACCGCTCCTGGAGGAGATGTTCACGCTGCCGAAGGTCCCGGACATGAAGACGGGCGGCCCGGCCGCGTACGCCTCCGGTCTGTCGATGAAGCGGCTCGGCGGGCGCGAGGTGTGGGGCAAGACGGGCGGCCGCTGGGGCTACAACGCGGCCGTCGCCTCGACCCGCGACGGCGCGCGCACCCTCGTCTACAGCGTCAACTCCACCGACGCCAAGGGCCAGGACATGAACCGGACGGCGCTGACGCTCATGGTGTCGGCGTACGGCCTCCCGGACTGATCACCACGCGTCCCAGTGGAGGACCTGCTCGCGCGGGATCCGCCGGGCGGGCCGGAAGTCGGTGCCGATCGTGTACGCGACGGGGATGAAGGCGGCCTGCATCACGTGCTCGTACGGGATGCCGAGGAAGCGCGCGAACTCCCGCTCCATCGGCAGGTTCCCCGTCGTCCACACCGTGCCGAGCCCGCGCTCGCGGGCGGCGAGCATGAAGCTCCAGGCGGCGGGCAGGATCGACCCCCAGGTACCGGCCTGATGGGTGACGGAGGCGTCTTCGGTCCGTCCCTCGACACAGGGGATGACATAGGCCGGGACCTCGTGCAGGTGCCGGTGGAGATGCCCGACGCCGGAGTAGACCCGGTTCATCACGCCGGGCGCGACCTCGGCCCGGCGCACGTCCCGGTCGGGCAGCGGCTGGTGGGCGCCGGGCGCGGCGAGGGAGGCCCGCCACAGGTCGGCGAGGACGGCGCGGCGGGCCGGGTCGGTGACGATCACGAAGTGCCAGCGCTGCCGGTTGCGGCCGGTGGGCGCCTGGACTGCGAGGTCCACGCACTCCTCCAGGAGCGCGCGGGGTACGGGCCGGGTGAGATCGAGGCGGTGGCGGACGGCGCGGGTGGTGGAGAGCAGGGTGTCGGAAGCGAGACCGAGGTTCATGCGTTGAGCCTCGTACGGGCCGGGCGGGGCGGGAAGTCCGGGCTTCCACTGAGTGAAAGGCACGGTCGGGGACATGGGCGAGAGCGTGGCGGGACGGCTCTTCTCGGTACTGGACGCCTTCGACGGGCCGCCGGGCGGCCCGGTGGCGCTGCGGCTCACCGACATCGCGGCGCGGACGGGACTCCCGGCGCCGACGGCGCTGCGCATGGTGCGGGAGCTGGTGGCCTGGGGCGGTCTGGAGCGGGGCGCGGACGGCACGTACCGGCTGGGCCTGCGGCTGCGGTCGCTCGGCGCGGCGGCGCCCTGCCCGCGCGGGCTCCTCGACGCGGCGCTGCCCGCGCTGCGGGTGCTGGGCGCCAGGACGGGCGGGCACGCGGACGTGGCGGTCCTGTCCGGTCCCGGTGCCGACGGCGTGCTGTGCCTGGTGAGCGGGGAGCGGCTGCCGGGCCATGCGACGGCGTACGGGAAGATCCTGCTCACCGCTCCCCCGACGGACCTCCCCCGGCCCGCTCGTCACACCCGCCACACGGTGGTCTCGCCGGGCGTCCTGGCCGCGCAGCTGGCCCGGGTCCGCGCGGAGGGCCTGGCGGTCTGCGCCGAGGAGTACCGCCTGGGCGAGATCACGGTGGCCGCTCCGGTCCGGGGCCCGGCCGGGACGGTCGCCGCCCTGGGCGTGACCGTCCCCACCGGCGTACCCCTGGACCGGGTGACGGCGGCGGTCCGGGAGGCCGCTACGCGGGTACGGCCTCCGGCGCCGGAGCCGTCGTCGCGGCCTCAAGGCGCTTGATCATCCGGCGTACGACGAGCAGCGGCAGGATCCCGATGACGCCGAAGGACATGTCGATGACCGACCACCAGAAGGGGATGTCCCGGATCGGCCCGCAGATCAGGGCGAGCGGGACGATGCCCGCGCAGGCGATCATCCCGAACTCGACGACCCAGATGTTGCGGACGGGGTCGCGGTACACGCCGTAGAAGGCGACCGCGATGACGAGGTGCGCGAAGGCGAGCCAGTCCGTTCCGTAGAGAAGGTACGGCGCCTGCCGGTCTGCGGCCTGGACCCCGTCCCGCACCCGGGCGATCCAGTCCGCGAGTCCGGGGAACAGCTCGGCCACGGGCGCCGCCCACGAGGCCAAGGCCTCGTCGAGCAGCCGGAGTTCGGTGACGAGCGGGAAGGCGGTGGCGCCGCTCAGGACCAGGCAGACGACGAAGACGACCAGCCAGCCACGGATGCGCGTGAGAAGGGCTCTCGGCCCGTTCGAGTCGCTCATGACGGCAGCGTACGCCTCACATGAACGTGTTCAAAAATGGGGGTCGGCCTCACGCGCGGACCCCCACTCACGAACCCGGACTCACGAACCCGGACTCACGAACCCGGACTCACGAACCCGGACTCACAGACCCACGATCCCGTTCCACCGCTTCGCGAACTCCTGCCGCTCGTCGGCGCGGATGTCGCGGGCGATGGCGAGCCGGCTCTGCATGTCGGCGTCCGGGAAGATCAGCGGGTCCTCGGCGAGGGCGACGAGTTCCTCGTCGCCGGAGTCCGCGAGGACGGCCTGCGCGGCCGGCACGGGGCAGACGTAGTTGACCCAGGCGGCCAGTTCGGCGGCGACCTCGGGCTCGTAGTAGTAGTCGATCAGCTTCTCGGCGTTGGACTTGTGCTGGGCCCGGTTGGGGATCATGAGGGACTCGGCCCACAGTTCGGCGCCCTCCTCGGGGACGACGAACTCGATGTCCGGGTTGTCGGCCTGGAGCTGGATGACGTCGCCGGAGTACGCCTGGCACGCGAGCACGTCGCCGGTGGACAGGTCCTTGATGTAGTCGTTGCCGGTGAAGCGGCGGATGTGCTTCTTCCGGACGAGTCCCTCGATCTGCTCGCACAGGGCGTGGAAGTCGTCGCGGGTCCACCGGGTCACGTCGACGCCGTTGCCCTGGAGGAGCAGGGACATCGACTCGTCGAGGCCGGAGAGCAGGGTGACCTTGCCGCGCAGGTCGTCGGCCCACAGTTCCTTGGTGGAGCGGAGTTCCCGGCCGAGCTTCTTCCGGTTGTACGCGATGCCGGTGATCCCGGACTGCCAGGGCACGGTGTGCAGCCGGCCCGCGTCGAAGGCGGGCGAGCGGAGCTGCGGGTTGAGGTGCTGCGCGACGTGGGGCTGGGCGGCGCGGTCCATCTCCTGGACCCAGCCGAGGCGGACGAAGCGGGCGGCCATCCAGTCGCTGACGACGACGATGTCGCGGCCGGGATCCTGATGGTTCATCAGGGAGGGGCCGATCTTGCCGAAGAACTCGTCGTTGTCGTTGATCTCCTCCGTGTAGCGGACGGAGATCCCGGTGCGGGCGCGGAAGGCGTCCAGGGTCGGGCGCTTCGACGTGTCGTCGTCATCGGTGTCGATGTAGAGCGGCCAGTTGGCGAAGTCGAGGGTCCGGTCGCGGGCGGACAGGTCGCGGCCCGCCCGGTCCCGCTCGTCGACGTAGGCGGCGGGCACCCCGCACCCGGCGAGCGCCGCGGCCGCTCCGACACCGCCGATCCCGCGCAGCAGGGACCTGCGGGACATGCTCTTCCTGGCTATCGCTCTCACCGCCCCAGCATCCCCACCCGCGGCCACCTGCGGCAATGGACGGTCCGTCGAGCGACGGACCGCGGCCCCGACACCCTGTCGACCAGGATGCCGGGGCCGCGGTCCACGCGCCGGGGTGGGATCAGCCCAGGGAGGTCATGACGTGCTTGATGCGCGTGTAGTCCTCGAAGCCGTACGCGGAGAGGTCCTTGCCGTAGCCGGACTTCTTGTAGCCGCCGTGGGGCATCTCGGCGACGAGCGGGATGTGGGTGTTGATCCACACGCAGCCGAAGTCGAGGGCCTTGGACATGCGCATCGCGCGCGCGTGGTCCTTGGTCCAGACGGAGGAGGCGAGGGCGTACTCGACGTCGTTGGCGTACGAGAGGGCCTGGGCCTCGTCCGTGAAGGACTGGACGGTGATGACCGGGCCGAAGACCTCGTTCTGGACGATCTCGTCGTCCTGCTTGAGGCCGGAGACGACGGTCGGGGCGTAGAAGTAGCCCTTGTCGCCGACGCGGTGGCCGCCGGCCTCGACCTTGGCGTGGGCCGGGAGGCGCTCGATGAAGCCGGAGACCTGCTTCAGCTGGTTGGCGTTGTTGAGCGGGCCGTAGAGCACGTCCTCGTCGTCCGGCTGGCCGGTCTTCGTCTCGGCGGCGGCCTTGGCGAGGGCGGCGACGAACTCGTCGTGGATCGACTCGTGGACGAGGACGCGGGTGGCGGCCGTGCAGTCCTGGCCGGCGTTGAAGAAGCCCGCGACCGCGATGTCCCCGACGGCCGACTCGATGTCGGTGTCCTCGAAGACGACGACGGGGGCCTTGCCGCCCAGCTCCAGGTGGACGCGCTTGACGTCCTTGGCGGCCGACTCGGCGACCTGCATGCCGGCGCGGACCGAGCCGGTGATGGAGGCCATCGCCGGGGTCGGGTGCTCGACCATGGCCTTGCCGGTCTCGCGGTCGCCGCAGATGACGTTGAAGACGCCCTTGGGGACGATCTGCCCGATGATCTCGGCCATCAGGACGGTCGACGCGGGGGTCGTGTCCGAGGGCTTGAGGACGACGGTGTTGCCCGCGGCGAGCGCCGGGGCGAACTTCCAGACGGCCATCATCATCGGGTAGTTCCACGGCGCGACCTGGGCACAGACGCCCACGGGCTCGCGGCGGACGATGGAGGTCATGCCCTCCATGTACTCGCCGGCCGAACGGCCCTCGAGCATGCGGGCGGCGCCGGCGAAGAAGCGGATCTGGTCCACCATCGGCGGTACCTCCTCGCTCCCGACGAGGGCGGTGGGCTTGCCGGTGTTCAGGACCTCGGCGGCGATGAGGTCCTCGGCGCGCTCCTCGAAGGCGTCGGCGATCTTGAGGAGCACCTTCTGGCGGTCGGCCGGGGTGCTGTCGCGCCAGGCGGGGAAGGCGGCCGCGGCGGCCTCCATGGCGGCGTCGACGTCGGCCTGGCCGGAGAGCGGGGAGGTGGCGTACACCTCGCCGGTGGCCGGGTTGACCACCTCGATGGTGCGGCCGTCGGCCGCGTCGCGGAACTCCCCGTTGATGTAGTTACGCAGCCGGCGCAGCTCGGTGGTCACTTGCCACCCCTCCTGTCACGTTCTGACGTCGCACGTCCCTGTGCGGCGTCCCGATGGGTGAGACACCCCAGCCTAGTCGCTCGACTGACGCTTTCAACAGCCCCGACCCTCCGCAACTTCGGATTCAGTGAGATCCAGACCCGCTCACAACGAATTTCATCACTTCGGGCTTGCACGACGGACAATCTCGGTGCACAGTGAAGCCGTGGCCAGTCGAAGCACAGACTCCAGAACCGGAACCGGTTCGTCCCCGACGATCGATGCCGTCTCCCTGGCAATCATCGAACAGCTCCAGCAGGACGGTCGCCGTCCCTACGCGGCGATAGGCAAGGCCGTCGGCCTCTCCGAGGCCGCGGTGCGCCAACGCGTGCAGAAGCTGCTCGACCAGGGCGTCATGCAGATCGTCGCCGTCACCGACCCGCTCACCGTGGGATTCCGGCGCCAGGCGATGGTCGGCATCAACGTCGAGGGTGACCTCGATCCGGTTGCGGAGGCACTGACGGCCATGGCCGAATGCGAGTACGTGGTGATGACCGCGGGCTCCTTCGACCTCATGGTGGAAGTCGTCTGCGAGGACGACGACCACCTGCTGGATGTGATCAACAAGCGCATCCGCACTCTCCCCGGCGTGCGCTCCACCGAGAGCTTCGTCTACCTCAAGCTCAAGAAGCAGACCTATATGTGGGGAACCCGATAGCCGTGAGCCAGGACCTCAGCAAGACCGCCTACGACCACTTGTGGATGCACTTCACCCGCATGTCGTCGTACGAGAACTCGCCCGTTCCCACCATCGTGCGTGGTGAGGGCACCTACATCTTCGACGACAAGGGCAAGCGCTACCTCGACGGTCTCGCGGGTCTGTTCGTCGTCAACGCCGGACACGGCCGCGAGGAGCTCGCCGAGGTCGCGTACAAGCAGGCCAAGGAACTCGCGTTCTTCCCCGTCTGGTCGTACGCGCACCCCAAGGCCGTCGAGCTCGCCGAGCGCCTGGCCGACTACGCCCCCGGCGACCTGAACAAGGTGTTCTTCACCACCGGTGGCGGCGAGGCCGTCGAGACCGCGTGGAAGCTCGCCAAGCAGTACTTCAAGCTGCAGGGCAAGCACACCAAGTACAAGGTCATCTCGCGTGCGGTCGCCTACCACGGCACCCCGCAGGGCGCCCTGTCCATCACGGGTCTGCCGGCCCTGAAGGCCCCCTTCGAGCCGCTGGTCCCCGGCGCGCACAAGGTGCCGAACACCAACATCTACCGCGCCCCGATCCACGGCGACGACCCCGAGGCCTTCGGCCGCTGGGCCGCCGACCAGATCGAGCAGGAGATCCTCTTCGAGGGCGCCGACACCGTCGCGGCCGTCTTCCTGGAGCCGGTGCAGAACGCCGGCGGCTGCTTCCCGCCGCCGCCCGGGTACTTCCAGCGCGTCCGCGAGATCTGCGACCAGTACGACGTGCTCCTCGTCTCCGACGAGACGATCTGCGCCTTCGGCCGCCTCGGCACGATGTTCGCCTGTGACAAGTTCGGCTACGTGCCGGACATGATCACCTGCGCCAAGGGCATGACCTCGGGCTACTCCCCGATCGGTGCCTGCATCGTCTCGGACCGCATCGCGGAGCCGTTCTACAAGGGCGACAACACCTTCCTCCACGGCTACACCTTCGGTGGCCACCCGGTGTCGTCGGCGGTCGCGATCGCCAACCTCGACATCTTCGACAAGGAAGGCCTGAACCAGCACGTGCTGGACCAGGAGGGCAACTTCTTCAACACCCTGAAGAAGCTGCACGACCTGCCGATCGTCGGCGACGTCCGCGGCAACGGCTTCTTCTACGGCATCGAGCTCGTCAAGGACAAGGTCACCAAGGAGTCCTTCACGGACGAGGAGACGGAGCGCGTGCTCTACGGCTTCCTCTCCAAGGCGCTCTTCGAGAACGGCCTGTACTGCCGGGCCGACGACCGTGGCGACCCGGTCATCCAGCTGGCCCCGCCGCTCATCGCCGACCAGGGCACCTTCGACGAGATCGAAGGCATCCTGCGCTCGGTGCTGACGGAGGCGTGGACCAAGCTCTGATCCTCACCTCCCCGCGAGGCACAGGACCTCACGCCGCCCTCACGGCGTGACAACGGCCCGGGCATGCGGCCATCCGAGTGGATGGCGGCGTGCCCGGGCCGCGTGCTGTCCGTACAAACCGATCTGAATCCTTACGGTTCATCCCTGGTCGCCTTCCCGGTGGCTCCCCTGGCCGCCCCCGGAATTCGCACGGCGCCAGTGACCGAAAGGCCCGTCTCTTCGTTCCCCCGGACGGGGGAACACAGATCGGATCCGACATCGAGGTGTACGCGATGGCCCCACCGGACAACGACGTGCTCTGGGCGCGTTCCCTGCACTGCACCCTGGGCGGCTCGGACGCCCTCAGCGGCGTCTCCCTCGGCGTCCGCGAAGGCGAGATCCTCGCCCTCGTCGGCCCGCGCGGAAGCGGCAAGACCACCCTCATGCGCTGCCTGTCCGGCCAGCTCGTCGCCCAGCAGGGCGAGATCTGGTTCAACAGCAGCCCCGTGCACACCCTGAGCCCGGCCCAGCGCGAACGGCTCCGCCGCGACCGCTTCGGCTGGATCGACCCCGAGCCCGGCCTCGTCCCCGAGCTCACCGGCTGGGAGAACGTCGCCCTCCCCCTGCTGCTCCGCGGCGCCTCCCACCGGGCCGCGAAGACCGCCGCCGTCGAATGGCTGGAGCGCCTCGACATCGGCGTCTGCACCCGCAAGCGCCCGCACGCGCTCACCCACTCCCAGCGCCAGCGGATCGCGATCGCCCGCGCCCTCGTCACCACCCCGTCGGTCCTCTTCGCCGACGAACCGACCGCCGCGCTGCACCGCGCCGACGGGGCGCAGGTCCTGCGCACCCTGACCGCGGCGGCCCGCTCGCACGGCATCACGGTGCTCCTCGCCACCCACGACGTCGAGGTGGCGGCGCTCGCCGACCGCACGGTCGCCCTCCTCGACGGCCGCCGCGTCGGCACCGTACCCCCGGCGTCAGGGGCGGAGGGCGTCACCGCGTGCTCGCTCTCCGTCTAGCCCGCGGGACCCACCCGCTCGTCCTGACGCGCCGGCTCCTCGTCGCCGCCGCGGCCGCGGGGGTGGGCTTCCTGCTGCTCTGCACCCTCGGATACGCCGTCGGGCACCCGGCCCAGTCCTCGGCCTCCGTGCTGCGCCTGCTCTGGTGCGCCCTGCCGCTCGCCGCCACGGTCCAGTTCGCCGTGGCCGTGGCCCGCACCGACCCCAGCACCCGGCCGCGCCCCGGACTCTCGGCGGTCGGACTCGGCCCCGTCCGGCTCACGGCCGTCGCGGCGGCGTCGACGGCCGTCGCCTGCACGCTCGGCTCGATGGTCGCGCTCCTCTTCTACCTGCACCTGCGCGGCGACATCACGGGGCTGCCGTTCGACGGGGCGGCGGCCGAGCTCCTCGCCGCCGACCAGCCGATGCCGCTCGCCGCCGCCCTCACGCTCCTCGCGATCCTGCCGGTCGTCGCCGCCACGGCCGCGGGTCTCGCGCTGCGGCCCCGCTCCGCGCCCGCGGAGCCGGAGGGCGTCGAGAAGCCGGTGCCGTCCGGGCTGCCGTGGGGCGTCGCCCTGGTCGCGGTCGGCCTGGCCATCGAGACGTACGCGGGCCGCAGCGGCGCCGGGAACGACCTCCCGCTGCCGGGCCGCTTCGACGGCAGCCCGGCGGGCGTCCTGGCCGGCTGGGTGCTCACCGCCTTCGGCCTCGCACTCGCGGGCCCCGGACTCACGTACGGCTGCGGCCGGCTCCTCCAGGCCGTCCGGCCGGGCGCCACCCGGCTGCTCGCGGGCCGCGTCCTCATGGACGAGTCCCGCCGTATCGGCCGCCCGCTCGGGGTGCTCTGCGCGGTGCTCTCCGGGACGCTCGCGGCGGCCGCGCTGTACGCCTCGGGCACCGGCCCGTCCGCGTTCGGTCCGCTCACCGGTCTCGGCGCCGCCCTGGTCATGGCCTGCACCACGGCCACGCTCCTCACGGCGGCGCTGGAGTCCAAGCAGTGCCGCGCCCACACCACCGAGGCACTCCTCCGCCTCGGCGCCCCGCCCACGGTCCTGCGCTCGGCGGCCCTCATGCGGGCGGGCGCGCTCGTCGCCGTCTTCCTGCCGCTGACCTGGTTCGTGGCGGAACTGGCGGCCCTCCCCCTGACGGGCTGACGAGCCGCCCGCCGACCGGCCGGGACCTGACTGGCCGACAGGCCGGGCCCTGACCGGCCGACGGGCCGCCCGCGCGCCCGATCGACAGGCGGCCCCTATCGTGGGCCCATGGCGACGCCTCCTCCTGCACACAGGCCGCCCGGTCCGCGCGGGCACGGACGCGAGATCCACACGCTCGACGAGTTCGACGCGGCGCTCGCCCGGCCCGGCGCGCTCGCCGGGCTCCGCGTCCAGTCCGTCGACCTGACCGACCGCACCTTCGCCCTGCTCTCCGCCTCCGCCGCCGGCGCCGTCTTCCTCGGCTGCCCCATGGAGCCGGAGGCCGCGGCGAAGGTGCGCGCCGACGGGGCCCTCGTCTTCCCGCCCGTCCCCGATCTGCCGTTCGCCCCGTACCGGGCGGGGCTCTACTCCCCCGAGGAGCTGTACGACGGCATCGCGGACGCCGACTACGCGTCGACGCCCGACGCCCTCGCGTACGCCTGGTTCGGACGGACCAGGGCCGACGGCGACATCTTCTCGTCGATGCTCCGCTCGCTCCACGACGACGCCGTCTCCGACGCCCTCGACGAACTCCTCGAAGGAGCCCGGGTCGTCGGTGTGATGGGCGGTCACGCGATGGGCCGGGGCACGGAGGCGTACGCGGGCGCCGCCCGGCTCGGCAGGTCGCTGGCCCGCTCCGGCCTCACCGTGGCGACCGGCGGCGGACCGGGGGCGATGGAGGCGGCGAACCTCGGCGCGTACCTGGCCCCGTTCCCCGACGAGGCCCTGCCGGCGGCCCTCGCCCTCCTCTCCGCCGCCCCGTCCTTCACCCCCTCCGTGACGGAGTGGGCCCGCGCGGCCTTCGTGGTACGGGCCCGGTGGCCGCACGGCGGCGACTCGGTCGGCATCCCCACCTGGTTCTACGGCCACGAGCCGCCGAACGCCTTCGCGGGCCGCATCGCCAAGTACTTCGCCAACGCCCTCCGCGAGGACGGCCTGCTCGCCCGCTCCACGGCGGGCGTCGTCTTCCTGCCGGGCGCGGCGGGCACGGTCCAGGAGATCTTCACGAACGCCACCCCGAACTACTACGGCTCCCTGGGCGCCCCCACCCCGATGGTCCTCGTCGACCGCGCCCACTGGACGGACCGCCTCCCGGCCTGGCCCCTCCTGCATGCCCTCGCCGCCGACCGCCCGATGGCGCCCCGCATTGCCCTGGTCGACTCGATCGACGAGGCCCCGGAGGCGCTGGAACGGCTCGCGAAGGCGTAGCCCGCGGGGCGGGGACGGTCCGGGCGCGCGGGACAGGGCCGGTCCGGGCGAAAACCCTTTGGCCGCCGGTACCCCGCACGGAGAGAATCCGCGGGGTACGGGGTCGGGGGGAGAGTACGTGGACGTGTTCGTGTGCAGGGGGTGCGGCTCCGCGCTGACCGCGCCGTTGTCCCCGGTCGCGCTCCCCGCCCACGCCCATCAGTCCGTCGGGCACGTGATGCTCCCGCCGCTGATGGAGCCCGGGACGTACGCCGTCGATCCGGCGCCTTCCGGGGCTCCGTGGCGGTGGGAGGGGATCGGGGAGGCCGAGGCCGAGGCCCAAGGCGTCTTCGCTCCGGTGGGCTCGGTCTCCTTCGGAGCCCGGGGCCGGACCGTCGTCGCACCGGGCGACACACGGGGCACCGTCCTGATTCCCGAGAAGTGCGACGGCGACTGCTTCGGCCCGGACGGCCGGGACGGCCCCAATCTCGCGTGCGAGCGGTGCGGGCTCCCGGTCGCGACCCGCATCGACGACTGCTCTCTCTGGCAGGCGGTGTGGCTCGAACCGGACGCCGTGCGCCCCGAGCCCGCCGGAGAGCCGGCCCCCCCGCCGCTCGGCTGGGAGGGCATGACGTGGCACTCGTACAGCACACCCCCCTTCGCTCCGGAGGACACCTGGCACTACCGGTGGCAGGCGGCGGCCGGATCGGCGCTCGCCCATCTCCTGGTGGCCTCCGACGGCGGCCCGCTGACGCTGCCCGAGGGCCCCGTCATGGATCTGTTCGGCCGCGCGGTCGCCAGGCTGCTGCCCCCGGGGCCCGCCGCGAAGTCCGTGGCCCTGGCGGGTCCCGGCCCGCGCGCCCCCGGCACTGCCGTACCGGTCCCCGACATCGCCCTCGTACCCCGGCATCCGCGCACGGGCGAGCCCTGGCAGCCGCCGTCCGACGCCACGGTGGCCGTGCCGCTGGCCATCGAGGTCTGGGCCCATCTCGCCCTCCCCCGCGAGACGTCACCGCGTCCGATGTCGGGCAGGCTCCCGGACGGTGTCCTCCGCGACGACTACCCCCTGCCCGACCATCCGTGGAGACTGTTCGAGCCGGACCAGAAGGTGTTCCGCCATACGCTGGCGCGGCTGCCCGCCGTCCGGCAGCCCTGGCTGCGCGCGCTCTACGACGGGCGCACCACACCCTGACACGGGTCAGTCGCCGAGCACCACGACGTCCTCCACCGCGAACCCCACGCCCACCCCGGCCCCCAGCGCCGGCGCCTCGCTCAGCGGGAACTCCGCCTCCAGCGGCGGCCCGTCCACCGGCCGGAGCCGTACGACGACACGGTCGCCCCGGAAGGTCCGGGACTCGACGGTCCACGCGTCCGGCTCCCCCGACCCCGGCGACTCCCGCGGGACGAGACGCACCCCGCCCGGCCGGACGAGGAGCCGCCGCTCCCCCTGCGGCGAGCCCTCCGGCACCGGGACCTTCCCCCACACGGTCTCCGCGACCGTGCCGACGACCCGCGCCGCCACCACGTTGTCGAAGCCGAGGAAGCGGGCCACGAACTCCGAGGCCGGCCGCGACCACACCTCGACGGGCCCACCCGACTGGGCGATCCGCCCGTCCCGCATCACCACGACCCGGTCGGCGAGCGCGAAGGCCTCGCCCTGGTCGTGGGTGACGGCCAGGACCGTCGTCCCGAGCCGCCCGAACAACTGCCGCAGCTCGACGACGAGCCGCTCCCGCAGCCCCCGGTCGAGCTGCCCGAGAGGCTCGTCCAGCATGAGGAGCCGGGGCCGCGGCGCCAGCGCCCTGGCCAGCGCCACCCGCTGCTGCTCGCCGCCGGAGAGCGCGGCCACCGAGCGCCGCTCGGCCCCCGGCAGCCCGACGAGGTCGAGCAGCTCCCGTACGCGCTCCGTCTGTTCGGCCTTGGCCGCCCCGCGCATCCGGGGCCCGAAGGCGATGTTGCCGCCGACGTCCCGCTGCGGGAACAGCTGGTGGTCCTGGAACATCAGCCCGACGCCCCGCCGGTGCACCGGCACCCCCGTCTGGTCGGCGCCGCCGAGCAGCACCCGGCCGCCGTCGAGCGGCTGGAGCCCCGCGACGGCCCGGAGCAGCGTCGACTTGCCGCTGCCGCTGGGGCCGAGGACGCACACGATCTCGTGCTCCGCGACCTCCAGGTCCACGGCATCGAGCGCGGCCCGCTCCCCGAACCGTACGGTCGCGTCCTGGATCGAAAGCATCAGAACTCCCCGGAGGTCCGCTCGGTGCGCAGCCGTTCCAGCAGGAGCAGGGACACCGCGCACACCACCATCAGAATCGTCGAGAGGGCCATCGCCTGGCCGTAGTTGAGCTCACCGGGCCGCCCGAGCAGCCGGGCCACCGCCACCGGCAGCGTCGGACTGTCGGGCCGGGCGATGAAGACGGTCGCGCCGAACTCGCCGAGCGAGACGGCGAAGGCGAACCCGGCGGCGATGAGCAGCGCCCGCCGCACCAGCGGCAGGTCCACCTCCCGCCAGGCCCGCCACGGCGACGCGCCGAGCACGGCCGCCGCCTCCCGCAGCCGCTCGTCGACCGCCCGCAGCACCGGCAGCATCGTCCGTACGACGAAGGGGACGCCGACCAGGGCCTGCGCGAGCGGCACGAGGATCCAGCTGGCCCGCAGGTCGAACGGCGGCTCGTCGAGCGTGATGAGGAACCCGAAGCCGACGGTGACCGCCGACACCCCGAGCGGCAGCATCAGCAGCGCGTCGAAGCCCCGCACGAGCCGGCCGGCCCGCCGGGTGAGGGCCGCCGCCGCGAGCCCGCCGATCAGCACCGCGATGGCCGTGGCGGCCGCCGCGTACCGCAGCGAGTTCCCGATCGCCTCCAGCGGCGGCACGAGGAAGGTGCCGGACTCGTCGAGCGAGCCGAGCGCCCGGTAGTAGCCGAGCCCGTAGCCGTGCGGCCCCGCGAAGGAGCGCTCCACGAGCACGCCGAGCGGCAGCAGGATCAGCACCGCCACCGAGACGAGGACGCCCGCGAGCAGCGCCCACTGCCCGATGCCGCGCGGCCGGCGCGCGGTCGTCTCCGGCGGTACGAGCCGCAGCGCCGTCTCCCGCCGCCGTACCGTCCGGGCGTGCACGGCCAGGATCGCCCCGACCGCGGCGAACTGCACGAGGGTGAGGACGGCGGCCGTCGGCAGGTCGAGCAGCCGGGCGGTCTGCCGGTAGATCTCGGCCTCCAGGGTCGAGTACGCGTCCCCGCCGAGGATCTGTACGACACCGAAGGAGGTGAAGGTGAAGAGGAAGACCATCAGGGCGGCCGCCGACACCGCCGGCACGAGCGCGGGCAGGGTCACCGTCCGCCAGGCCGTCCAGCGCGAGGCGCCGAGGACCCGCGCGGCCTCCTCCTGGCGCGGGTCGAGCTGCGACCAGAGGCCGCCGACGGTCCGCACGACGACCGCGTAGTTGAAGAACACGTGCGCGAGGAGGATCGCCCACACGCTGGTGTCGAGCCGCAGCCCCCACAGCTCGTCCGTCAGACCGCCCCGGCCGACGACCGCCAGGAAGGCCGTGCCGACGAGGACCGTCGGCAGCACGAACGGCACCGTGACCACGGCCCGCAGCACACCCTTGCCCGGGAACGCGAAACGCGCGAAGACGTACGCCCCCGGCAGCGCCACGAGCAAGGTCAGACCGGTGGAGGCCGCCGCCTGCCACACGGTGAAGCCGAGCACGTCGAGGATCTCCGGCCGGCTCAGCGTCTCGCCGATGCGACCGAACCGCCAGGCGCCGTCGGGCCGCAGCCCCCGGTCGACGATCGACACGACGGGCCAGGCGAAGAAGATCCCGAAGAACGCGACGGGCAGGGCCATCAGCCCCAGCCGCGCCGCGCTCCTCCGGAGGTCGCCCCGGCCCCGCACTACTTCAGGACGAGCGACGACCACTGCTGGATCCACGGGTCACGCTTCTCGGCGATCTTCTCGGGCGCCATGGTCTCCGGCTCGTCGACGACCACACCGTGCTTCGTGAAGAGCTCCGGCAGCGTCGCGTCCTTGGCGACCGGGTTGACGAACATCTGGAGCGGCATGTCGTCCTGGAACTTCTTCGAGATCAGGAAGTCGATCAGCGCCTTGCCGCCCTCGGGGTTCTTCGTCCCGTTCAGCAGGCCCGCGAACTCGATCTGCCGGAAGCAGGTACCGGTGGAGACGCCGGTCGGCGCCACCTTCGGCTGCGGCTCGCCGTACAGCACCTCGACCGGCGGGCTGGAGGCGTACGACACGACGAGCGGCCGGTCGCCCTTGGCCTGCTTGCCGCCTGCCGAACCGGAGAACTCCTGGTTGTAGGCGAGCTCCCAGCTGTCGACGGTCTTCACGCCGTTGGCCTTCAGCTTCTTCCAGTAGTCCTGCCAGCCCTCGTCGCCGAACTTCGCGGCCGTACCGAGGAGGAAGCCAAGACCCGGGGAGGACCGCTCGGGGTTCTCGACGACGAGCAGGTCCTTGTACGCCGGCTTCGCCAGGTCGTCGAAGGTCTGCGGCGGCGCCAGCTTCTTGTCGGCGAAGTACTTCTTGTCGTAGTTGACGCAGATGTCGCCGGAGTCGACGGGCGTGACCCGCTGCTCCTTGTCGAGACGGTACGCGGCCGGGATCCGGTCCACGCCCTTCGCCTCGTACGGGACGAAGATCCCGTTGTCGAGGGCACGGGACAGCAGGGTGTTGTCGACGCCGAAGAAGACGTCACCCTGCGGGGAGCCCTTGGTCAGGATCTCCTTGTTGACGGCCTCGCCCGCGTCGCCGGCCTTGAGGACCTTGACCGTGAAACCGGTCTGCGCCGTGAAGTCCTTCAGGACCTCCTTGGAGGCGTTGAAGGAGTCGTGGCTCACGAGGGTCACGGTCTTCGGTGCGGGCGCGCCGGTCTTGCCCGCGGCGTCGCGGACGTCCTCCGCGCCGCAGGCGGCGAGCGTGGTGACGCCCAGCGCCGCGACGAGCGCGGCGGCGGCCATTCTCTTCGTGCTCGCCGAAATGGTGGTGCTCACTGAGATTCCTCCTGGGTTGACCAGGAAGAGACGCGGCCCTGCCCACGTCCGGCGGACCCGGACGCGGGCAGGGCGCAACAGCTTGAGTTAACGACCGAACTTCCTACCCAGAATGACCTGGGCAAGGTTCAGAGGGTCTGCGGTCTACGGTCACCGCACTCTCAGCGCTGTGGCGCTCCCCTGTCGGAATATGAAGATGTGTTCGAGCTCAGAGTACAAGGTCAGCGTTCGGAGGCCGCCAGCTGTCCACAGGCACCGTCGATCTCCTGACCGCGGGTGTCCCGGACGGTCACCGGAACGCCGTGGCGGGCGATGGCGTCGACGAACGCCCGCTCGTCCTCCGGACGGGACGCCGTCCACTTCGAACCGGGCGTCGGGTTCAGCGGGATCAGGTTGACGTGGACCCGCTTGTTCTTCAGCAGCCTGCCGAGGAGGTCGCCGCGCCACGCCTGGTCGTTGATGTCGCGGATGAGCGCGTACTCGATGGAGATCCGGCGCCCCGACTTCTCCGCGTACTCCCAGGCAGCGTCGAGGACCTCGCGCACCTTCCAGCGCGTGTTCACCGGCACCAGGGTGTCGCGCAGCTCGTCGTCCGGGGCGTGCAGCGAGACCGCGAGACGGCACTTGAAGCCCTCGTCGGCGAAGCGCTGCATCGCCGGCACGAGACCGACCGTGGACACGGTGATCCCGCGCTGCGAGAGGCCCAGGCCGTCCGGCTCGGGGTCGGTGAGCCGGCGGATCGCGCCGACGACCCGCTTGTAGTTGGCGAGCGGCTCGCCCATGCCCATGAACACGATGTTCGAAAGGCGCGCCGGTCCCCCGGGCACCTCCCCGTCCCGCAGGGACCGCATGCCGTCCACGATCTGGTGCACGATCTCGGCGGTCGACAGGTTCCGGTCGAGCCCCGCCTGCCCGGTCGCGCAGAACGGGCAGTTCATGCCGCAGCCGGCCTGCGAGGAGATGCACATGGTCACCCGCTCCGGGTAGCGCATGAGCACCGACTCGACGAGCGTGCCGTCGTGCAGCCGCCACAGGGTCTTACGGGTGGTGTCGTCGTCGCACGAGATGTGCCGCACCACGGACATCAGGTCGGGCAGCAGCGCCTCGGCGAGCTTCTCCCGCGAGGCCGCCGGGATGTCGGTCCACTGCGCGGGGTCGTGCGCGTACCGAGCGAAGTAGTGCTGCGACAGCTGCTTGGCGCGGAAGGGCTTCTCGCCGGTCGCGGCGACGGCTTCCTTCCGCTCGGCGGGCGTGAGGTCCGCCAGGTGCCGCGGCGGCTTCTTGGCTCCCTTGGGGGCGATGAAAGTGAGTTCTCCGGGCACAGGACGGGCCACGATCGGGTGTCTCCTCAGACGGCACGAGGTCCGGACAGCCCCGCGTCGGCGGGAAGCGCGGCATGACGATGCCGAAGCCAGGAGACCTCACTGGAGCGTCCTCACGGCGGCGAGGACGGCGGAAGGGCCCGCAGCGCACGCGCCACGAGCCCTTCCAGAGTACCCGCTGTCCGTCAACACCTGTCGACGGAGGAAACCGACCGGCCGGTCAGCCCGTCCCCACGAACAGCGCGAGCAGCAACCACACCACCGGCGCCGTCGGCAGCAACGAGTCCAGCCGGTCCATGATGCCTCCATGACCGGGGAGCAGCGTGCCCATGTCCTTGATGCCGAGATCACGCTTGATCATCGACTCGCCGAGGTCGCCGAGCGTCGCGCTCGCCGCCACCGCCAGACCCAGGAGCAGACCCTGCCACCAGGTCCCGTCGTCGATCATGAACTCCATGCACAGCGCGCCCGCCGCCATCGCGAACGCCACCGCCCCGCCGAGACCCTCACGGGTCTTGCCGGGGCTGATCCTCGGCGCCAGCTTGTGCTTGCCGAAGCGCCAGCCGACCGCGTACGCCCCGGTGTCGCTGACCACCGTCAGGATCAGGAAGGTCAGCACCCGCTGCGGACCGTCGTCCGCGGTCAGCAGCATCGCCACGAACGTCGCCAGGAACGGCACGTAGAACGCGGCGAAGACACCCGCCGTGACGTCCTTCAGGTAGCCCTCGGGGGGCTCCGTCATCCGCCAGACGAGTACCGCGAGCGCCGTCAGCGCCATCGCCACCCAGGCGCCCTCCGGGCCCCGGACGTAGCCGGCGACGACCATCGCCGCACCGCCGACCGCGAGCGGCACCAGCGGAGCCTTGATGGCCTTGCGCTCCTGGAGGCGGGACGTGAGCTCCCACAGCCCGACGACCACGGCGACCGCGATCACCCCGACGAACGCCGGCTTCCAGATGAACAGCGAGGCGGCGATGACGGCGCCGAGACCGACTCCGACCCCTATGGCCGCGCCCAGGTCACGCCCCGCGCTCTTCTTCTGCCGTGGCGCCGTCGGCGCGGGCGGCGGAGGCGGGGTGGGGCTGGACATGGGCTCCTGCGGGTGCTCGTGCGGCGTCTCGTCACGGAACAGGGGACCGCTCTGGTGAGCGGCCCCCCGGCTGTGACCGTCCTGGAATCCGCCGGCGGGAACGTCGGGCACGATGGGCATGGGCCGAGTCTGCGCCGCCTGATGCCGATCGTCTGCGGGACCCGCCGGGGCAGGCCCCTGGTCGGGTCCCCGGCGGCCGATGCCGCCCGGGGCCCCCCAGGAAGAGTCGTTCATCAGACCTCGAGCAGCTCGGCTTCCTTGTGCTTGAGCAGCTCGTCCACCTGCGCGACGTACTTCGCGGTGGTGTCGTCGAGCTCCTTCTCCGCGCGACGGCCGTCGTCCTCGCCGACCTCGCCGTCCTTGACGAGCTTGTCGATGGACTCCTTGGCCTTGCGGCGCACGGCGCGGATCGAGATCTTCGAGTCCTCGGCCTTGCCCTTGGCCACCTTGATGTACTCCCGGCGGCGCTCCTCGGTCAGCTCGGGGAACACCACCCGGATGATGTTGCCGTCGTTGCTCGGGTTGACGCCGAGGTCCGAGTCACGGATCGCCTGCTCGATGTTGCGCAGCGCGCTCTTGTCGAACGGGGTCACCACGGCCATGCGCGGCTCCGGAACGGAGAACGACGCAAGCTGGTTGATGGGGGTGATGGCGCCGTAGTAGTCCGCCACGATCTTGTTGAACATCGCCGGGTGCGCACGGCCGGTGCGGATCGCGGCGAAGTCCTCCTTGGCGACCACGACGGCCTTCTCCATCTTCTCCTCGGCCTCGAGGAGGGTCTCTTCGATCACCACATGCTCCTGCGTGTCGTCGCGTTGTGTCCTGCACGGTGGGTACGACCGGCAGGGCTCTGTCCCATCCCCTTGCGGGGCGGTTCCCGGTTCGGGTGTCAGGCCCGGGTGCCCTGGTCGCTCACGAGCGTGCCGATCTTCTCACCCTTCACCGCGCGAGCGATATTGCCCTCGGTGAGCAGTTCGAAGACGAGGATCGGGAGCTTGTTGTCCCGGCACAGGGTGATGGCGGTGGCGTCGGCGACCTTGAGGTCGCGGGAGAGCACCTCGCCGTACTCCAGCGCGTCGAACTTGACCGCGTGGGGGTTGGCCTTCGGGTCGGAGTCGTAGACCCCGTCGACGCCGTTCTTGCCCATGAGCAGGGCCTCGGCGTCGATCTCCAGGGCCCGCTGGGCCGCGGTGGTGTCGGTGGAGAAGTAGGGCATGCCCATGCCCGCGCCGAAGATGACCACGCGGCCCTTCTCCAGGTGGCGCACGGCGCGCAGCGGAATGTACGGCTCGGCGACCTGGCCCATGGTGATGGCGGTCTGGACGCGCGAGTCGATGCCTTCCTTCTCCAGGAAGTCCTGGAGGGCGAGGCAGTTCATCACGGTGCCGAGCATGCCCATGTAGTCGGAGCGGGCCCGGTCCATGCCGCGCTGCTGGAGCTCGGCGCCACGGAAGAAGTTGCCGCCGCCGATCACCACCGCGATCTCCGCGCCGTCGCGTACGACCGCCGCGATCTCACGCGCGATGGCGTGCACGACGTTGGGGTCGACGCCCAGGCCGGTACCGCCGGAGAAGGCTTCTCCGGACAGCTTCAGCATGTAGCGGCCGGCCTTTTTGCCGTTGTTGTCGTCGCCCTGTACGGCGCCCTGGTTCATGGAGATCTCCTCGTGCACATACGAAGGAGGCCATTGCCTTGGGTCCTCGCGGTATCCCGTACGGCAATGGCCTCCTCGTCAGATCTGCGGTCGTCCTGCGCGGGGGCGGACGACTGCCTCAGACCCTACCGGGGTCCGGTGTCCGTCGCGTTCGCGGACGGACTCAGATGCCGACCTTGATGCGCGTGAAGCGCTTCAGGGTGACACCGGCCTCGTCCAGGACCTGCTGGACGGACTTCTTGTTGTCAAGGGCGTACGGCTGACCGAGCAGCGTCGCGTCCTTGAAGAAGCCGTTGACGCGACCCTCGACGATCTTCGGGAGCGCGGCCTCGGGCTTGCCCTCGGCGCGGGTGGTCTCCTCGGCGACGCGACGCTCGGTCTCGACGACCTCGGCCGGAACGTCCTCACGGGTGAGGTACTTCGGCGCGAAGGCGGCGATGTGCTGGGCGACACCCTTGGCGACGGCGGCGTCGGCCTTGTCGAACTCGACGAGGACACCGATCTGCGGCGGGAGGTCCGGCATCGTGCGGTGCATGTACGAGAAGACGAAGCCGTCGGTGTACTGCGCGAAGCGGTCCAGGACGATCTTCTCGCCGAGGTTGGCGTTGGCCTCGTCGACGAACGCCTGCACGGTCTTGCCGGCCTCGATCTCGGACGCGAGCAGCGCGGCGAGGTCGGCCGGGGAGGTGGCGGCGACGTGGGCGGCGAGCTGGTCGGCGACGACCTGGAACTTCTCGCTCTTGGCGACGAAGTCCGTCTCGCACTTCAGCTCGACGAGGACACCGGAGGTGTTGTCGTCGGCGATGAGGGAGACCACGGCGCCGTTCTCGGCGGAGCGGCCCTCGCGCTTGGCGACACCCTTCTGGCCCTTGATGCGCAGGGCCTCTACGGCCTTGTCGACATCGCCGTCGGCCTCGTCCAGGGCCTTCTTGCAGTCCATCATGCCGGCGCCGGTGAGCTCGCGGAGCTTCTTGACGTCAGCGGCGGTGTAGTTCGCCATGAGTCTGTTTCTCTCTCGAAGTCTGAAAGATCGGGCGGGTCCACGGGTGGACGGCGGGGGCTTCGTGGGCCCCCGCCGTCGTCACCCGAAGGTCCTGAAGGGTCAGGCCTGCTCGGCGTCCGCGGCCGGAGCCTCGGCGACGACCTCGGCGACGACCTCGGCCTCGGCCTCGGCGACGACCTCGGCGGTGTCGGCAGCCTCGGCGTCCGCGACCTTCTCGGTCTCGGCGGAGGTCTGGACCTCGGCGGCGTCGTCGGCCTTCTTCTCACCCTCGAGCAGGTCGCGCTCCCACTCGGCGAGGGGCTCGCCGGCGGCCTTCTCGCCCGGCTTCGAGTCGCCGGTCGCGGCGCCGGAGCGGGCGATGAGGCCCTCGGCGACAGCGTCGGCGATCACGCGGGTGAGCAGGGTGACGGAGCGGATCGCGTCGTCGTTGCCCGGGATCTTGTAGTCGACCTCGTCGGGGTCGCAGTTGGTGTCGAGGATCGCGACGACCGGGATCTTGAGCTTGCGAGCCTCGCCGACGGCGATGTGCTCCTTCTTGGTGTCCACGATCCAGACGGCGCTGGGCACCTTGGACATCTCGCGGATACCGCCAAGGGTCTTCTCCAGCTTGCCCTTCTCGCGGGAGAGGACCAGGAGCTCCTTCTTGGTGAGGCCGGACGCGGCCACATCCTCGAAGTCGATCTGCTCAAGCTCCTTGAGGCGCTGCAGACGCTTGTAGACGGTGGAGAAGTTGGTGAGCATGCCACCGAGCCAACGCTGGTTGACGTACGGCATGCCGACACGCGTCGCCTGCTCGGCGATGGCCTCCTGGGCCTGCTTCTTCGTACCGACGAACATGATGGAGCCGCCGTGCGCGACGGTCTCCTTGACGAACTCGTAGGCGCGGTCGATGTACGACAGCGACTGGAGCAGGTCGATGATGTAGATGCCGTTGCGCTCCGTGAAGATGAAGCGACGCATCTTCGGGTTCCAACGACGGGTCTGGTGACCGAAGTGGACGCCGCTTTCCAGCAGCTCCCGCATCGTGACGACGGCCATGGCCGTATCTCCTTGGGTTTCTCGGTTGTATTCCTGACGCCCCGACGCGCCATGCCCACAAGGGACCGAAAGGCGCTGCCATGACCCGTGAGGGTTATGGCGGGGCGTGCGAAGTCGACCCGGTGACCCGAGTCGCCATAGGAAGTGTACGGGACCCGGGGAGCCACGGGTGACGGCACTGTCCACAACCGGCGGGTACTCCACAGATACCGTCCCCGACCCCCGCGAACCGGTCACCCGGGGGAGTCTTCCCCCATGCACCTCATGACCCTGTTCCTGGCCCTCGGCCTGCTGTGGCCGGTGGGCCCGCCCCCGCCGGACATCCTCCGCGGCTGGCAACCCCCGGCAGGCCCGTACGGCCCCGGCCACCGCGGCATCGACCTGGCGGCGCCGCCCGGCACCCCGGTCCTCGCCCCGGCCGCGGGCACCGTCACCTTCGCGGGCCCGGTCGGCGGCCGAGGAGTCCTCACCCTCACCCTCCCGGGCACGGGCACTCCCCCACTGCGCACGACCTTCTCCCCCGTGACCCCCCTGGTGAAGGCGGGCACCCGGGTCACCCCCGGAACCCCCGTGGCCCGGGTCGCCCCGAACACCCACTGCCCACGGACCTGCCTCCACTGGGGCCTGCTCCGCGGCACCACCTACCTGAACCCGCTCACCCTGACGAGAAGGCCCCCGTCCCGCCTGCTGCCCCCAGGCGGCTGACACACGCGGCACAAGGGCACGGGGGCGGGAGGGCGGGGGAGGGAGGGGGGAGGGGGCCCTAAAGGTCAGGTGCGGGGGCCGGCCACTCCGTGGAGGGCCATGGTGACCGCGGCTTCCGCGATGGCCGTGGGTTCCTCCGCGGCGCCGAGTTCGATGCGGCGGACGGCCGCGTCGACGACGCCCTGGAGCAGCATGGCGCCCAGGCGGGGCTCGGGCTGGCCCAGGGCGGCGAGGGCTTCGACGATCATGGCGACGAGGCCGCCGTGGGCCGCGCGGATCTTCTCGCGGGCGCCGTCGTCCAGTTCGCTCGCCGAGATGGCGACGACCGCCCGGTGGCGCCGGTCCCCGACCAGGGTCAGCTGGGTGCGGACGTACGCCTCGACCTTGCCCTCGGGCGTATCGGCGCCGGCCATGGCGGTCTCGACCTCGGCGGCCCAGACGGGGAAGTCGACGGCGCACAGCTCTTCGACGACGGCCGCGCGCGATCGGAAGTACTCGTACACCGAGGACCGGGCCAGGCCCGTGCGCTCGGCGAGTGCGGGGAAGGTCAACGCCTCCGTACCGCCCTCGGACAGCAGGGAACGCGCGGCGTCCAGCAGGGCGCCTCGCTGCATCGTCCGGTGCTCGGCCACGGAGGCCGCTCGAATCCTGGGCACGGCTCCACTGTACGACCGGCCCCGAGTGGCTCAGCGTCCGACGTCGGCCAGCTTGGCGCGGAGCTGGAGGACCGACTTGGTGTGGATCTGGCTGACGCGGCTCTCGGTGACGCCGAGGACGTTGCCGATCTCGGCGAGCGTGAGGCCCTCGTAGTAGTAGAGCGTGACGACGGTCTTCTCCCGCTCGGGGAGGGTGTTGATCGCCCGGGCGAGCAGTCGGCGCAGCTCGCGGCCCTCGGCGACCTCGACGGGGTTGTCCGCCGCCGTGTCCTCCAGGGTGTCCATCAGGGAGAGGCGGTCGCCGCCCTCGCCGCCGACGTGCAGCAGCTCTTCCAGGGCGACTACGTTCGCCAGGGACAACTGGCTGAAAACCGCGTGCAGTTCCTCCAGCGTGACGTCCATCTCCGCGGCGACTTCGCTCTCGGAGGGGGTGCGCCTGAGCTGGGCTTCGAGGGTCGCGTAGGCGCGTTCGACGTTGCGGGCCTTCTGGCGGACGGAGCGCGGGATCCAGTCCAGGGCGCGGAGTTCGTCGATCATGGCGCCGCGGATGCGGGTGATCGCGTAGGTCTCGAACTTGATGGCGCGCTCGACGTCGAACTTCTCGATGGCGTCGATGAGGCCGAAGACCCCGGAGGAGACGAAGTCGGCCTGTTCCACGTTGGACGGCAGCCCCACGCTGACCCGTCCGGCCACGTACTTGACGAGGGGCGAGTAGTGCAGGATCAGCTGCTCCCGCAGCCGCTCGTCGCCCGTGTCCTTGTACGACCGCCACAGCTCGTCGAGGGAGGTCGGTGCGGGTGGTCGCACGGCGCCCCGGGCTGCTGGGGGCACCGCAGCGCGGTCAGACCCGGAGGTGTGCTGGGGCATGCGTTGCCTTGAGCCGTTCTGCTGTCGGGGGTGTCGTCGGGGGTGTCCTGTGGGGAATCCTGGTGAGCGTAGCGTGAGTGCGCTGTCGCGGTGCGCGAACATCGGTGGATCGCGCCGGTCGGGGTGGACACCCTCGGCCACATCTTCGAACCCGGGCCGTGGCGCGTGTCGACCCCTCGGATCCGGCCGAGAGAACTCGGTTGCTCATCGGCTTCACCCTGTCACCCGAATGCTCCAGGTCAAGTATCGCCTCGCCGCGCGTTCGAACCCTGTGTGGCCGTGTTCGTCAACTGCCAGCCTTCTCCGTGTCGTTCGACGAAGCCGAGGGAGTGCAGTTCGTACAGCTTCGCGAGGGTGTCGTCGGGGGTGGTTCCGGCTCGGCGGGCGATGACGGTGGTGGGGGTGGGGCCGCGGGCGGGGACGGCTTCGAGGATGTGCGCGGTGGCGGGTGCGAGGAGGTCGCGTGGGAGGACGGGGCCGCGGCGGGCGGGGGCGAGTTCGCCCATGTCGCCGACGAGTTCGACGATCTCCTGGGCGTCGGTGACGAGGGTGGCGTCGCCGCGGAGGAGTTCGTGGACGCCGGCGGAGAGTGCGCTGGTGGCGGGCCCGGGGACGCCCATGGTGTGGCGGCCGAGGCGGGTGGCGGCCCGGGCGGTGACGAGGGAGCCGCTGCGGTGCTGGGCTTCGACGACGATGGTGCCGCGGGTGAGGGCGGCGATCACGCGGTTGCGGAGGATGAACCGGCTGGGTGTGGGGTGGCTGTCGGGTGGGAGTTCTCCGACGACGAGTCCTTGTTCGGCGATGCGGCCGATGAGCCCGGCGTGGCCTCGGGGGTACGGGGTGTCGACGCCGCAGGCGAGGACGGCGACGGTGGCTCCGCCGGCGGCGAGGGCGCCGCGGTGGGCGGCGCCGTCGATGCCGTAGGCGGCTCCGGAGACGACGACCCAGCCCTGTCGGGCGAGGCCGGTGGCGAGGTCGGCGGCGATGTGGGCGCCGTAGGGGGTGCAGGCGCGGGCTCCGACGAGTGCGACGGAGCGCAGGGCCCAGGTGCGCAGGTCGGCGGGGCCTCTGATCCAGAGGCCGAGGGGGCGGGCGTGGCCGAGGTCGTCGAGTTGACGGGGCCATTCGGTGTCGCCGGGGACGAGGAAGCGTCCGCCGAGCCGGTGGACGGTGTCGAGGTCGCGGGCGGGGTCGGCGGTGGTGGCGCGTCGTCGCCAGCCGTCGACGCGTCGCGCTCCGGTGCCGGGGAAGGGGTCGTCGCCGGGGTGGAGGAGGCGGTCGAGGAAGCCGATGGCTCCGAAGTGGCGGAGCCAGCGGCCGGCGTGCTCGTCGCCGGGTTCGACGGCTCGGGTGAGGGCGGCGCGGGCGATTCGCTCGTCCGTGGTGTCGGTGGTGTGTGCGGTCCACGGGGTGTCGGGGTTGTTGTCCGGTGTGTTGCGGCCGCCGGTCATGGGCGCTCCCCCGCTCCGACGGGCACGCCGCGGGCGATGCCGGTGCGCATTTCGAGGGCGAGGGCGATGTCCTCGCTGTCGGGCCGGTCGTGTCCGGCGAGGTCGGCGACGGTCCAGGCGACGCGGAGGACGCGGTCGAGGCCGCGGGCGGTGAGGAGTCCGCGTTCGATGTCGCGTTCGGCGGCGGCGAGGGCGCCGGGTGCGGCGAGGTAGCGCGTACGGAGTTCGTGTCCGGGGATCTCGCTGTTGACGCTCCAGGGGGTGTCGGCGAGGCGGGCGGTGGCGCGGGCTCTGGCCTCGTGGACGCGGGCGGCGACGGTGGCGGTGGTCTCGCCCCGCCCGCCGCGTCCCAGGAGGTCGGCGCGGGTGACGGGTTCGGCCTCGACGCGGAGGTCGACGCGGTCGAGGAGGGGGCCGGAGAGGCGGGCCTGGTAGCGGCGGATGAGGGAGGCGGGGCATTCGCAGCCGGCGCCGTGGAGGGTGTGCCGTCCGCAGGGGCAGGGGTTGGCGGCGAGCGCGAGGAGGAAGCGGGCGGGGAGGCGGACGACGCCGGCGGCGCGGGCGATGACGACGTGTCCGGATTCGAGGGGCTGGCGGAGTGCGTCGAGGACCTTGCCGGAGAACTCGGGGGCTTCGTCGAGGAAGAGGATGCCGCGGTGTGCGAGGGAGACGGCGCCGGGCCTGGGGAGGCCGTTGCCGCCGCCGACGAGGGACTGCATGGTCGCGGAGTGGTGGGGTGCGCAGTAGGGGGCGCGGCGGACGAGGGGTTCGCCCGGCGGGAGGATGCCGGCGACGGAGTGGACGGCGGTGACTTCGAGGGATTCCTGTCGGGTGAGGGGCGGGAGGATGCCGGGGAGTCGTTCGGCGAGCATGGTCTTTCCGGCGCCGGGTGGGCCGGAGAGCAGGAGGTGGTGGCTGCCGGCGGCGGCGATCTCCAGGGCGTGGCGGGCTCGGCGCTGGCCGGCGACGTCGGCGAGGTCGGGTCCTTCGGTGGGGTCGGCGGCGAGTCCGGTGCCGATGCCGGCGCCGGGGACGAGGAGGCCGGCGAGCATGGCGTCGGGTCGCCCTTCCTCGGTGGGTTCCTCGTCGGGGACGGGTTCGTCGGTGAGGACGGCGATGAGCTGGCGGAGGGTGCGGACGCCGAGGACGGAGACGCCGGGGACGAGCGCGGCTTCGCCGGCGGTCTGTTCGGGGACGACGACCTGGCGGTATCCCGCGTCGGCGGCGGCGAGGACGGCGGGCAGGACGCCTCGGACGGGGCGGACGCGCCCGTCGAGTCCGAGTTCGCCGATGAGGACGAGGTCGGCGATGGCGCGGGGGTCGATGCGCTCGGCGGCGCCGAGTACGGCGGCCGCGACCGCCAAGTCGAAGCCGCTCCCGCTCTTGGGGACGGATGCGGGGCTGAGTCCGACGGTGAGTTTCTTCTGGGGCCATTCGGCGCCGGAGTTGACGACGGCGGCGCGGACGCGGTCGCGGCTTTCGCTGAGGCTCTTGTCGGGGAGGCCGACGAGGGTGAAGGCGGCGACGCCGGGTTCGAGGTCGGCCTGGACTTCGACGACGACGCCTTCGACGCCGACGAGGGCGACGGAGCAGGTGCGGGCGAATCCCATCAGGCCACCCCTTGTGCGTGGGTGAGGACGGGGGCGCCCTTGCGAGGGAGGACGATGCCGACGAGGTCGATGCGGACGCCGCCCGCCGGGGCGGGGGTGCCGCTGCGGTCGAGCCAGCATGCGGCGAGGCGGCGGAGGCGCTCGGCCTTGGTCGGGGTGACGGCGGCCATCGGGTGTTCGTAGCTGCCGTGGCGTCGGGTTTTGACCTCGCAGATGACGAGGGTGTCGCCGTCGCGGGCGACGATGTCGATCTCTCCGGCCCGGCCGCAGCGCCAGTTGCGGGCGAGGATGTGCATGCCGGTCGCGGTGAGCCGGCGGGTCGCCAGCTGTTCTCCGTACCGTCCGAGGGCTTGGGTCTTGTTCATGCGGTACCACCTCCGTCACCGACTGTGACGGAGCGGGCGGGACCGTGTGCGGCCCTGTGGAGGGCCGGGGCGCTGTGGAGAACTCCCTCACCCCTGAGGGTGATTCAGGGGGGGCGGGCGGGGCGGTGCGTCAGGAGGTGGGTCAGGGGGTGGGTCAGCTGCCGGGGAGTTCGAGGTCGCTCTTGTTGAGCTCCTCGATATTCACGTCCTTGAACGTGAGGACGCGGACCTGCTTGACGAACCTGGCCGGCCTGTACATGTCCCAGACCCAGGCGTCAGCCATGCTGACTTCGAAGAAGACCTCACCCTGAACCGAGTGCACCTGCATCTCGTAGTCATTGGTGAGATAGAACCGTCGCTCGGTCTCGATCACGTATTTGAACAGCCCGACGACGTCGCGGTACTCCCGGTAGAGCTTCAGCTCCATCTCGGTCTCGTACTTCTCGAGGTCCTCGGCGCTCATGGCATGTTCCCCTTCAGCCGTGCGTCCACCCATTGTGCGCCAGCGGGCCGCACCCCTAAACGATTTCCGGGGCGAGAACCACCGGTGCACTCGGAGGTCCCTCGTCGAGCAGCGTGCGCAGCAGCTCGGCGAGTCTGGTCGGGTACACCGTCTCACGGGCCGCCGACAGTTCGGCGGAGGTCCACCATCTGAGGCCCGCGAGGCTGCGGGTCTCCAGCTCCGTGAGGGCCTGGGGGCGGGGCTCGGTGCCGGTGCGGCGGATGCGGGCCAGGTAGTACCACTCATCCTGGTCCCAGCGGCGTCCGTCGAACGGGAAGGAGCAGTACCGCTTCCACAGGACCGGTCCGAGCTCGGCGTCGGTGATGCCGGTCTCCTCGGCGAGTTCGCGCAGCGCTGCCTCGGCCCGGGTCTCGTCGCCCTCCAGGCCTCCGCCGGGGGTGAACCACCAGGTGTCGGCGGGGTCGTCCGGTTCGTACCCGTGCATGAGCAGGATGCGGTCGTCGGGGTCGAGGAGGACGACCCGGGCCACCTGGCGCGCGGCGGGCGGAGGCGCCTCGGAGGAACGGCTTTCCGTCATGTCCCCACCTTCTCCCCGGACCCGGACCCGGACCCTGACCCGGACCCAGCCCCGGCGCCGGCCCCCGACCGCGCCCCCGAGCCCGCCCCCGGGCCCGTCCCGCCCGGACGTCGCGTCAGAAGGCGCGCCACGGGCCCGTAAGCGGCCCCCGCCATGACCAGGACGCACCCGGCCACGATCGCCGTGAAGAGGGCCGTGAAGGGCCCTGGCGTCGAGATCCCGCCGGGGAGGGCGGCGAAGCCCGTCGCGGGCTCCAGGAGGCCCTCGGCGGGCCAGGCGACGGCGTCGACCCTGCCGACGACCGCGGAGCGGGGTACGGTCCCCTGCCCGACGTCCTCCAGGTGCGAGCGGGAGTCGAGCGAGGTGTGGCGGTCGTCGCCGAGGAGGAAGAGGTTCCCTTCGGGAACGGTCACGGAGAATTCCTGGCCGGAGGCGACGACGGTGCCGCCGGGTCCCGGGCGCAGGTAGGGCTCGTGGACGGCCTGGCCGTTGACGGTGAGCCGGCCGTCCCGGTCGCAGCAGGCGACGGTGTCGCCGCCGACCGCGACGACGCGCTTGACCATAGGCGAGGAGCCCCACAGGGCGTCGGTGAAGACGACGATGTCGCCGCGCCGCACCTCGTCGCCGTCGATGCGCTCGGCGAGGACGCGGGAGCCGACGGCGATGGTGGGGGTCATGGAGTCGGAGGGGACGGTGTACGGCTGGTAGACGAGCGCGCCCCAGACGAAGCCGCCGAGGAAGAGCACACAGCCGACGGCCACGGTCAGCCCCGACAGCAAGCTGCCGAGGCGGCCGTGGCCGCTGTCTGCTCTTTTGTTTCCGCTCATGCGCACCCCAGAGGTCTGTCGACGGTCCGGGACGGCAATCTACCCGCGGGTCACTACTCGGCGGTATGCCCTGCCGTGCGCTTCTTCCGGCGCCACAGCACCAGCGGGAGCGCTCCGGCCAGACCGGCCGCGCCCAGCGGGGCGGCGGCCACGGCCTGGTTGAGGCCGGGCTGGTCGAAGATGTCGGGCACGGGGAGGGTGGCCCAGCGGGTGACGGGCCAGGCGATCACGACGGCCCGGCCGACGACCTGGTCGTTGGCGACGGTGCCACCGCCGGGGAGCTGCTGGTGGAAGCGGGAGTCCAGCGAGTTCTGCCGGTTGTCGCCCATGACCCAGATGCGGTCCTTGGGGACCTTGATCGGGCCGAAGGAGTCCTGGCAGGGCACGGAGCCGGGGTAGAGGTACGAGGTCTCGTCCAGGGCGACGCCGTTGAGGACGACCTTGCCGCCCTCCTTGCAGGAGACCGTGTCGCCGCCGACGGCGATGACCCGCTTGATGAGGTCCTTCTCCTCGGCGGACGGCATGAGGCCGATGAAGCTGAGGAACTTCTGGACGACGTTCGGCTCGGGGGTCTCCTGGCCTTCCAGCCAGCCGCCCGGGTCGTGGAAGACGACGACCTCGCCGCGCTCCGGCTCGGAGCCGAACCACGGGGTGAGCTTGTCGACGAGGACCCGGTCACCGCGCTGGAGCGTGTTCATCATGGATTCCGAGGGAATCGAGAACGCCTGCACCAGGAAGGTCTTGATCAGGAGCGCGAGCACCAGGGCGATGCCGATGAGAAGGGGCAGCTCCTTCCAGAAGGAGCGCGGCTTCTTCGGACTCGTGCCCGACCTGCCCGCCGCCGCCTCGTCGTCGTGCGCCCCCTCGTCGTGCGCCCGCTCGTCATCCGTCACATCGTCACCCGTCACGTCGTCGCCGATGGCCTCGTCGGCCCTCTTCTCGGGCTCATCGTGTCCGGATCGTGCGCCGACGGCCAAATCCCCCACATCAACTCCTCACTCCGTGCGATCGCCTGCCCCGGAACAGGGACAGGCCCACCACTCCCATAACGAGCAGAAGTTCCGCAGGGGTCGGGAGCCCGGGCAATCCGTTCAGATTGCGCGGGGACACACTATGCGACAGACCGAGCGCGGGGTCGGCACTCGCACGCGCGTCCGGTACGGCGGCGAAAGTCTCCCGCTCCTCCAGGCTCCGCCAGTTCCCGACGGGCCAGGCGATCACGACGGCGCGCCCCACGATCTGCTCCTCTGAGACGGTGCCGTGGTCCTTCTCGTCGAGGTGGAAGCGGGAGTCGGCCGAGTTGGAGCGGTGGTCGCCGAGGACGAAGATGCGGCCTTCCGGGACCTTCACCTCGAAGGGGATCGTGGACGGCTTGTTCCCGGGGTGCAGGTACGGCTCGTCCAGGGGTACGCCGTTGACGGTGAGCCGGCCGTCCTTGTCGCAGCAGCGGACGGTGTCCCCTCCGACGGCGACGACGCGCTTGATGAGGTCGCGGTCGTCGGCGGAGGGCAGCAGTCCGATGAAGGTCAGGGCCTGCTTGACCTGCTTGACGCCGATCGGGTCCTCGGAGGCCGGCGCGGCCTCGTGCTGGAGCCAGTTGCCGGGGTCCTTGAAGACGACGACGTCGCCGCGCTGCGGGCGGGAGCCGAACCAGGGGGTGAGCTTGTCGACGAGGACCCGGTCGTCGATGCGGATCGTCTGCTCCATGGAGCCGGAGGGGATGACGAACGCCTGGACCAGGAAGGTCTTGAGGACGAGCGCGATGAGCACGGCGACGGTGACGAGGATGGGGATCTCGCGGATCGCGGAGCGCTGTCGGCGCCGCTTGACCTTGCGGGCGAGTCTGCGCCGCTCGGCCCGTCCGGGCAGCGGTGCGACGCCGGGGCCGTGGACGGGTCCGCCCGGCGGGCGGCCGCGGCTACCCATGGGGGCCCGTGCCGTGCCCGCCGGCGGCTGCGGCCGGGGCCGGTACGGCGTCGAAGGCTTCCGTCCCGGGCACGGTGGACCAGCGGCCGAAGGGCCAGGCGATCCAGTCGGCGCGTCCGATGACCTTGTCGACGGGGACCATGCCGCCGCCGGGGCTGCCGAGGTGGTCGCGGGAGTCGCTGGACTGGCTCCGGTGGTCGCCCATCACCCAGAGCCTGCCGTCGGGGACGACGATGTCGAAGGGGACGCTGGACGGCCGGTCGCCGAGCATCACGTACCGCTCCTCGACGGGGACGCCGTTGACGGTGAGCCGCCCGTCCTTGTCGCAGCAGACGACCCGGTCGCCGCCGACGCCGACGACCCGCTTCACGAAGTCGGTCTCGTCGGGTTCGGCGAAGCCGAGGGCGGCCGCGGCGTCGTGCAGGAGCCCGGTGAGCGGATTGCCGCCGAGGTCCTCCCGTACGAAGGAGCCGGTGCCGTCGAAGACGACGACGTCACCCCGCTGAGGCTCGCTGCCGAAACGGTACGCCAGCTTGTTCACGAGGATCCGGTCGCCGACCCGGAGCGTCGGCTCCATCGAGCTGCTGGGGATCAGGAACGGCTGGATCACGAAGTGGCTCAGGAGCAGCAGGAAGACCACACAGGCGGCGCCGAGGAAGCCCGTACGCCGCCAGGAAACGCGCGCGGAGCGCGACCCGTCCTCCGTGTCGGTGGAGGGGTCGCGCTCCGTGTGCTGTGCTTCGGTGTCCATCGGGGACAGAGCCTATCCGGCCCGTCTGTGCGAGGACCTCAAGCGTCGCGTGAGCGGTGAGCCGGGGCTCAGCGGTCGCGCTTCTCCTTGATCTTGGCAGCCTTGCCGCGCAGCTCGCGCAGGTAGTAGAGCTTGGCGCGACGGACGTCACCGCGGGTGACGAGCTCGATCTTCTCGAAGATCGGGCTGTTCACCGGGAAGGTGCGCTCGACGCCGACGGAGAACGAGACCTTGCGGACCGTGAAGGACTCGCTGACGCCCGCGCCCTGGCGGCGGATGACGACGCCCTTGAACTGCTGGATACGGGAGCGGTTGCCTTCGATGACGCGCACGTGGACGTTCACGGTGTCGCCGGCGCGGAAGGCGGGGAGGTCGGAGCGGATGGAAGCCGCGTTGACCTGGTCGAGCAGGGAGGCCATGGAGGTCTCTTTCCTCGCTGATGCCACAGGTCATCAGCGGTACGTTCGGATGTCTGGGGTGCCGTTCGTGCCTGGCGGGCGTCGTTCCCCCTGTGGCAGGGGCGCGCGCCGGACGGACGACAGCGGCCTATTCTTCCACGTCGGGGAGCCTGCGCCAAAATCGGCCACCTGGCTCGGGCGCCCATCCCATCATCGAGAGGATCTCGCGGTCCTTCTTGTCGAAGGCGGCCGGATCACAGCGCTCGATGAGGTCGGGCCGGTTGGCGACGGTACGCCGGAAGGCCTCGTCCCGCCGCCAGCGCGCGATCTTGCCGTGGTGCCCGCTGAGGAGGACGTCGGGGATGCCCCGGCCGCGCCACTCGGGGGGCTTCGTGTAGACGGGCCCCTCCAGGAGGTTGGCCATGGCGCCGGGGGCGAAGGAGTCGTCGCGGTGGGACTCGGCGTTGCCGAGGACACCGGGGAGGAGGCGGGCGACTGCCTCGGTGACGACGAGGACGGCGGCCTCTCCGCCGGCGAGGACGTAGTCGCCGATGGAGACCTCGTAGACGGGCATGCGGGTCGCGTACTCGTCCATGACGCGACGGTCGATGCCCTCGTAGCGGGCCGGGGTGAAGATCAGCCAGGGCCGCTCGGAGAGCTCGACGGCGAGTTCCTGGGTGAAGGGCCGGCCGCTGGGGGTCGGGACGACGAGGACCGGACCGTGGGCGCCGGCCTCGTAGCCGTCGGCGAGCGTCTGGTCGAGGGCGTCGCCCCAGGGCTCGGTCTTCATGACCATGCCGGGTCCGCCGCCGTACGGGGTGTCGTCGACCGTGTTGTGCCGGTCGTACGTCCAGTCGCGCAGGTGGTGGACGTGGACGTCGAGCTGACCCCGGGCGCGCGCCTTGCCCACGAGGGAGACGTTCAGCGGTTCGAGGTACTCGGGGAAGATCGTGACGACGTCGAGCCTCATTCCCCTGCCTCCTCGGACTCCTCGGACTCCTCGGACTCCTCGCGGGAGGAGGCGATCTCGGCGCGGTCGTCGATCAGGCCGGGCGGCGGGTCGATGACGGCCCGCTGCTCCTCCAGGTCGATCTCGATGACGATCGACTCGACGAACGGGATCATCAGCTCGGTGCCGTCGGGCCGCTCGACGATGAAGAGGTCCTGGGACGGCAGGTGGGAGATCTCGGTGATCCGGCCGATCTCGGTGCCGTCGGCGAGGACGACGTCGAGGTCCATGAGCTGGTGGTCGTAGTACTCGTCCTCCTCCTCCGGCATCTCCTCGGGGTCGACCTCGGCGATGAGGAGGGTGTTGCGCAGGGCCTCGGCGGCGTTGCGGTCGCGGACGCCCTCGAAGCGCAGCAGCAGCTTGCCGCTGTGGACCTTGCCGGACTCGATGGTCAGCGGCCCGGCGGAGGCCGGGTCGGTGAGCAGGACGGCGCCGGGGCCGAGCCTGAGCTCGGGCTCGTCGGTGCGCACCTCGACGGTGACCTCGCCCTTGATGCCGTGGGCGCGGCCGATCCGCGCGACTACCAACTGCACTGCTCCACACTCTCCTGTCACACAGCTCGTACGACACAAACGACAACGGGCCGGGGTGGGCTCGTAAGCCCTCCCCGGCCCGTGCCGGCACATCATTCAACCGATGCGGCCGACTTGTTCAGCGGACCTGGTCCACGTCGACGAGGTCGACTCGGATCCCACGGCCGCCGATGGCGCCCACGACGGTACGCAGCGCACGCGCGGTGCGGCCGTTACGGCCGATCACCTTGCCGAGGTCGTCGGGGTGCACCCGGACCTCCAGCACGCGGCCACGGCGCAGGTTGCGCGAGGCGACCTGCACATCGTCGGGGTTGTCGACGATGCCCTTCACGAGGTGCTCGAGAGCCTCCTCGAGCATGCTCAGGCCTCGGTCGACTCGGTCGACGCGGCCTCGGCCTCGTCAGCCTTCTTGTCGGCCTTCTTGGCCTTCGGGGTGATGGCCTCACCCTTGTCGTCGCCGCCCTCGAGGGCCTTCGCGAACTCGTCGAACGTGGCGCGCTTCGCCTCCTTGGTGGCGGGGACGAGCAGCGCCTTCTCGGGGGCCGGGAGGCCCTTGGCCTTCTGCCAGTCGCCCGTGAGCTTCAGGATGGCGAGGACGGGCTCGGTCGGCTGGGCGCCGACGGAGAGCCAGTACTGCGCACGCTCGGAGTCGACCTCGATACGCGACGGGTTGTACGTCGGGTGGTAGAGGCCGATCTCCTCGATCGCGCGACCGTCCCGGCGGGTGCGGGAGTCGGCGACGACGATGCGGTAGTGCGGCTGGCGGATCTTGCCGAGGCGCTTGAGCTTAATCTTGACTGCCACTGGAGTGGTGTCTCCTGGTCTTGACGTGGTTGGGCACTTTGAGATGCCACGTGGGGTTGCGGTACTCGGATGCCCGATGGACGCGTCAGCCGGAGGAGAGAGGGGTCCTGTGCGACTGTCGAGTACAGCTGTCCATTGTGCCACACGCCGCCGGGTCGGCTGGCGGCGCCCATTGTCCGCGGGACAGGGAAGGGCGCCGGGTCAGCTGGCGGCGCCGACCGTCTCCGGGATGCGGAAGGGCTTGCCGCAGCCGCCGCAGACGATCGGGGCCTGAGCCAGGACGGACGGCACCACGCGGACGTTCCGCCCGCAGTCGCAGACGGCCTTGACGCGGACGCCGCCGCCGGAGGAGCCGTGCCGGGCGGCCGGTCCCCGGAAGGAGCGCTTCGTGTCGGCCGCGGTCGCGACCGTGTGGGCCTTGAGGGCCCGCTGGAGCCGCTCCATGGTGGGGCGGTACCGCCGCCGCGCCTCCGGGTTGAGCGTGACCAGGGAGAAGCCGCTGCTGGCGTGTGGCTCCTCGGGGTGGTCGAGCCCCATCTCCTCGGCGATCGCGAGGAATCTGCGGTTGTGGTACCGGCCGGCGCGGGAGGTGTCACGGACACCTCGGGCGGCGGCGATGCCGTGGACTGCCTCGTGGAGCAGTCGCTCGAAGGAGAGCTCGGCGCCGCAGGCGGACGAGGACTCTCCGATCAGGGACTCGGGCGCGGCAAGATCGGGCAGCTCGGGGTGGTGCCGCTGAATGTCGGCCCACGCCTGTGCCAGCTCTGCGGCGAGAACAGGTGGTGTCGTGCTCACGTCGTGTACAACGAGCCGATGTGCCCCCGGGTTCCATTCCGGGGCATCCCAAATATTTTGCACTTACCCGTCAGTTGCCGTTGATGCGTCCTGACGAGGGCCAGTGCGCCGATCTGCGGAGAAGCCGCGCAGTGGGCGTCAAGCCGGTGCGTAGTGACGCATACGCCCCGGCGCGCAGCCGTGGTGCTCACGCCCCCTGGAGGGGCTCCCGTTGCGTTCCGGGACGGGCGCGGGAAGCGTTGCAGGGACATTACCGGGTCGGCGCGTGGGAGCGCGCACCACCCCTCCCCCGGGGTGAATCGGTGCGGCGCGAGCACTGGACGCGGCCGGGGTTGCGCAGTTCCCTGACTACGGGGGGCTGTCGTCCAGGCACGGATTGGGGCTCTTTCCATGACACCTACGCTCGTCCCGCACCACCCCGCGCGTGACTGGGCCGAGATCCAGGAACGCATGCTCGTCCCGCTGTACGAGGCGGTGTACGACCGCGTCGGCGTGGGTGCGCGGTCCCGGGTGCTCGGGCTCGGCTCGGGCACCGGTCTGGCGCTGCTGATGGCGGCGGCGCGGGGCGCGCGGGTGGCCGGCGTGGACCGGGACCACGCGCGCGTGGAGCTGGCCCGGGAGCGTCTCCCGCAGGACGTGGTGGTCGCGGAGGACGTGCAGGGCGTACCGCGGGGCGACGGTCCGTACGACGTGATCACGGCGTTCCACGCGACGGACGGGCTGCTCCCCGCGCTCGCGGCGCTCACCCGTTCGGCGCAATCGGACGCGGTGGTCGTCCTCGCGGGGTGGGGGCCGCCGGAGCGGTGTGCCACGGAGCCGGTGCTGCGGGTCGCGGACCGGCTCGCGGACCGGCCGCCTTCGGTGCGGGCCGATCTGGACGGCCTGGTGGCCGGGGCGGGGCTCCGGCCCGCGGGTTCGGGGCGGGTCGCGTGCCCCTTCGGGTACGCGGACGGGACGAGCGCGGTGCGCGGCCTGCTGTCGACGGGCGCGTTCGACGAGGCCGTCCGGGCGACGGAGCTCTCGCAGGTGGAGAAGGAGATCGAGGAGGCGCTCGCGCCGTACGTCCGGGCGGACGGGACGGTGTGGATGCCGAACGTCTTCCGGTACGTGCTCGCCCGGGTGCGCTGAGACCCGGCGCTGAGACCCGGGGGCGAGGCCCGGCGGCGAGGCCCCTGCCGCGGCCCCCGCCGGGGTCAGTCGTCCTTGCCGGGCCGGACGACGCCGGCCGCGCGGTAGGCCGCGTCCTCCTCCAGGGTCTCGTTCGCGAGGAGGGCGGCGGCCAGGGCGTCCAGCTGGGCGCGGTGGTCGCGGAGCTGGCGTACGGCGCCCTCGTAGCACTCGTCGACGATGCGGCGCATCTCGGCGTCGACGGCGTCGAGCGTCGCGGGGGCCGCCGACAGGCCGTACGCCTGCTGGGCGTCGCTCGGGATGGCGGTGAGGCGGCCGACGCGCTCGCTCATGCCCCAGCGTCCCGCCATGCCCCGGGCGATGCTGGTGACCTGTTCCAGGTCGCTCTCGGCGCCGGTCGTGACGACGCCGAAGACGACCTGCTCGGCCGCCATGCCGCCGAGGGCGCCGATGATCCGGCCGCGCAGGTACTCCTCCGTGTAGGCGTACTTGTCGACGTCGGGCGTCGAGAGGGTGACGCCGAGGGCCCGGCCGCGCGGCACGATGGTGATCTTGCGGACCGGGTCCGCGCCCGGCTGGAGCATGCCGAGCAGGGCGTGCCCGCTCTCGTGGTACGCGGTGCGGCGCCGCTCCTCCTCCGGCATCACCAGGGGACGTTCGGCGCCGAGCTGGACCTTCTCCAGGGCGTCGGAGAGGTCGGACTGGGTGACGGCCTTCTGGTCGCGCTTGACCGCGAGGAGGGCGGCCTCGTTGGCGAGGTTGGCGAGTTCGGCGCCGGTCATGCCCGGGGTCGTACGGGCGACGTGCTCCAGGTCGACGCCCTTGGCGAGCGGGATCTCCCGGGTGTGGATCCTCAGGATGGCCTCGCGTCCGCCCCTGTCGGGCGGGTTGACGTGGACGATCCGGTCGAAGCGGCCCGGCCGGGTGAGGGCGGGGTCGAGGACGTCGGCGCGGTTGGTGGCGGCGAGGACGATGACGCCCTCGGAGCCGGTGAAGCCGTCCATCTCGGTGAGGATCTGGTTGAGGGTCTGTTCGCGTTCGTCGTGACCGCCCATGCCCGAACCGCCGCCCCGGGCGCGCCCGATGGTGTCGATCTCGTCGATGAAGATGATCGCCGGGGCGACCTTGCGGGCCTCGGCGAAGAGCTCGCGGACCCGGGAGGCGCCGACGCCCACGATCATCTCGATGAACTCGGAGGCGGAGGCGGAGAAGAAGGGCACTCCGGCCTCGCCGGCAACGGCGCGGGCGAGGAGGGTCTTGCCGGTGCCGGGAGGGCCGGCGAGGAGCACGCCCCGGGGCATCTTGGCGCCCATCTCGCGGTAGGCCTGCGGGTTCTTGAGGAAGTCGACGACGTCGTTGAGCTCGCCCTCGACCTCGTCGATGCCGGCGACGTCGGCGAAGGTGGTGCGCTTGCCGCCCTCCAGCTCGACGGGTTTGGGCGGGGTCTTGCGGCCGAGCATGCCGCCGCCCGCACCGCCCATGCCCGAGCTCATGCGGCGGGCGATGAACACCCACAGCACGATGAGCAGCAGCATCGGGGCGAGCGAGATGAGGAGGTTGGCGAGGAAGCTGCGTTCCTTGACGACCGGCTCGGCGGTGACGACGACGTTCTGCTTGGTCAGCTGCGCCCACAGGTCGTCGTCGGCGAAGGCGGGGCGCTGGGTGGTGAACTTGGTGTAGTCGCCCTTGCCGTCGGGGACGGGCTGCTTGTCCTTCAGCTGCCCCTGGATCGCGTCGCCCTTGGAGTAGATCTTCGTGACGTTCCCGGCGGCGACCTGCTTGTCGAACTCGGTGTACGAGATCGTCGGCCCGTCGCCCTCGTTGAAGAACGACAGGACGATGTTGGCGAGCAGGTAGACGACGAGTGCGGTGAGGATGAGCCCGCCCCAGCCGCCCGGCATCTTCTTCCTCTGCGGCGGCGGGGGCGGCGGGGCCCCTTCCGAGCGCCACGGCTGGTCCGTCCGGTCGCGCGGGGGTACGGGGTTGGCCACGTGACTCTCCTCGGGGCGCGGCGGCAGTGGCCCCAGTATCGAAGAGCGGGACGAACCCGGCATCGCGGGCGGGCCGGAGGGGTGAAAGGGAGAGTGAAAAGGGGCCCGGAGCGGTTTCACACCGCTCCGGGCCCCTCATGAGGCCTCACTCAGCCCGGACCTCACCGGGCTGGTCGGCCCGGACCTCACCGGACCGGTCGGCCCGGGACGTTCCTGGATCAGTTCATGAACTTCTTGAACTCGTCGGGGAGCTCGAAGTCCTTCGGGCTCTGGCCCGCGGCCGGGAGACCGAAGGCGCCGCCCTGCTGCGCCTGCTCGCGGCGCTCGGCCTCGGCCTGCTCCTCGGCCTTCCGCTTCATCGGGTTGCCGCTCTTGCGCTTGCCCTTGGCCTGCTTGATCTGCTTCTTCTGCCGGCCGGGGCCGCCACCCATGCCGGGCATGCCGGGCATCCCCGGCATGCCGCCGCCCTGGGCCATGCGGGACATCATCTTGCGGGCGTCGAAGAACCGCTCGACGAGGCCCTTCACCGCGCTGACCTCGACGCCGGAGCCCTTGGCGATACGGGCGCGGCGGGAGCCGTTGATGATGGTCGGGTCGTGGCGCTCGGCCGGGGTCATCGACTTGATGATGGCGCCGACACGGTCGACTTCCCGCTCGTCGATGTTGGCGATCTGCTCCTTCATCTGGCCCATGCCGGGCAGCATGCCGAGCAGCTTGGAGATGGAGCCCATCTTGCGGACCTGCTCCATCTGCGCCAGGAAGTCGTCGAGCGTGAAGTCCTGGCCCTTCTTCGACGCGAGCTTCGAGGCCATCTTGGCGGCCTCGTCCTCGTCGAAGGTCTGCTGGGCCTTCTCGATGAGGGAGAGCATGTCGCCCATACCGAGGATGCGCGACGCCATGCGGTCCGGGTGGAACGCGTCGAAGTCGTCGAGCTTCTCGCCGTTGGAGGCGAACATGATCTGCTTGCCGGTGACGTGCGCGATGGAGAGCGCGGCACCACCGCGGGCGTCGCCGTCGAGCTTGGAGAGCACGACGCCGTCGAAGCCGACGCCGTCGCGGAAGGCCTCGGCGGTGTTGACCGCGTCCTGGCCGATCATGGCGTCGACGACGAAGAGGACCTCGTCGGGGCTGACGGCGTCGCGGATGTCCGCGGCCTGCTGCATCAGCTCCTGGTCGATGCCGAGGCGGCCGGCGGTGTCGACGATGACGACGTCGTACATCTTGGTGCGCGCGAACTCGATGGAGTCCTTGGCGACCTGGACCGGGTCGCCGACGCCGTTGCCCGGCTGCGGGCCGTAGAACGCCACGCCCGCGCGCTCGGCGACGACGCCGAGCTGGGTGACGGCGTTGGGGCGCTGGAGGTCGCAGGCGACGAGCAGCGGGGAGTGGCCCTGGCTCTTGAGCCAGACGCCGAGCTTTCCGGCGAGGGTCGTCTTACCGGCACCCTGGAGACCGGCGAGCATGATCACGGTCGGGGCGGTCTTCGCGAACCGCAGGCGCCGGGTCTCGCCGCCGAGGATGGCGACGAGCTCCTCGTTGACGATCTTGATGACCTGCTGGGCCGGGTTCAGGGCCTGCGAGACCTCGATCCCGAGGGCGCGCTCCTTGACCTGCTTGATGAAGGACCGGACGACCGGCAGGGCGACATCCGCTTCGAGCAGCGCGATACGGATCTCGCGCGCGGTGGCGTCGATGTCCGCCTCGGACAGACGGCCCTTGCCGCGGAGGTTCTTGAAGGTCGCTGCAAGGCGGTCGGAGAGGGTATCGAACACGGCGGTCGCGGATCCTCAGGTGTCGGGGGCGGTCGGATTGCCCTCCAGGGTATCGGGCCGCTCGGAGGATGTGCCCCCGCCCACCGGATCCGGTGGGCGGGGGCGGGTCGGCGGGCGGGTCGGGCGGGCGGCGGACCAGGGGGTCAGCGCAGCGCCGATTCCAGTGCGCGGGCCAGGTCCACGGCCTCCTCGTCGGGGAGGAGGGAGCCGTCCGGACGGGTCACGTACAGGGTGTCGACGGCGTTCGCGCCCAGGGTGGAGACGTGGGCGCTGCGGACGCGGACGTCGGCTCCTTCCAGGGCGCGGCCGATGCGGTGGAGGAGGCCGGGGGCGTCCTGGGCGCGGACTTCGATGACGGTGGCGAGGCGGGAGTGGGCGGCGGCGACGGTGACGCGGGGCGGCGGGGCGGTGAGGCCGCGCCGGCGCGGGTAGGCGGCCTCGCGTTCGGCGAGGCGGGCGGGGATGTCGAGGGAGCCGTCGAGGGCGCGGACGAGGTCGGCGCGGAGGCGGGCGGCCTCGGGCAGGGAGCCGTACTCGGCGGCGACGCGCCAGTCGAGTACGAGGACGGCGCCGGAGCCGTCGCCGGAGCCGTCGCCGGATCCGGATCCAGGGCCGTCGCCGGATCCGGTTCCAGGGCCGTCGCCGATTCCGGCGGGGAGGTCGACGGCGCGGAGGTCGGCGGCGCGGACGGTGAGCCGGTGGAGGGCGAGGACTCCGGCGACGGCGGGGAGGACCCCGGGCTGGTCGGGCAGGGCGATGAGGAGTTCGACGCCGACGGGTTCGGGGGTGTCGGCGCCGGAGGCGCCGGAGGCGTCCGAGGCATCGGGAGCGTCGGGGGTGACGGGCTGCTCGGTGCGGGTGTGGAGGGTGAGGACGGGTTCGCCGGTGCGCAGGGCCTCGATCGCGAGGCGTTCCTGTTCGGCGCTGGGGGCGGCGGCCTCGGGGTCGGGGAGGGGTTCGCCCGCGAGGACGCCTGCGACCCGTTTGACCAGGTCGGCAACGAGGGAGGCACGCCAGGAGGACCAGGCGGCGGGGCCGGTGGCGAGTGCGTCGGCCTCGGTGAGGGCGTGCAGCAGTTCCAGGGTGCCGAGGGTGCCGACGGCGTCGGCGACGGACTGGACGGTGGCGGGGTCGTCGAGGTCGCGGCGGGTGGCGGTCTCGACGAGGAGCAGGTGGTGGCGGACGGCGGTGGCGATGATGCCGGTGTCGGTGCGGTCGAAGCCGATGCGGGTGGCGAGGTCGCGGGCGATGGTCTCGCCGGCGACGGAGTGGTCGCCGGGCCAGCCCTTGCCGATGTCGTGGAGGAGGGCGGCGACGAGGAGGAGGTCGGGGCGGCCGACGCGGCGGGTGAGGGAGGCGGCGCGTACGGCGGTCTCGACGAGGTGGCGGTCGACGGTCCAGGTGTGGACGGGGTTGCGCTGGGGGCGGCAGCGCACGCGCTCCCAGTCGGGGAGCAGCCGGGTGACGAGCCCCTCGGCCTCCAGGGCGTCCCAGACGGGCACGGTCGCCTCGCCCGCGCCGAGGAGGGTGACGAGTTCCTCGCGGGCCTCGGCGGGCCACGGTACGGGCAGGGGGCGGGCGGCGGCCGCGAGGCGGCGTACGGCGTGCAGGGAGATCGGCAGGCCGGACTGGGCGGCTGCTGCGGCGGCCCGCAGGGGCAGGACGGGGTCGCGTTCGGGTTTGGCGGCGAGGGCGAGGACGACTTCGCCGTCCATCTCGACGACGCCTTCGGCGAGGGGGGTGCGTTCGACGGGCGCCTTCGCGCCACCGACCCGTGCGCCACCCACCCGGCCGCCGGCCTTGGCGCCGCCCGAGCGGCCGCCGAGGAGGGTGCGCAGCCGGGGTCTGGCCGAGCGGGCCTTGAGGACGCGGTTGACCTCGCGCCAGGTGACGTCGGTGGCGTACGAGATGGTCCGGGCGGCCTCGTACACCTCGCGGAGCAGGGTGTCGGCGTCGAGGAGGCCGAGTTCCCGTGCGACCGCGTCCTGTTCCTGGAGGGCGAGCCGGTCGGTGGCCCGGCCGGTCACGAGGTGCAGGGCGTCGCGGGCGTCGAGGAGGCGGCGGCGGGCGCCGTCGAGCCCTTCGCGGGGGGCGTCGGCGAGCCAGGAGGCGGCGACCGCGCGGAGTACCTGGGCGTCGCGCAGGCCGCCTCTGGCCTCTTTGAGGTCGGGTTCGAGGAGGAACTGGAGCTCCCCCATGCGGTCGGCGCGCTCGCGGCAGAGTTCGTCGAGTTCGGGGAGGCGCCGGGGTGCCTGGTTGCGCCAGTCGGCGAGGACGGTGGTGCGCAGGGCGGCGACGAGGCCGACGTCGCCGGCGACGTGCCGGGCGTCGAGGAGGCCGAGGTGGACCTTGAGGTCCTCGCCGGCGGTGGTGCGGGCCTCGGCTGGGGTGCGGACGGAGTGGTCGAGGGCCATGCCCAGGTCCCAGACGGGGTACCAGATCCGGTCGGCGAGGGCGGCGACGGCGGCCTTGTCGGCGCTGCCGTCGTGGAGCAGGAGGAGGTCGAGGTCGCTGCGGGGGGAGAGTTCGGCGCGGCCGTAGCCGCCGACGGCGACGAGGGCGGTCCCGCGGGGCGGTGCGGCGGCGGCGAAGAGGGCGGCCAGCCAGTCGTCGGTGAGGCGGGCGAGGGCGGCACGGCGCGGCGGCCCGGACCGCTCCTTCTCGTCGAGAAGGAGCAGCCGGGCCGCCGCGTAACCGCCGGGTCCCGCATCGTCGTTCTGCGTACGCGCTTCGAGGCTCGTCACCCGGCGGCTCCTTCGTGTGCTTACAGTGCGTCCGGACCGCGTTCGCCGGTGCGGACCCGTACGGCGGTCTCGACCGGCACGCTCCACACCTTGCCGTCTCCGATCTTGCCGGTTCGGGCGGCCTTCACGACGACGTCGATGAGCTGTTCGGCGTCCTCGTCCTCGACGAGGACCTCGATGCGGATCTTGGGGACGAGGTCGACGGTGTACTCGGCGCCCCGGTAGACCTCGGTGTGGCCGCGCTGGCGTCCGTATCCGCTGGCCTCGGTGACGGTGAGGCCGTGGACGCCGAAGGCCTGGAGGGCCTCCTTGATCTCGTCGAGCCGGTGCGGCTTGACGACCGCGGTGATGAGCTTCATGCGTCCACCTTCTTGTTCGCCGTGACGGCCGGGGCGGGGGCGGTGGAGCGCGAGGACGCGCCGCCACCGGCTCCGCTGAAGTCGTACGCGGTCTCGGCGTGCTCGACCTGGTCGATGCCGGAGACCTCGTCGTCCTCGCTGACCCGCATCCCCATCGTCTTGTCGATGATCAGGGCGAGGACCGCGGAGGCGATCAGAGAGTAGGCGAGGACGGCGAGGACTCCGACGGCCTGCTTGCCGAGCTGGTCGAGGCCGCCGCCGTAGAAGAGGCCCTTGGCCTCGGACTGGACGCCGCCGGTGGCGAAGAGGCCGACGAGGAGGGAGCCGATGACACCGCCGACGAGGTGGACGCCGATGACGTCGAGGGAGTCGTCGTAGCCGAACTTGTACTTGAGGCCGACGGCCATGGCGCAGAGCAGGCCGGCGATGGCGCCGACGGCGATCGCGCCGAGCGGGCTGACGGCGCCGCCGGACGGGGTGATGGCGACGAGGCCGGCGACGGCGCCGGAGGCGGCACCGAGGGTGGTGAAGGAGCCGTGGCGGACCTTCTCGTACGCGAGCCAGGCGAGCATGGCGGCGGCGGTGGCGACCTGGGTGTTGACGAACATCACGGCGCCGACGCCGTCGTCGTTGCCGAGCCACGAGCCGGCGTTGAAGCCGAACCAGCCGAACCAGAGAAGACCGGCGCCCAGCATGACCAGCGGGAGGCTGTGCGGGCGCATCGGGTCCTTCTTGAAGCCGACGCGCTTGCCGATGACGAGGATCACGCCGAGGGCCGCGGCACCGGCGTTGATGTGGACCGCCGTACCGCCGGCGAAGTCGATGACGCCCAGCTCGAAGAGCCAGCCGCCGGCGCCCCAGACCCAGTGGGCGACGGGGAAGTAGACGACGGTGACCCAGAGGGTGATGAAGAGGGCCCAGGCGGTGAACTTGACGCGGTCGGCGAGGGCGCCGCTGATCAGGGCGGGCGTGAGGATCGCGAACATCAGCTGGAAGACGGCGAAGACGTAGACCGGGATGGTGTAGCCGTCCCAGAGCTCGGTGACGCCGATGCCGCTGAGGCCGACGTACTCGGAGGACCAGCCGATGATCGATCCGATGTCGGTGCCGAAGGCGAGGCTGAAGCCGAAGAGCACCCAGAGGATCGTGACGATCCCGAGGCTGATGAAGCTCATCATCAGCATGTTCAGGGTGGACTTGACGCGGACCATGCCTCCGTAGAAGAAGGCGAGAGCCGGGGTCATCAGCATGACCAGGGCTGAGCAGATGAGCATGAACCCGGTGTTGGCGGCAGACAGCTCGGGGGCGTCTGCTGCCAGGGTCGTGATGGCTGGTGCCATCGGCGTCTCCTCGTCGTCAATGCGGCCTGTGCGGGGCGGGGCCGGGGAGCGGTCGGCCGTGAGGGGCGTGGCCGGTTATGGGCCAGAGATTCGCGCAGCGCGGTTTCCGCCGATGCCGCTCGATGTTTCGGCGCAGTGACGAAGGGGTGGGGCGTGTTACGCGACCGTGAACGGCCGGGTCACGGGGATGTAACGGCCTCGTTCTCCCGAAGTCGCCCCTCGACGACCGCGGCCATGAATTGACGAGCCACGACGGCGATCAGCCACCTCCGCGAGAGCGGCGCCGGTTTAGGCGCAAAAAGGGGACCGGCCGCGCCGGCGTCCGTGTGACCTTGCGGCGGGGGAGCCGAGTCGGGCAGTACGGGACGTCCGGCGCGGCCGGGGTCTGGAGGGGCCGCCCGGTGCGGGGCGGGGCCGTGCGAGGGGCTCCGGGAGGGGCGCGGGAAGCGCCTCGGGCGGGGCGCGGGAGGGGGTCAGACCGCTTCGGCGGCCTCGGGCAGGAGCTGGGTGAGCCGGTCGGTGAGCTGGACGACCTCGGCGACGTCGCTGTAGTTGCGGGCGGCGTGGTCGACGGTCTTGCGGAGCCGGGTGTTGACGCGCTCGGAGCGGATGCTGCGGGCGACGCCGAGGGCCTTCTCCGCGAGGACGACGGACTGCTCGGGCTCGCGCTTGAGGAGGTGGACCGTGGCCATGCCGATCAGGTTGAGCGCGTACGACCGCTGGTGGTCGGGGTCCTTCTCGAAGAGCTCGACGGCCCGCTCCATGACGGGTTCGGCGAGGGAGGCGTAGGTCGGGGAGCGGCCGGCGACATAGGCGAGGTCGCGGTAGGAGTGGGAGTTCTCGCCGTTGAGCTCGGCCTCGGAGAAGAAGCCGATCCAGTCGGGCTCGGGCTCGCCGTCGAGGCCGACGTCGGAGAAGGTGTCCTCGGCCATCCGCACGGCCCGCTTGCACTTGGAGGGCTGGCCCATGTTGGCGTAGGCGCGGGCCTCCATCGCATACAGCATCGCCTGGGTGCGGGAGGTGGCGCAGTCGCGACTGCCGTACTGGGCGAGGTGGATGAGTTCGAGGGCGTCGTCGGGCCGGCCGAGGTGGATCATCTGGCGGCTCATGGAGGACAGGATGTACGAGCCGAGGGGCTTGTCGCCGGCCTCCTTGGCGGCGTGCAGCGCGAGCACGAAGTACTTCTGGGCGGTGGGCTGGAGGCCCACGTCGTAGCTCATCCAGCCGGCGAGTTCGGCGAGTTCGGCGGCGCAGGTGAAGAGGCGCTTGGCGGTGGCGGCGGGCTGGGGCTCCTGGAGGAGGTCGGTGACCTCGTGGAGCTGTCCGACGACGGCCTTGCGGCGCAGTCCCCCGCCGCACTGGGCGTCCCACTTGCGGAACATGGCGGTGGTGGATTCGAGGAGGTCGAGCTCGATGTCGGAGAGCCGGTTGGGGCGGCGGCTGTCGGCGAGGGACTCGGGGCGCTCGATGTCGGTGACCGGGGTGGGGACGAGCCAGCGCTGCATGGGCTCGATGAGAGCGGGTCCGGCGGCGAGGGAGAGCGAGGAGCCGAGGAAGCCGCGCCGGGCGAGCATGAGGTCGCTGCGGGAGAACTCGCTGAGCAGGGCGACGGTCTGCGGCCCGGCCCAGGGCAGGTCCACGCCGGAGACCGACGGCGACTGGTGGGCGGTGCGCAGGCCGAGGTCCTCGACGGCGACGACGGAGCCGAAGCGCTCGGAGAACAGCTCGGCGAGGATCCGCGGGATGGGCTCGCGGGGCTGCTCGCCGTCGAGCCAGCGGCGGACGCGCGAGGTGTCGGTGGAGATGTGGTGCGCGCCCATCTGGCGCGCCCTGCGGTTCACCTGACGTGCCAGTTCGCCCTTGGACCAGCCGCTGCGCACGAACCACGAGCCCAGCTGCTCGTTCGGGCGCTTGCCGGCAGTCGTACCGTCTGCGCCGTTGCCGCCCACTGGAACGCCCCCATCCACCTGATTGCCTGTCATGCGAACCCCTATCAGAATGCCGCCTCGCACGGCCGCTCGTCCGGGGTTCTGACTCCTTCGAACTGGAAACCGGGTTGCCTCCGGCATACCCGTGCGCGCAAGCGGCCCCGGGGTTCGAGTACCGAAAGTAACCCTACGATCACCTCTCCCGTGAGGGCGATTCAAGAAACGCCACCATTCGCCACCCCTTCGAATGAACTCGCCACGCGTCGGACGCGATTCACTTGACATGCGACGAACCGGAGTCGGCGGACGGATGCGCGGAGAGGCGTGCGCGACGGCCCGCACCACCCCGCCCGCGACCGCACGCCACATACGGCGACGGATCGTGACCAAAGGTGACGACGACGCTCCGGGTCGTAACCACCGGCGCGTTCGACCCGTTGGAGGGGGCATGGGCTTCACGATCGGCGGCATTCGTGAGATGCGGTCCGGCGCACGCCGCCGCGTACGCACCACGGAGTGCACAGCGGTGGCCGAATACACGGGACTGTGGGGCTGGGACGTGGTCCCCGGGGCACGGGCGGCGTCCGGCCGGTGCTCCTGCGGGGATCCGGCGTGTACGGCTCCGGGGGCGCATCCGCTCTCCTTCGCCGCGCCGGTCCCGGCGGGCGCCGGCCTCGACGACGCGACGAAGGCCTGGGCGGAGTACCCGGGGGCGGCGCTGATGCTTCCGGTGGGCCGGGCCTTCGACGTGATCGAGGTCGCGGAGGCGGCGGGCCGCCGGGCGCTCGTCCGGCTGGAGCGCATGGGGCTGCCGCTGGGTCCGGTGTGCGCGACGCCGACGGGCCGGGCGCGGTTCTTCGTGGCGCCGGGCGCGGCGGCCGAGCTGCCGCGGCTGCTCTACCGGATGGGCTGGGACGACGCCGATCTGGACCTGCACTGTCTGGGGCCCGGCGCCCACATCACCGCTCCCCCGTCGGATCTGGGCGGGCTCGGGCCGGTGCGCTGGCTGCGGCCGCCGACCCTGGACACGGCGGGCGCCCCGCCGGAGGCGCGGCTGCTGCTCGGGACGCTGGCGTACATCTGTCACCGGACGCACTTCTGAGGACGCACTTCTGACCCTCGGACACGCGTGAGGGCCCCCGCCGGTTCGTGGCGGGGGCCCTCACGTGTGTTCCCGTACGGCGGTCAGTCGCCGATCAGGGCGTCGACGAAGGCACCCGGCTCGAACGGGGCCAGGTCGTCCGGGCCCTCGCCCAGGCCGATCAGCTTGACCGGGACGCCCAGCTCGCGCTGGACGGCGACGACGATGCCGCCCTTGGCGGTGCCGTCGAGCTTGGTCAGGACGATGCCGGTGATGTCGACGACCTCGGCGAAGACGCGGGCCTGGATGAGGCCGTTCTGGCCGGTGGTGGCGTCGAGGACGAGGAGGATCTCGTCGAGCGGGCCGTGCTTCTCGACGACGCGCTTGACCTTGCCGAGCTCGTCCATGAGGCCGGTCTTGGTGTGGAGGCGGCCGGCGGTGTCGATGAGGACGACGTCCGCGCCCTCGGCGATGCCCTCCTTGACCGCGTCGAAGGCGATCGACGCCGGGTCGCCGCCCTCGGGCCCGCGCACGGTGCGGGCGCCGACGCGCTCGCCCCAGGTCTGGAGCTGGTCGGCCGCGGCGGCCCGGAAGGTGTCGGCGGCGCCGAGCACGACGGACTTGCCGTCGGCGATCAGGACGCGGGCCAGCTTGCCGGTGGTGGTGGTCTTGCCGGTGCCGTTGACGCCGACGACCATGACCACGCCCGGGACGTCCGACGGGCTCTCGGTGTGCACCGTGCGGTCGAGGTCGGGGCCGAGGAGGGCGATCAGCTCCTCGCGGAGCAGGCCGCGCAGTTCGTCCGGGGTGCGGGTGCCGAGCACCCTGACCCGCTCGCGCAGCCGCTCGACGAGCTCCTGCGTGGGGGCGACGCCGACGTCGGCGGTGAGAAGGGTTTCCTCGATCTCCTCCCAGGTGTCCTCGTCGAGGTGCTCGCGGGACAGGAGCGTCAGGAGCCCCTTGCCGAGCGAGTTCTGGGAGCGGGCGAGCCGGGCACGGAGCCGTACGAGACGGCCGGCGGTCGGCTCGGGCACCTCGATCGCGGGAGCCTCGGGCTCCTCGACGACCGGGGCCTCGGCGACCGGGGCCTCCTCGGGGAGCTCGACCTCCTCGACCGTGCGGCGTGGTTCCTCCCGCGGCGTCTCCGCCTCCTCGCCGACGTGCGGTTCGGCGGGCGGAGCGGTGATGGTCGGCGTGGTGGACGGCGGCTCGGCCGGCGGCAGCTGCTTCTTCTTGCGGCCGCTGATCACGAGCCCGCTCGTCACGGCGACCGCGACGACCAGAGCGATGACTACAGCAAGGATGAGTTCCATAACTCAACCAGTATGGCGTGACCTCGCCCGTGCCCCCTCGTTCTCCCGGCGAGGGCCTGCCCCTCCGGGCCGGGCTGGTCCGCCGTTCGGCCGAGCGCCGACGAGAAGCCCCTAGGGGCGGAGTCACAACGGGACCAGTATCGGATCCCGTCCAGGTGCGCGAGGCGCACCCAAGGGGTGCGTCAGCCCATTCTGTGGGCTGACGCACCCTTTGCTTGTTAGGCCGCGAATGTACGATGTTCGAACCCCCCACACATTCGTACGGAGTACCCCCATGTCCCACGACGCCTCCGAAGGCGCAGGCGCGACGCACGACGGCGCGATGGAGACCCGCGGTCTCGAGCCCGTCCCCGACGCCGAGCGGACCGGTCGGGTCCGCGAGCTGTTCCCGACCTGGGTCGCGGCCAACATCAGTGTGCTGCTGCTCACGATGGGTGCCGGTCTGATCGTCTTCAACGGCCTGAACTTCTGGCAGGTCCTGACCGTGGCGATCGCCGCGCCCGTGCTCTCGTACGGGATCGTCGGGCTGATCTCGATCGCGGGGAAGCGCGGCGGCGCGCCCGGCATGGCGCTGTCGCGGGCCGTGTTCGGTCAGCGCGGAAACCTTTTTCCTGGTGCGCTGATCTGGGTCGCCCGCTGGGGCTGGGAGACCATCAACGCGGTGACCGGCGCCTACGCGGTGCTGACCGTGCTCGACCTGCTCTTCGGCGTGAAGTCGAACACGCTCCTCATCGTGGTGACGCTGCTGCTCTTCGTCACCTGCACCTTCCTGGTCTCGGGTCTCGGGATCAACGCGCTGCGGGTGTGCAGCAAGTGGTCCACGTACGTCTTCGGCGCGTTCTCCGTCCTCGTCCTGGTCTATCTGGTGGCGAACACCGACTGGTCCGCGGTCTTCGACAAGCCGGCCGGTTCGACCGCGATGATGGTCGCCGGCATCGGCACGATCGCGGCCGGCGGCATCAGCTGGGTCCCCTCGGGCCCCGACTTCACCCGCTACCTGCCCCGTACGGCCTCCTCGAAGGCGATGGTCGGCTCGACGATCGGCGGCGCCGGGATCGTGGTCCTGCCGATGGTGCTGATGGGCGCGGTGATGGCGGTGTCCACGCCGGACCTGGCCTCGGCGCAGGACCCGGTCTCCTTCATCGGCGAGCTGCTCCCGATGTGGATCTCCGTGCCGTACCTGGTGGTCGCCCTGCTCGGGATGCTGCTGATCAACTCGATGTCGATGTACTCGGCCGGGTTCACGGCGCAGACGCTGGGCATCAAGGTGTCGCGCGCCGCGGCGGTCAGCGTGAACGCCGTGATCAGCCTGGTCTTCGGCTTCCTGCTGATGGTGGTGGCGACCAGCTTCATCGGTTCATTCATCTCCTTCCTCACCCTGCTCGCGGTGGCGTTCTCGGCCTGGATCGGGGTCTTCGGCGTGGACATGCTGCGCCGGACGTCGTACGACGCGGTGGCGCTGATGGACACCACCAGGACCAGTGCCTACTGGTACCGGGGCGGCTTCGCGTGGCAGGCGATGACGGCGTGGGCCGTGGCGCTGCTCGTGGGCCTGCTGTTCACGAAGGTCGACTGGTTCTCGGGTCCGCTGGCCTCGTCGTGGATCGGTGAGAACGGCCTCGGCTGGGCGGCGACGATCGTGGTGGCGGGCGCGCTGTACGCCGTGCTGCCGCGGACTCCCGCTCCCGGGAAGGCTTCGGCGGAGCCCGCCGAGGCGCGCGAGACCGTATCCATCTGACGCTACGTCAGATAACGTCCCCCTTCGCCGGATCCCACGAGCGGAGGGGGACTTCCCATGCCCTTCACAGTCGTACGGTTCAACCTCGTCGACCCGCACGCGACCCCCGTCTCCCTCGCGGCCCGCTACCGGGCCGCCGTCGAGATGGCCGCCCACGCCGACGCGCACGGGGTCGACACCGTCCAGACCGAGGAGCACCACGGCGTCGCGAACAACTGGCTGCCCTCGCCCTTCGCCTTCGCGGGCGCGGTCTTCGGGGCGACGAAGAGGATCGCGGTCACCGTCTCGGCGATCATCGGGCCGCTGCACGACCCGCTGCGGCTGGCCGAGGACATCGCGGTCCTGGACCTGCTGAGCGGGGGCCGGCTGGTGACGGTGGCGGGGATCGGCTACCGGCCGGAGGAGTACGAGGAGCGCGGGGTCGACTGGGGCCGGCGCGGGAAGCTCCAGGACCTGCTCCTGGAGACCCTGCTGACGGCCTGGAAGGGCGAGCCCTTCACGTATCAGGGCCGTACGGTACGGGTCACCCCGCGGCCGCTCACCCAGCCGCATCCGATGCTCCTTGTCGGGGGCTCGTCGCGGGCGGCGGCACGGCGGGCGGCCCGGCTCGGGCTGCCGTTCTTCCCGAGCGCGCACCTGCCGGAGCTCGACGCGTACTACCGGGAGCGGTGCGCCGAGTACGGCACGGAGGGCTGGACGATGATGCCGGCCGAGGAGACGCCGCTGCTGCACCTGTCGGAGGATCCGGACCGGACCTGGGCGGAGTACGGGGAGCACTTCCTGCACGAGGCGCGGACGTACGCCTCCTGGCAGTCGAAGGACATCCGGTCGGCGGTGCGGTCGGCGGCGACGACGGTGGAGGAGCTGCGCGCGGAGGGGGTCTACCGGGTGGTGACCCCGGAGGAGTGCGTGGCACTCGGTCTGGAGAGCCTGGTGCTGCATCCGCTGTGCGGCGGGATGCCGGTCGAGGAGGGGTGGCGGAGCCTGCGGCTGTTCTGTGACGGCGTACTGCCCGGGCTCAAGGCGTGACGACGCCTCACGGCGTACTGCCCCGGCTCAAGGCGTGAGGCCTCGGGCCGGGGCAGTTCCGTGGGTGAGGAGAGGGGCAGCGGGGGGTTAGCCCATCTCCTCCAACGCCTTGCCCTTGGTCTCCTTGACGTACCGGAGCACGAAGGGGATCGAGAGCACGGCGAAGAACGTGTAGATCATGTAGGTAGCGGAGAGGTTCCAGTCCGCGAGCGACGGGAAGCTCGCGGTGATGGCCCAGTTGGCGATCCACTGGGCGGAGGCGGCGACGCCCAGGGCGGCGGCGCGGATCCGGTTGGGGAACATCTCGCCGAGGAAGACCCAGACCACGACGCCCCAGGAGAGGGCGAAGAAGAGGACGAAGACGTGGGCGGCGACGAGCGCCACGACGCCCTGGGTCTCGGGGAGCTTGCCGTCGACGAGGTCGGCGGAGAAGGCCCAGGCCTCGAAGGCGAGGGCGATCGCCATGCCGACGGAGCCGACGAGGGCGAGCGGCTTGCGGCCGACGCGGTCGACCAGGACCATCGCGATCACGGTGCCGATGATGTTGATGATCGACGTGGTGAACGAGTAGAAGAACGAGCTGGACGGGTCGATGCCGACGGACTGCCACAGCGTCGAGGAGTAGTAGAAGGCGACGTTGATGCCGACGAGCTGCTGGAAGACGGAGAGTCCGATGCCGACCCAGACGATGGGCAGCAGCTTGAAGCGGCGGCCGGCGACCATCAGGTCCTTGAAGGTGGACTTGTGCTCGCTGCGCATGGCCCGGTCGATCTCCTCGACGCGCGCGTCGAGGTCGACGCCGTGCCCCTCGACCTCGGCGAGGACCTCCTTGGCCCGGTCGGTCTTGCCGACGGAGATGAGGAAGCGCGGGGACTCGGGGATGGCGAAGGACAGCATGCCGTAGAGGAGCGCGGGGACGACCATCACGCCGAGCATCCACTGCCAGGCCTCGAGCCCGCCGATCTCGCCGCGTTGGTCCCCGTCGGCGAGCTGGAGGATGCCGTAGTTGACCAGCTGGGAAATGGCAATGCCGATGACGATCGCGGCCTGCTGGAAGGAGCCGAGGCGGCCGCGGTAGGCGGCGGGGGCGACCTCGGCGATGTACGCGGGGCCGATGACCGAGGCCATGCCGATGGCGAAGCCGCCGATGACGCGCCAGAAGGCCAGGTCCCAGAGGGCGAAGGGCAGGGCGGAGCCGACGGCGCTGACGGCGAAGAGGACCGCGGAGATCTGCATGCAGCGGATGCGGCCGATGCGGTCGGCGATCCGGCCGGCGGTCGCGGCGCCGATGGCGCAGCCGATCAGCGCGATGGCGATGACCTGGGCGAGCGTGCCGGAGCCGATGTCGTAGCGGTCGCGGATCGCCTCGACGGCGCCGTTGATGACGGAGCTGTCGTAGCCGAAGAGGAAGCCGCCCATCGCGGCGGAGGCCGTGATGAAGATGACGTGGCCGAGGTGGTCAGGATGGGCCGCTCGGCCTTCGGACGGCGGCGGCGTGGGCGCCTGCGCGGTACTGGTCACATGGACTCCTGGGTGGGGGGCAAGCCCTTCCAGTGGCGCACAACTTCACGCCGCTCACCACGTGAAGGTAAAAGCAACGTTGCAGAGACTATGCCTTCAAGTTTCGAAGTCAATAGTCGATGTCGTATGACTTTATAGACGCGGCGAGGTTCCTTAGGTTCAAGACTTGAAGTGACGAACCTCAGCGGAGTCGCTGGCTGATCACCTTCGAGACGCCGTCGCCCTGCATGGACACGCCGTACAGCGCGTCCGCGACCTCCATCGTCCGCTTCTGGTGCGTGATCACGATCAGCTGCGAGGACTCCTGGAGCTCCTCCATGATCCGGATCAGCCGCTGGAGATTGGTGTCGTCGAGCGCCGCCTCGACCTCGTCCATCACGTAGAACGGGCTGGGCCTGGCCTTGAAGATCGAGACGAGCAGCGCCACGGCCGTGAGCGACCGCTCGCCGCCGGAGAGCAGCGAGAGCCGCTTGACCTTCTTGCCCGGCGGACGGGCCTCCACGTCGACGCCGGTGGTGAGCATGTTGCCCGGGTCGGTGAGGACGAGACGGCCCTCGCCGCCCGGGAAGAGCCGCGAGAAGACGCCCTCGAACTCCCTGGCCGTGTCCCGGTACGCCTCCGTGAAGACCTGCTCGACCCGTACGTCGACCTCCTTCACGACCTGAAGGAGGTCGGTCCGGGTCTTCTTCAGGTCCTCCAGCTGCTCGGAGAGGAACCGGTGCCGCTCCTCCAGGGCCGCGAACTCCTCCAGGGCCAGCGGATTGACCTTGCCGAGCTGGTGGTACGCCCGTTCGGCGGCTTTGAGCCGCTTCTCCTGCTCCGAACGGACGAACGGGCGCGGCCGGGCCTGCGGGTCGTCGGAGCCGTCCTCGGAGCCGTCCTCGGAACCGGAGCCGCCCTCGGCGCCGGAGCCGGAGCCGGCCTCGGCGTCCACGGACGGTGACGGGGGTACGGGCTGGTCGGGGCCGTACTCGGCGACCAGCGCGGTCGCCTCCACCCCGAACTCCTCCAGGGCCTTCGCCTCCAGCTGTTCGATCCGCAGCCGCTTCTCCGCACCGAGCACCTCGCCCCGGTGGACCGAGTCGGTCAGCTTGTCGAGCTCGGCCTTGAGGTCCCGGGCCCGGGCGCGGGCCACCGTGAGCCCCTGCTCACGATCCCCCCTCGCCGCCTGGGCCGCCACCCGTTCCCGCTCGGCGCGGACGAGCGAGACCTCGACGTGGGCCAGGAGCCCGCGGGCTCCGGCGGCGACCGCGCCCGCGACCCGTCGCTCGTGCCGGAGGCGGGCCCGGCGCTGCTCGGCACGCGCGCGTGCCTCGCGTTCGGCGCGGGCGGCCCGGTCGAGGGAGTCGGCCCGCCCGGCGAGTGCCTTGACCCGCTCCTCGTGGGTACGGACCTGGAGCCGCGCCTCCATCTCGGTCTGGCGCGCGTTGGAGCCGTCGACGGAGAGCCGGTCGCGGACGGAGGTGTCGGGCTCGTCCTCCCCGTCCCCGAAGGCGGTGGCCTCCTGGGCGACGAGGAGCCGTTCGGCCAGTTCCTCCGCCTCGCCGACGGCCTTCTCCAGGGCCTCCTGGGCGCGGGCGACGGCCGCCGCGGTCCGCTCGGCCTCCCCCGCCGCTCCCCTGGCCTGCCCGGCGAGCCGTCCCAGCTCCTTGGCGACGGCCGACTTCTCCCGCTCGGCGGCCCGGCGGCTCGCGTCCAGCTCCTCGACGAGCGCCCCCGCGGTACGGCGCCGCTCGTCGGCCTCGCGCTGTGCGGTGGTCAACGCCTGGCACCGTACGGTCAGTTCGTCGAGCTCGGCGGCGGCTTCGGCCACCGAGGCCCGGACTTCCAGCAGGCTGGGCGCGCCGGCGGAGCCGCCGTGGGCGAAGTGCCCGCCGAGCAGGTCCCCTTCGGCGGTGACGGCGGTCAGGCCGGGCCGGGACCTGACCAGCTCCTCGGCCTCGTCGAGGCCGTCGACGACGACCACTCCGGCCAGCAGGCGGCGGACGGCGGGCAGGAGTTCGGCGGGGCCGCGCACCAAGTCGGCGGCGCTCCGGCAGCCCTCGGCGCCGGCGGCGGGGGACGGTTCCGGGGCGCCGGTCAGGAGGAGGGAGGCGCGGCCCGCGTCCTGCTTGCGGAGGAGGCGGAGGGCCTCGGCCGCGGCGGCCGGTCCGGTGGCGGCGACCGCGTCGGCGGCGGCGCCGAGGGCGGCGGCCACGGGGATCTCGTATCCCGGGGTGACGGTGAGAAGTTCGGCGGCGGGGCCGAGGAGTCCGGTGACGCCCGCGGAGAGCAGGGCGCCCGTGCCGTCCTTGCGGCGCAGGCCGAGGGCGAGGGTGTCGTGCCGGGCGCGGGTCGCGGCCCGGGTCCGTTCGGCGGTGCCGAGCGCGTCGCGGGCGGCGCCCAGTTCGGCCTCGGCGTCGGCCCGTTCGCGGCGGGCCGCCTCGTACCGCTCGCCGTGTTCGCCGTCCGCGGCGTCGAGGCCCTCGACCTCGGCCGTGAGCTGCTCGTACTCCTCCTGGGCGGCGACCGCCCGCTCCGCCGCCTCGTCGCGGGCGGCGGCCAGCCGGTCGATCTCGGCCTGGGCGGCGGCGGCGCGCGAGCGGGCCGCGTTGACCTGGCCGTGGAGCCGGGCGAGGCCCTCGCGCCGGTCGGCAATGGCCCGGGCCGCGTCCTTGAGGCGGCGTTCCTCCGCCGTCAGGGCGCGTTCGAGCTCCGCGCGGTGGGCGACGGTGTCCTCCAGGGCGCGCTCGGCCGCGTCCAGGGCGGCTTCGAGCTCGGCCTCCTGCTCGCGGACGCGGGCGGCCTCCCGCTCCAGGTCCTCGGGGTCGCGGCCGCGCCGCTCCTCGGCGGGGGCGTCGTCGGCGCTCTTCACGCGCGCGTCGGCGAGGGAGATCGTGCCGCGGACCCGTTCGGCGAGCTGCGAGAGGGCGTACCAGCTCTGCTGGGCTCGTTCGAGCCGGGGCGCGAGGGCGCCGACCTCGGCTTCGAGTTCCGTCTCGCGGGCGAGCGCGGTGCGCAGCGCGGTCTCGGTGGCCTCCTTGCGGGCGAGGAGCGCCGCCTCGTCGGCGACCTCGGCGGTGAGCGCACGCTGGAGCCGGGCCAGGTCGTCGGCGAGGAGGCGGAGGCGGGCGTCGCGGAGGTCGGCCTGGATGACGACGGCGCGGCGGGCGACGGCGGCCTGGCGGCCGAGGGGCTTGAGCTGGCGGCGCAGTTCGTCGGTGAGGTCCTGGACGCGCGCGAGGTTGGCCTGCATCGCGTCCAGCTTCCGCAGCGCCTTCTCTTTCCGCTTGCGGTGCTTGAGGACTCCGGAGGCCTCCTCGATGAAGGCGCGGCGGCCCATCGGGTCGGCGTGCAGGACGGAGTCGAGCTGTCCCTGGCCGACGATGACGTGCATCTCGCGTCCGATGCCGGAGTCGGAGAGCAGGTCCTGGATGTCGAGCAGGCGGCAGGTGTCGCCGTTGATCTGGTACTCGCTGCTGCCGCCCCGGAACATGATCCGGGTGATGGTGACCTCGGCGTAGTCGATGGGCAGCGCGCCGTCGGAGTTGTCGATGGTCAGCGAGACCTCGGCGCGGCCGAGCGGCGGGCGCCCGGTCGTGCCGGCGAAGATGACGTCCTCCATCTTGCCGCCGCGCAGCGACTTGGCACCCTGTTCGCCCATGACCCAGGACAGGGCGTCCACGACATTGGACTTGCCCGATCCGTTGGGCCCCACGACACAGGTGATCCCGGGTTCGAACCGCAGGGTCGTGGCCGAGGCGAACGACTTGAATCCGCGGAGGGTCAGGGCCTTGAGGTGCACCCCGGGGACTCTACCGGGGCAGGCGCGTTTCACCCGCGAAGGTGTAGGGCAGATCATCGGGTGAGGAGGGGTGGCCAGGTAGGGGCCGGGGGCGGGCCGTGGGGGAAACGGCGGGTGAAAGAAAGAAGGGACGCCGAAGCGCCCCTTGCATATCCAGCTGTGCTGTGTGCCCGGCTACGTCGACGTGGATCGTGAGTCGGCGGTGCCGACGGAGTGTTTCCCACCTGGCCCCTGAGGGCTGGGTTGTCAGGTGAGCGCAGGCTCCGCCTGGGGTACGTCGAGGTCGATGCTGTCGAGCAGCGACTCTCCCTGGTGCTGAGCGGCGGCAGCCGCGAGCGTGTCGTTCTCGGACTGGATCCGAACCAGCTCGGATTCCAGGTCCTGGACACGCTGCTGAAGCCGTCGCATCTCGGCGAGGAGTCGCGGGTCGGAGCCGCCGACGTAACCGAGAAGCGCCTTTGCCATGATGGATGGTCCTCCACACTGAGTGACCGACCGATTGCGGTGTGGGTCGTGAGGGATTCGCACCCGCGGTGCTCGGCAGTGCGTCGTGCCGGTTCTTTACTGCCAAACAGCTAAGGTGCGCGGGGATTCCAGCGTCTCACCAAAAAGTTTGACGGTCAACACGATCACGCCCCGTTTGAAGGGGCGACAGGGGAGTGGGCGGCCGCTCGACGCGCGGCGGCGCCTCTCGACCCGGTGCCTCGGGGCGTGGCGATCATCCTTTACGGGCAGCCTTCCACGGCGCGCACTTCTTGGCAACCACCAGGGAGTTCTCCCGCCACACCCCCGTCACCGCGTGTCCCTCCGGGACCCCTCCAGGTCACCGGAGAGGGGGCGCCGTCGCGAACGTCAGCGGATCGCGAAGCCGTCGTAGCCTCCGCGCGGAGCGCCCCATATCTCCGTGACGCCGTCCACGCGGCCGGGCGTGTCGCCCGTGCGGAGCCAGTCGAGAAGACGGTGGCAATTCTCACTCGGCCCCTCGGCCACCACTTGGACCCGGCCGTCGTCGAGGTTCAGGGCGAAGCCCGCGAGGCCGCCGATCTCCAGTGCGTTTGCCCTGGTGAACCAGCGGAAGCCCACTCCCTGTACCCGGCCGCGCACCCAGGCGGTCATCCGTACGTCGTCGCTCATGGCTGCACGCTAACCAACGGATTGCCGGATGGGCACGTCACCCCTGCTTCCCATCGCGTACAGTCCCGTCGGAATGCGCCTCACCCGTTCGGGCGCGCGCCGTTCGGCGGTCGGTTCGAAACCGTGCCGACAGCAAAGATCAGCAAAGACCAGCAAAGATCCGCAGCCACCGGCGGAGCTCCGCAGAGGAAGGCAGGGCAGCAGATGGGACGCCACCGTCGCTCCGGCGCCGCACCCGCCGCAGAAGACTACGCGGCCGGTACGGACCACCGGCACCGGGGTGACCGCCGCAAGCGGCGGAGCACTCCCGTGCGCACCGGACTCCTCGGCGCCTCCGCGGCGGTCGCGGTGGGAGCCGTGGCCGTCGCCTCGGGTCTGCTGCCCGGCGGGGACACCTTCACCGTCGGCAGCGCCGGTACGGGCGAGCGCCAGGTCCAGTCCCGGCAGGCCCCGGAGCTGAACACGCAGGGCGGGTCGACCCAGACCCCGGCCGGCGGCGAGTCGGGCGGCTCGGGCAGCGGCACGGCGACCCGGGCGGGATCGGGCAAGAGCCCGAGTCCGCGCGCCAGCGCGAGTGCGACCCCGAGCAGGACGGCCTCCCCCTCGGCCACTCCGTCCACATCCGCGAAGCCGAGCCCGAAGCCGACCCCGTCGAAGGCGGCGACCAGCACCAAGCCCGTCGCCCCGAAGAAGGTCCGGACCCCGCCCACGACGCGGCCGGCCGCGCCGAAGCCGGCCCCGACGACCGAGGCACCGGTCGAGACGCCGGCCGCTCCGTCGACGGCCGACCGGGGCGAGGCGGCCGAGGCGGAGGTCCTCCGGCTGGTCAACGTCGAGCGCGGCAAGGTGGGCTGCACCCCGGTGAGGGCGGACGCGCAGCTCGCGGCACTGGCCGGGGCGTTCAGCGCGGACATGGCGGAGCGCGGCTTCTTCGACCACACGGACCCGGACGGGGCCACGCCGTGGGCGCGTGCGGAGCAGGCGGGCGTCACGGGCCTGGGCGGCGAGAACATCGCGCGCGGCCAGGCGGACGCGGCGGCCGTGATGGACTCCTGGATGAACAGCGACGGCCATCGCGCCAACATATTGAACTGCGACTTCACGACGCTGGGCGTCGGCGTGCAGTTCGGCGACGGCGGCCCCTGGTGGACCCAGGACTTCGGCCGCTGAGCCGATTCCGCCGAGCCGGCCCCGTACGCAAGAGAAGGGCCCCGTCACCACTCCGGTGACGGGGCCCTTTCTCGTACGCGGGATCAGGCGGCGGCCTTGCCGGCCGCGAAGGTGCGGGCGGTCACGGCGACGCGGCGGCCGAGGTGCTCGGCGGTGGCGACATCCGCCTTGTGGACGCCGTCGGGACCCAGGTCGGTGTGGGTCTGGGCACCGGCGCCGGAGAAGAAGCCGAGGCGGTTGAGGTCGTTCTCGGAGGCCTCGCTGCTGTTCCAGCCGGGCTTCAGGCCGAGGTTGACCCAGGTCATGCCGTGCTGGCCGGCGAGGGTCTGGAAGAACTGCAGGGTGTGCAGCTTGTCGCCGCTCTTGGAGCCGGAGTTGGTGAATCCGGCGGCGAGCTTGTCCAGCCAGGCGTCGGAGAACCAGCGCTTCGAGGTGGCCTCGGCGAACTGGTGGAAGGCGCCGGAGGCGGTGCCCATGTAGGTCGGGGAGCCGAAGACGATCGCGTCGGAGGAGTCGAGCAGCTCCCACTCGGCGTCGGTGATCCCGTCGACCTTGATCAGGTGGACGGTGGCACCCGCGTCGGCGGCCCCGGCACGGACGGCTTCGGCGAGGACGGCGGTGTGGCCGTAGCCGGAGTGGTAGGCGATGGAGACGACGGGGGTGGTCACAAGGAGCTCCTCGAAAAGGTCTGCGGAGGGGATGACCAGAAGTAGAGCACTAACTTTTCGAAAGCGCAAGCAGCTCGATAGCGCAGCCGTGACGGTAAGCGCTGTGCGCGAGTACGGTGGAGGGCATGACTGACGACCTCGCCTACGACGTCTTCGCGCGGGCCTGTCCCTCGCGCGGCACGCTGGAGCACGTGACGGGCCGCTGGGGCAGCCTGACCCTCGGCGCCCTGTACGACGGCACGTTCCGCTTCAACGAGCTGCGGCGCCGGGTCGACGGCGTGAGCGAGAAGATGCTGTCGCAGACGCTCCACGCCCTGGAGCGCGACGGCCTCGTCCACCGCGACGCGCAGCCCACGAACCCGCCGCGGGTCGACTACCGGCTCACCCCGCTCGGCCGCGAGATCGCGGAGCGGCTCATCGGCCTGATCGCGCTGGTGGAGGGCCGCATGCCGCAGGTCGAGGCGGCCCGCGAGAGTTACGACGCGGAGCGCCCGGCCCCCGTCACGAGCTGACCGCCCGGCCCGAGGGGACGCCCCCTAGGGGCGCGGCGGGCGCTGGCAGCGCGGGCAGAAGTAGCTGGAGCGGTTCATCCAGGGGCGCCTGCGCATCGGCGTGCCGCAACGGTGGCACGGCTCGTCCTCGCGCCCGTAGGCGTCGAGCGAGCGGTCGAAGTAGCCGGACTCGCCGTTGACGTTCACGTACAGGCTGTCGAAGCTGGTGCCGCCGACCGCGAGGGCCTCGTTCATCACGTCCCGGGCGTGCCCGAGGAGCTCCGCCGAGCGGGGCCGGGTGAGCGTGGCGGTGGGCCGCTCGTAGTGCAGCCGGGACCGCCAGAGCGCCTCGTCCGCGTAGATGTTGCCGACGCCGCTGATCAGCGACTGGTCGAGCAGGGCCCGCTTGACGGTCGTACGGCGCTGTCGCAGCGCGCGGTGGAACGCGTCCTCGTCGAAGTCGGGGTCCAGCGGGTCCCGGGCGATGTGCGCGATGACGTCCGGCAGCCCGTCGGCGGTCTGGTCGTGGAGCGAGAGCCCGCCGAAGGTGCGCTGGTCGACGAAGCGGAGCTCGGTGCCGGCGGCATCGTCGAAGCGGATCCGGATGCGGAGGTGCTTCTCGTCGGCGGCGTCCTCCGGCTGGACGAGCAGCTGGCCGCTCATGCCGAGGTGGCCGAGCACGGAGGTGCCGGTGCCGTCCAGCGGCAGCCAGAGGTACTTGCCGCGCCGCCGCGCCACCGCGAACCGCTGCCCCTTCAGCCGCGCCGCGAAGTCCGCGCCGCCCGCCGGATGGCGCCGTACGGCCCTCGGGTGCAGCACCTCGACCTCGGTCACGGTCCGCCCGGCGACCCAGCGCTCCAGTCCGCGCCGTACGACCTCGACCTCGGGCAGCTCGGGCACGGGACTCCTCCGGACGACGTCGATCGACAGCGCTTCCACCCTACCGGCCCAAGGAGGGCGGAGGAGTGGGGAGGGAAGCGAAGGAGAGGGCGGGGAAAAGACGAGAACCCCGCCCTGGGGCGGGGTTCTCGGGGAAGCGGCGGGTGATGGCCCTCAGGCCGTCGCCCCGTTGGTGGACGGAGAGGGGTCGGCGACCTCTCCCGTGCCGGCTTCGGCAGCGACCTTGGCCGCCGCCACGCGCTCGTCCGCGGCGGCGCGAATCTCGCCCCACGCGGCCTCCGCGGCCTGCTGTTCCGCTTCCTTCTTGCTGCGGCCGGTGCCGGTGCCGTACGAGACACCACCGACGCGGGCGGCAGCAGTGAAGACCTTCTCGTGGTCCGGGCCCTCTTCGGTGACGAGGTATTCCGGCACACCCAGGCCCTCAGCCGCGGTGAGCTCCTGGAGACTGGTCTTCCAGTCCAGGCCCGCACCGAGGTTCGAGGACTTCTCGATCAGCGGGTCGAAGAGCCGGTGAACCAGCTCGGACGCCACTTCGAGGCCCTGGTCGAGATAGACCGCGCCGATCACCGCTTCAAGGGTGTCGGCGAGGATGGACGCCTTGTCCCGGCCACCCGTGCCCTCTTCGCCCCGGCCGAGCCGGATGAAGGAGCCGAGTTCGAGGCCGCGACCGACCTCCGCAAGTGCACGTGAGTTGACCACCGCGGCCCGCAGTTTGGCCAGCTGGCCTTCGGGCAGGTCGGGGTGGGTGCGGTACAGCGTGTCCGTGACCACCAGGCCGAGCACGGAGTCCCCGAGGAACTCGAGACGCTCGTTGGTGGGCAGGCCGCCGTTCTCGTACGCGAACGAACGGTGGGTCAGTGCACGCACCAGAAGGGCGGACTCGAGCCGATAGCCGAGCCGCCCTTCCAGAAGCGTGTGGGACGAGGCATGGTCCGTCTTGTCGTCCGTCTTGCGGGACTCAGACATTGCGCCTCTCACCAGCCCAATCAGACCGAGAGGACCTGGCGCTTGTTGTAGGTGCCGCAGCTCGGGCACGCGATGTGCTGCAGCTTCGGCTCCTGGCAACGCTCACACGAAACCAGGGTGGGGACCGCAGCCTTCCACTGCGACCGGCGGTGGCGCGTGTTGCTGCGCGACATCTTCCGCTTCGGAACAGCCACGGCTACTTCTCCTGCTTCTCGGCGGCGCTTCGGACGTCCCCGTCAGAGGCTTTGCCGCTCATGTTGTCCTTCTCATCGGTTCCCAGCGAACCGGCGAGTCCCTGCAATGCCGCCCAACGGGCGTCGACGGCATCATGGTGGTGGCCCGGGTTCTCGTTCAGGTCGGCTCCACATTCGGAGCACAGACCCGCACAGTCCTCCCGGCACACCGGCTGCATCGGCAGTGCGAGCACCACCGCATCACGCAGCATGGGTTCGAGGTCGAACATGCCGTCCTCGAGGGGGGTCATGCTCTCGTCTTCCTCGGCTTCGTCGTCCGCGGCCGCCTTGGAGCGGCCCCGGTCGTCGGAGTCGGGGTACGAGAACATCTCCTGGAAGTCCACGTCGAGCTCCAGCTCGACGGGCTCCAGACACCTTACGCACTCCCCCTCGGCCGATGCACGGGCGGTGCCTGTGACAAGCACCCCTTCCATGACCGACTCAAGACGGAGATCGATTTCCACGGGAGCGCCCTCGGGCACTCCGATGACCCCTTCGACGCCGAGGACCGTGGGGGCCTCGACGGAGCGCGAGAGCCGCTGGAGGGCACCAGGACGCCGCCCCAGCTCGTGTGTGTCGAACACGAGGGGATTGCGGTGGTCGAGGCGCGTGCTCAGGGCTCTTCCTGCTTTCGAATCGTGAGGGGGCTGCCAGAAATGGGCAGCAAGCGTCGCGGAATACGCGCGACCGAAGAGCCAGGATACTGGACGCTTCGCTCAGGGCCCAATCCGGGCCCCGGGCCCTTTACTGCCCCTGTTCGTACCGGCGCAACTGCTCCAGGTCGATCATGCTCGTGTCGAAGAAACTGGTCTCGTCGAGCGCGGCGGCCGGCTGCTGCTGGTGCGGCTGCTGCGGGGCCTGGGGCTGGTACTGGGGCTGCTGCTCGTAGCCGTACTGACCCTGGTACGCGTACGGGTCGGGCTGCTGCTGGTACCCGTACGGGTCCGGCTGCTGCTGGTAGCCGTACCCGGGGTCCTGCTGCGGCTGCTGCGGGTACCCGTACGGGTCGGGCTGCTGGGCCGGGATCTGCGCGGGGGCCTGCGCGGCGACCGGGGCCGGCTGGGGGTCGGCGAGCTCCGCGAGCCCGGCGAGGTAGTCGGCGTCGCTCGTGTGCACCGTGCCGGCGAGGCCGTCCTGCGCGGCCATGTGCTCGCCGAGGTCGTCGGTGGCGATCCGGCCGTGCAGCTTCTGCCGGCCGCGCCCGACGGCCTCCAGGGTCTTACTGAGGACGGCCTCGAAGGCGCCCAGCTTGGCGTCCACGTACTCGTCGGCCCGGCTGATCAGGGTCTGCGGGTCCGCGCTGTACTCGGGGGCGTCCTCGTCCGCGTAACCGTCCCGGTCGAGGCCCGGGCCGCGGCCGAGGAGCTTCTCGCGGCCCCGGTCGACGGAGCCGATGGTCTTGTTGAGGACGACCTCGAAGTTGGCGAGCTTGGAGTCGACGTAGTCGTCGGCCTCGGCGCGGACCTCCTCGGCCTCGCGGCGGGCCTCGGCGAGGATCCGGTCGGCCTCGCCCTGCGACTCCCGGGCGACCTGGGTGTCGGAGACGATCGAGCCGCGCTCGGCGTGGGCGGCCTCGATGATCCGCTCGGCCTCCTGGCGGGCGTGCTCGACCAGCTGCTCGCGGCCGCCGATCAGCTCCTGGGCCTGGGCGAGGGAGCCGGGCAGGGCGTCCCGCACCTCTTCGAGCAGGGAGAGCAGCTCGGCGCGGTTGACCACGCAGGATGCCGACATGGGCATGGAACGGGCGCCCTGAACGGTCGCGACGATCTCGTCGAGCTTCTTCTGCACGTCCACCGGGTGCTCGCCACTCTCTACAGCTGGATGGAGACGGACGGGACGACTGTAAGGGCAGTCGGCTCCCGTCCGACACCAGGTGACGGAGCGTCAGCGGCGGTGGCCAGGCGTCACTTCTGCGCGAGGCGCTCGGTCAGCCTGCCGAGGACCTGCGGCGGGACGAGGTGGGAGACGTCGCCGCCCCAGGCCGCCACCTCCTTGACCAGCGAGGAGGAGAGGAAGCTGTACGTCGGGTTGGTGGGGACGAAGAGGGTCTCCACGCCCGAGAGGCCGATGTTCATCTGCGCCATCTGCAACTCGTAGTCGAAGTCGCTGACCGCGCGCAGGCCCTTGACGATGGCGGGGATGTCCCGCTGCTTGCAGAAGTCGACGAGGAGTCCGTGGAAGGACTCCACCTCGACGTTGCCGAAGTCGGCGGTGACCTCGCGGATCAGCTCGATCCGCTCGTCGACGGTGAACAGTCCCTGCTTGGACTGGTTGATCATCACCGCGACGTGTACGACGTCGTACAGCTTGGAGGCGCGGGCGATGATGTCGAGATGTCCGTTGGTGATGGGGTCGAATGACCCCGGACAGACGGCGCGGCGCAACGTGAGTCCCTCGCTCTCCGGTCCGGTCATGGTGCGTCTTCGCACGTAGAGGCGGCGCGACCGTACCAAAACGTTCCCTCGCCGTAACGACGGGCCCGTAGTGGCTCGAATCCGGCCGGCCAGCCGAACTCCCCGCCTCGGGTGCTGCGCTCCACGGTGACGAGGGCATCGTCCGTGAGCCAGCCCTCCGAGCGGAGTGTGAGGAGGATCTCCCGAAGATCGTCGTCCGCGACGGCGTACGGCGGGTCGAGGAAGACCAGGTCGAACGGCTCGGCGGGGGCCGGTCCCGTCACGATCTGCTCCGCCTTGCCGGTCCGGAGCTCGGCGCCGGGCAGGCCGAGCGTCCGGATGTTGTCGCGGATCGTCTTCGCGGCGCGGGGTTCCGCCTCGACGAGGAGCGCGTGGACCGCTCCCCGGGAGAGCGCTTCGAGTCCGACGGCGCCGGAGCCCGCGTACAGGTCGGCGACCCGGGTCCCGTCGAGGGTGCCGAGGAACGCCTCCCAGGTGGAGAAGAGGCCTTCGCGCGCCCGGTCGGAGGTGGGGCGGGTGCCGGTGCCGGGGGGCACGGCCAGTCGGCGTCCGCCGGCGGTGCCGGCGATCACGCGGGTCATCGGTGTCCTCGTTCTCCATGAGCCAGTGCGTACGCATCAGCTTATGGCGGTCGGCGCGTGGCTGCGGTCAGCCCTTCTCCAGGTACTCCTCCCGGTCCTTGTCGAGCAGGGCTTCGAGGGCGGTGCGCAGTCCCGGGTGGGCGGTGAGGTCCGGGTCGGCGAGGACGAGGGTGGTGGCCTCCTCGCGGGCGGCGGCGATGACCTCCTCGTCGTCGATGACGGTGAGCACCTTCAGGGAGGAGCGGACGCCGGACTGGGCCTGGCCGAGGACGTCGCCCTCGCGGCGCTGTTCGAGGTCGATGCGGGAGAGCTCGAAGCCGTCGAGGGTGGCGGCGACGGCGCCGAGGCGCTGCCGGGCGGGGCTGGCCTCGGGCATCTCGGTGACGAGGAGGCAGAGGCCGGGGGCTGATCCTCGTCCGACGCGGCCGCGGAGCTGGTGGAGCTGGGAGACGCCGAAGCGGTCGCCGTCCATGATCACCATGGCGGTGGCGTTGGGGACGTTGACGCCGACCTCGATGACGGTGGTGGCGACGAGGACGTCGAGCTCGCCGGCGGCGAAGCGGCGCATGACGTCGTCCTTGTCGTCGGGGTGCATGCGCCCGTGCAGGACGGCGATCCGCAGGCCCGTGAGGGGGCCCGTACGGAGCTTCTCCGCGACCTCGACGACGGCGAGCGGCGGGCGCTTCTCGGCCTCGTCCTCGGGGGACGCCTTGGACTTCTTCTTCTGGTCCTCCTCGTCGCCGATGCGGGGGCAGACGACGTACGCCTGGTGGCCGTTCTCCACCTCCTCGCGCACCCGCTCCCAGGCGCGCGCGAGGAAGTGCGGCTTGTCGGCGGCGGGGACGACGTGGGTGGCGATCGGGGAGCGGCCGGCGGGCAGCTGGTCGAGGACGGAGGTCTCCAGGTCGCCGAAGACGGTCATGGCGACGGTGCGCGGGATGGGGGTGGCGGTCATGACGAGCAGGTGGGGCGGTTGCTTGCCCTTGCCGCGCAGGGCGTCGCGCTGCTCGACGCCGAAGCGGTGCTGTTCGTCGACGACGACCAGGCCGAGGTCGTGGAACCGGACCTTGTCCTCGATCAGCGCGTGCGTGCCGATGACGATCCCGGCCTCGCCGGTGACGAGGTCGAGCAGGGCCTGCCGGCGGGCCGCGGTGCCCATGGAGCCGGTGAGCAGGACGACCTTGGTGGCGCGCTCGGCGCCGCCGAGCATCCCGCCCTGGGCGAGCTCGCCCATCATCTCGGTGACGGAGCGGTGGTGCTGCTGGGCGAGGACCTCGGTGGGCGCGAGCATCGCGGCCTGTCCCCCGGCGTCGACGACGGCGAGCATGGCGCGCAGGGCGACCATGGTCTTCCCGGATCCGACCTCGCCCTGGAGGAGGCGGTGCATGGGGTGTTCGGTCGCGAGGTCGTCGAAGATCTCGCGGGAGACCTTCTGCTGGCCGTCGGTGAGGGTGAAGGGGAGCTTGGCGTCGAAGGCGTCGAGGATGGCGCCGGGGACGGGGCGCCGGGCGACGGCGGGGAGTTGGGTGTCGGCGTGCCGGCGGCGGGCGAGGGCGACCTGGAGGACGAAGGCCTCGTCCCACTTGAGCCGGTCGCGGGCGTCGGCGATGTCCGCCTTGGTACGGGGGCGGTGGATCTTCCGCAGGGCGTCGGGCAGCTCGGGGAGGCCGCGGCCCTCGCGCAGGGCGGGCGGCAGGGGGTCGACGGCGTCCTCGGCGTGCGGCAGGACGGCGTCGACGGCCTTGGCGATCTTCCAGGACTCCAGTTTGGTGGTGGCCGGGTAGATCGGGATGAGGGCCCCGGCCCAGCCGGCCACGTTGTCGGCGCTCGCGGCGGTCCCGTCGGTCTCGTCGCCGCCGTCGCGGAGGAGCTCGTACGCGGGGTGGGCGAGCTGGAGGCGGCGGTTGAAGAGCGAGGCCTTGCCGGAGAACATCGCGCGGGTGCCGGGCAGCAGGTCCTTGTGCGGCTTGTGCACGCCCTTGCCGAAGAAGACCAGTTGGAGGCGGCCGCTGCCGTCCGTGATGGTCACTTCGAGGCGCTGGCCGCGTCCCTTGGAGCCGTTGAAGGTCAGCACGCGGGCGTCCGCGACCTGCGCGACGACCGTGACGTGCTCGTCGAGCGGGAGGTCGGCGAGCGTCGTCAGCTCGCCCCGCTCGGCGTACCGCCGGGGGTAGTGGTGGAGCAGGTCACCGACCGTGTGCAGGTCGAGTGCCTCGGCCATGACCTTGGCGGTGGCGGGGCCGAGGGACTTCTTGAGTGGTTCGTCGAGCGCGGGCACGCGTTCCATTGCACACCACGGGACCGACAGTCGGGGTGTTCCCCTCGGGTCATTCCACTCCGATGAGCAGCGGAGGGGCTCCCGCGCCCGCGTGGTACGTGGTCGTGTCGACGGCCAGATAGCCGCGGCGGACGTGGCGTTCGAGGGCGGTGGCCAGGTCGGGCGGGGTGTCGTCGGCGACGATCAGGGTGACGAGTTCGCCGCCCGCGGAGAGCATGCGGTCGAGGACCGTGCGGGCCGTCTCGGTGAGGTCCTCGCCGATGACGGCGACGTCGCCCTCGATGAGGCCGAGGACGTCGCCGGCCTGGCAGACGCCGGCCGAGGTGAAGGACTGGCGCTCGGCGACGGCGAGTTCGGCGTAGCGGGTGGCGCCGGCGGCGGCCGTCATGGCGACGACGTCCTCGTCGAAGCGGCGGTCCGGTTCGTGGACGGCGAGGGCGGCGATGCCCTGGACGGCGGCCCGGGTCGGGATGAGGGCGACGCGGATGCCCTCGGCCCTGGCGCGTTCGGCGGCGGCCGCGGCCGTCTGGCGCAGTTCGGTGTCGTTGGGCAGCAGGACGACCTCGCGGGCGTGCGCCCGCCGGATCGCGTCGAGGAGTTCGTCCCCCGCGGGCTGTTCGCCGGGCCGGGTCCGGACGGTGGTGGCGCCCGCCTCGGCGCAGAGGCCGGCCAGGCCCTCGCCGGGGACGACGGCGACCACCGCGCGCTGGGCCCGCGCTCCGCGGGCGTCCGGTCCTGCCGGGCTGCTCGCGAAGTGGGTGACGCGGATCCGGTGGGGCCGTCCGGCCTCGATGCCGGCCTCGACGGCGGCTCCGGCGTCGTCGACGTGCACGTGGACGTTCCAGAGCCCGTCGCCGCCGACGACGACCAGGGACTCCCCCAGCGCGTCGAGGCGGGACCTCAGCAGGTCCACGGCCGCGTCCTCGGCCTCCAGGAGGTAGATCACCTCGTACGCGGGGCCGTCCTCGGTGCCGCAGTCCTCGGGTGCGAGGGGCGCGGCGGGCGCGACGACGCCGTGGGCCGGTGTCTCCGGGCGGAGCGGTGCCCGGCCGGTCACGGTCTCGACGAGTGCCCCGAGGACGGTCACCAGGCCCTGTCCGCCGGCGTCCACGACCCCGGCGCGGGTGAGGACGTCCAGCTGGGCCGTGGTGGTCGCCAGGGCGGTCCTGGCCCCGTCGTAGGCGTTTCCCGCCACGTCCACGAGTCGGCCGCCCCCGGCGCAGGCCTCCGCGGCGGCGGAGGCGACGGTGAGGATCGTGCCCTCGACGGGGTGGGCGACGGCCCGGCGGGCGGCGTCGGCGGCCTCCGCGAGGGCGCGGGCGAGGTGATCACCGTCACGTCCCTCGGCGAGGACGGCCGCCATGCCGCGCAGCAGCTGGGCGAGGATGGTCCCGGAGTTCCCTCGGGCCCCGAGCAGGGCCCCGTGGGCCATGGCCCGTACGGTCTCGGCGGCGTCGGGTTCGGCGGCGGCGAAGACGGCTTCGACGGCCTGGTGGGCGGCTTCCGCCGTCAGGTACAGGTTGGTGCCGGTGTCCCCGTCCGCGACCGGGTAGACGTTGATCGCGTCGATCTCCCGGCGCTCCCGCCCGAGGGCGTCGAGCACCCGCCCGGACCAGGTCCGGAGCGCTTCGGCGTCGAGCTCGACGAGCTCCTCTGAAGGCTGAAGGGCTCGCGACAACAGGGGGCCTCCTTCGGCGGTGAGCTCACCGCAGGGTAGACCCGGGGTGTCCTGCTCGTGACCTGGGCCGGGGGCGAGGTCGGCGGAGACCATGGTAGTTTCGTTCCACCGAAGCAGGCGTTGTATGCTGCTTCGGTTGCCCGGTTCCTCCGGGCCATCCTCCGGCAAGCCACTTCAGACTCCTGATTCCGGTGCGCCGGATTTCACTGTAATTCTGAAGTCTTTGGAGTGACCCGTGGCTGCCAACTGCGACGTCTGCGGCAAGGGGCCGGGCTTCGGCAACAGCATTTCGCACTCGCACCGCCGTACGTCCCGTCGCTGGAACCCGAACATCCAGCGCGTGCGTGCCGTGGTCGGTCGGACGCCGAAGCGGCTCAACGCCTGCACCTCGTGCATCAAGGCCGGCAAGGTCTCGCGCTAATTGCGACGCGAGTTCTGTCGTAGCGCAGCCCCTGCGGTTGCCTTGAAAGGCCGGTTCACCTAGGTGAACCGGCCTTTTGCCATGCCCGGAAACGGCCGGGCCCCCGGGCGTCTCAGGCCCTGAACCGCCAGCCGTGGTCGACCGGGCCGATGCCCGAGCCCAGGGCGAATCCGGCGGCGATGGCCCCGGTCACGTACTCCTTGGCCCGGTGTACCGCCTCCGGCACCGCCAGGCCCTTGGCGAGCCCCGAGGCCACCGCCGAGGCGAGCGTGCAGCCCGTGCCGTGCGTGTGCCGGTTGTCGTGCCGGGGCGCGCGCAGCCAGTGCTCCTCCGTGCCGTCCGTGAGCAGGTCCACGGCCTCCTGGCCGGTGGGCAGGTGCCCGCCCTTGATCAGGGCCCAGTCCGCCCCGTACGACAGGATCGCCTCGGCCGCCACCCGCATGTCGCTCTCGTACACGACGTGGACGCCTGTGAGCTGCGCCACCTCGTCCAGGTTGGGCGTGGCGACGGTCGCGACCGGCAGCAGCTTCGTCCGTACGGAGGCGAGGGCCGAGGCCGCGAGCAGCGAGTCCCCGTGCTTGGAGACGCCGACGGGGTCCACGACCACCGGGGCCTCGGTCCCGGCGAGCAGTTCGGCGACCGTCTCGACGAGCCGGGCGGAGGCCAGCATGCCCGTCTTCACGGCCTGGACGCCGATGTCGTCGACGACGGCCCGGTACTGGGCCCGTACGGCCTCCTCTGGCAGCTCCCACGCGCCCTGGACTCCCCGCGAGTTCTGGGCGGTGACGGCGGTGAGCACGCTCATGCCGTGGACGCCGAGCGCGAGCATGGTCTTCAGGTCGGCCTGGATGCCGGCGCCGCCGCCGGAGTCGGATCCGGCGACGGTGAGCACCAGCGGGGGCCGAGCGGTCACTCCGTCTCCCCGAAGTGGTCCCAGCCGCCCGCGCTGTGCCAGGGGGCGCCGTCCACGGTGACCTGCGGCAGCGCCGAGGGGTTCAGGACCTCGCCGATGACCTTCCAGCGGGCGGGGAGCTTCACGTCCGGCGGGAAGGTGGCCACGATGGCGTGGTCCTCTCCCCCGGTGAGCACCCACTGCATGGGGTCGACGCCGACGGCCTGGCCGATGTCGTTCATCTGCGTGGGGATGTCGATGAGCCCGGAGCGCAGGTCGATGCGGACCTTGCTGGCCTCGGCGATGTGGCCGAGGTCGGCGATGAGGCCGTCGCTGACGTCGCACATGGCGGTGGCGCCGAGTCCGGCGGCGGCGGGGCCCGCGTGGTACGGCGGCTCGGGCCTGCGGTGGGCCTCGACGAAGGCGCGGGGCGAGCGGAAGCCGCGGGAGAGGACCGCGTACCCGGCGGCGGACCAGCCGAGCCAGCCGGTGTAGGCGACGACGTCGCCGGGCTGGGCCCCGCCCCGGGTCACCGGGTCGTGGTTGCGGAGGTCGCCGAGGGCGGTGATGGCGATGGTGATGGTGTCGCCGCGGACGACGTCGCCGCCGACGACGGCGGCGCCCGCGACCTGACATTCGTCGCGGAGCCCGTCCATCAGTTCGGTGGGCCAGGTGACGGGCAGCTCGGCGGGGACGACGAGGCCGAGGAGGAGCGCGGTGGGGACCGCGCCCATGGCGGCGATGTCGGCGAGGTTCTGCGCGGCGGCCTTGCGGCCGACGTCGTACGCCGTCGACCAGTCGCGGCGGAAGTGACGTCCTTCGAGGAGGATGTCCGTGCTGGCCACCACGCGCCGGTCGGGTGCGGAGACGACCGCGGCGTCGTCGCCGGGCCCGATCCGTACCGCCGGGGTGGAGGTGAGCCGGGACGTGAGCTCTCTGATGAGCCCGAACTCGCCCAGCTCTCCGACTGTGCCCTTCACCGCGCCTCACCTCGTGTCTTCGTGCCGGCCGGCGGGCGGGGGCGCGTCTGGGCGCGCCGCGGGTCGCGGGCCGTCACCGTGCTGGGTACCGTCAAGTAGACCGTCAACTTCTGTCGTGCGTAGGCCACCACGCGAGTGCCCCCGGGCGCGCGGGTCTCCCCGTGGCCCGCGGTGACGCGGTACCGTGGCGTCCCTTTCTCCCACAAGATCCTCGTGGTCGCCCTGGAGGTTCCGTGGTTCAGGCGTACATCCTCATCCAGACCGAGGTGGGCAAGGCGTCGACCGTCGCCGACACCATCTCCAAGATCCCGGGGGTGCTCCAGGCCGAAGACGTGACCGGTCCCTACGACGTGATCGTGCGCGCACAGGCGGACACCGTCGACGAGTTGGGCCGCATGGTGGTCGCCAAGGTCCAGCAAGTGGACGGCATCACGCGTACCCTCACCTGCCCGGTCGTTCATCTGTAGCCCCCGTCTACGCTTGGCCGGTGATGTCATCCCACCGGCCCTTCGGCCTGCCCGCCGCCGTCACGGCAGCCGTCCTCCTGCTGGCCGCCACCGGCTGCTCCTGGACGGACGCCGGGGCGTCCGTGGCGGTTCCCCGCCCGACGGCGGCGGAGGCGGCCCTCTGCCAGGCTCTGGAGAAGGAGCTGCCGGACACCGTGGCGGATCTCGAGCGGAGTGATCCGGAGCCGGACTCCGAGCTGACCGCCGGGTGGGGTGACGGTGCGATCGTACTGCGCTGCGGGGTCCCCCGGCCCGAAAAGATGAGCGATCCGAACTCTCAGGCCGTCGAGGCGAACGGCGTGAACTGGATGCTGGAGCGCCCGGAGGGCAGCGGGCCCCGTTTCACCTCGGTGTACCGGAAGACGTACGTCGAGGTGACGCTCGACGAGCGGTACGCGCACGACGCGACGCCCCTCGCGGACCTCGCGGCCTCCGTGGCGAGGACGATCCCCTGCGGCATCGATCCGGAGTGCGTCTAGGCGCACTCCGGATCGCACCGTCAGGTCCGGCTAGCGCAGGCCCGTGGAGCGGGTCAGCGCGGCCTGGATCAGCCGGTCGACGAGCTCGGGGTAGCCGACGCCGCTCTCCTGCCACATGCGCGGGTACATGGAGATGGGCGTGAAGCCGGGCATCGTGTTGATCTCGTTGATGACGAAGTCGCCGTCCTCCGTGAGGAAGAAGTCGGCGCGGACCAGGCCCTCGCAGGAGACCGCCTCGTACGCGGCGACGGCCAGGCGCTGGATCTCGGCGGTGGCCTCGTCGCCGATCGGCGCGGGCACGATGCCGGAGGCCGAGTCGATGTACTTGGCCTCGAAGTCGTAGAAGTCGTGGTCGGTGACGGGCGGGATCTCGGCCGGCACGCTGGCGCGCGGGCCGTCCTCGAACTCCAGGACGCCGCACTCGATCTCGCGGCCGCGCAGGAGCGACTCGACGAGGATCTTGGGGTCGTGGCGGCGGGCCTCCTCGATGGCCTCGTCCAGGCCGGAGAGGTCGTCGACCTTGGTGATGCCCATGGACGAGCCGCCGCGGGCCGGCTTCACGAAGAGCGGCCAGCCGTGGTCGGCGGCGAACTCGACGATCTTCTTGCGGGCGGCGGCCGGGTTCTGGTCCCACTCGCGCGGCCGGATGACCTCGTACGGGCCGACCGGGAGGCCGAAGGAGACGAAGACGCGCTTCATGTACTCCTTGTCCTGGCCGACGGCGGAGGCGAGGACGCCCGCGCCGACGTAGGGGACGCCGGAGAGCTCCAGGAGGCCCTGGAGGGTGCCGTCCTCGCCGTACGGGCCGTGCAGCATGGGGAAGACCACGTCGACCTCGCCGAGGGCCTTCGGCACGGCGCCGGGCTCGGTGAGGACGACCTCGCGGTTGGCGGGGTCGACGGAGAGGACGACACCGCCCTCCTGGGACTCGGCCAGGTCGGTGACGTTCGGCAGGGCGCGGTCGGCGATGGCCATGCGCTCGGGGGCGTCGGCGGTGAGCGCCCAGCGCCCGTCCGTCGTGATGCCGATGGGCAGCACGTCGTACTTGTCCCGGTCGATGGCGCTCAGGACGGCGCCCGCCGTGACGACGGAGATGGCGTGCTCGGAGCTGCGACCGCCGAAGACGACGGCCACGCGCGGCTTGCGGGGGCTCTGGGTGTTCTCGCTCATATCGCGATGAGCGTACCTTGCGGCTCCCGAACAGCTGAGCGCCCCGCTCCCCCCGCGCGCGTCCGGAGCAGTGGCCGTGCCGCCGCGCCCGACGCGTGCGTCAGGCGTCCGTCATGCGTCCGTCGCGCGTACGGCGCGTGTCCGTGTCGCGAACGTCAGCGGCGCTCGGACTTCGCGCTGCGGGACATCAGCTCCTTGAGGGCGACGACCGGCGGCTTGCCCTCGTGGACGATCGAGACGACCGTCTCGGTGATCGGCATGTCGACACCGTGGCGGCGGGCCAGATCGAGCACGGACTCGCAGGACTTGACGCCCTCGGCGGTCTGCTTGGTGGCCGCGATGGTCTCCTGGAGGGTCATCCCGCGGCCCAGGTTGGTGCCGAAGGTGTTGTTCCGGGAGAGCGGCGACGAGCAGGTGGCGACCAGGTCGCCGAGGCCCGCGAGGCCGGAGAAGGTGAGCGGGTCGGCGCCCATGGCGAGGCCGAGGCGGGTGGTCTCGGCGAGGCCGCGGGTGATGAGCGTGGCCTTCGAGTTGTCGCCGAGTCCCATGCCGTTGGCGATGCCGACGGCGAGCCCGATGACGTTCTTCACCGCGCCGCCGAGCTCGCAGCCGACGACGTCGGTGTGCGTGTACGGGCGGAAGTACGGGGTCATGCAGGCCGACTGGAACCGCTGCGCGACCGACTCGTCGACGCAGGCGACGACGGCGGCGGCGGGCTGCCGGGCGGCGATCTCCAGGGCCAGGTTGGGTCCGGTGAGGACGGCCACGCGCTCGGCGGGCACGTCCGCGACCTCCATGACGACCTCGCTCATCCGCTCGGCGGTGCCGAGTTCGACGCCCTTCATGAGGGAGACGAGGACGGTGCCGGGGGCGAGCAGCGGCTTCCAGGCGGCGAGGTTGCCGCGGAGGGTCTGCGAGGGGACGACGAGGACGGTGAAGTCGGCGTCGTGGGCGGCCTCGGCCGGGTCCGCGGTGGCCGTGATCGCCCGCGGGAGTTCGATGCCCGGGAGGTAGTCGGGGTTGACCCGGGTGGCGTTGATCTCCTTCGCGAGCTCCGCGCGGCGGCCCCAGAGGCTCACCTCGCAGCCCGCGTCGGCGAGCACCATGGCGAAGGCGGTGCCCCAGGATCCGTTGCCGAAGACGGCTGCCTTGGTCACTTGGTGCTCTCCTCGGCGGCCTCGGCGGCCTTGCGACGCTGTTCCAGGCGGGCCTTGCGGTGGTCGTACGGTTCGGCGGGCGCCTTCTCGCCGCGGATCTCCTCCAGGAGGGCGGTGACCGCGGCCATGATGACCTCGGTGACCTCGCGGAGCACCTCGGGCGTCGGCTCCAGGCCGTCGAAGCGGGACAGGTCGACCGGCGGGCCGGCCTGCACGGTCAGCGTCTTGCGGGGGAAGAGGCTGAGCTTCTTGTCCTTGGCGTACGGCGGCATCGCGAGGTTGGCGCCCCACTGGGCCACCGGGATGACCGGGACCTTGGTGAGGAGCGCGACGCGGGCGGCGCCGGTCTTGCCCGCCATGGGCCACATGTCGGGGTCCCGGGTCAGGGTGCCCTCGGGGTAGAAGGCGACGCACTCGCCGCGCTCGATGGCGTCGACGGCGGCCCGGAAGGCGTCCAGCGCGTTGGTGGTCTCGCGGTAGACGGGGATCTGTCCGGTGTTGCGCAGCATCATGCCGACGAAGGGGCTCTTGAAGAGGCCCGCCTTGGCGAGGAGGCGCGGCACACGACCGGTGTTGTACTGGTAGTGCGCGTAGGACAGCGGGTCCAGGTACGAGTTGTGGTTGACCACGGTGATGAATCCGCCGTCGGCCGGAATGTGCTCCATACCGCGCCAGTCCCGCTTGAACAGAACCACCAGGGGGGGTTTGGCGATGACCGCCGCGAGGCGGTACCAGAAGCCGATTCTGCGGCGGGGCACTCGGACACCTTTCTCCGGGACTGGCTGGCAGGGGGTCAAGTGTCGCCCCATGCTCCGGGTCTGTCGAGGACACGGTACGCCCCGAGGCCCCCACCGGACCGCGCGGGCGGGACAGAATGGGCCCGGTGAACAGCGACGCGGAAGACGGCTGGTACCTGGTCGTACCCCTGAAACCCCTTGCCCTGGCGAAGAGCAGACTGGCCGCGGCCACGGGAGCCCTGCTGCGCCCCCGGCTCGCCCTCGCGTTCGCCGAGGACACCGTCGGTGCCGTGCTGAACTGTCCGCGCGTACGGGATGTGGTGGTCGTCACGGACGACCCGACGGCCGGGACCGCGCTCGCGGCCCTGGGGGCGCGGATCGTGCCGGACCTCCCGGCGGCGGGACTCAACGCGGCGCTGGCGCACGGGGTCGCTTCGATACGGGAGCGGCTGCCGCACGCGCGCGTGGCGGCGCTCAACGCCGATCTGCCCGCGCTGCGGACCACGGAGCTGGCCCGGGTCCTGGACACCGCCCGAAAATTTCCGAGGGCATTTCTCGCGGATGCCGCCGAAATAGGTACGACATTCCTCTCGGCGGGTCCGGGGGTGGAATTGGAACCGGCATTCGGGGGGCCGTCGAGGCTGCGCCATTTGTCGTCGGGCGCGGTGGAAATCCGGCTGACCGGGGTGGATTCCGTACGCCGGGACGTGGACACCGGCGAGGATCTGGCGGAGGCCATGGCTCTGGGGCTCGGCCCGCGGACGGCCGCCCGGTGGGTGCCGGCGGCCGGATAGGCTGCGGTCCATGCAGGCGACCGCGTTCACGTACGACTCCGAGACCCGCAGCGGAAGTGTGCTGCTCGACGACGGCACCCCGGTGGACTTCGGGGCGGAGGCCTTCGACGCGGGCGGGCTGCGGCTGCTGCGGCCGGGCCAGCGGGTGCGGATCGAGCCGGAGCCGGGGACGTCCGGGGCCGGCCTGCGGATCACCCTGGTGACGCTCCAGACCTTCTGATCCCCGCCTGATCCTTTCGAGCACGTCGAGCCGTTCGAGCACGTCGAGCGGTTCGAGCACTCCGCGCCCTTCGAGCCCTCCGCGACGCGAACGCGCCGCGGGCCGGGCTCCTGGGTGGGGAGCCCGGCCCGGCGGGTGGTACCGCTCGTCCTACTTCTTGGCGGCGGCCTTCTTGGCGGTCGTCTTGCGCGCCGTGGTCTTCTTCGCGGGCGCCTTCGTCGCCGTGGCCTTCTTCGCGGCCGGCGCGGTCTTCTTGGCCGTGGCCTTGACGGCCTTCTTCGCCGCCGTCGTGGTGGTCTTCTTCGCGGCGGCGGTCGTGGTCTTCTTCGCCGCCGTCGAGGCCTTCTTCGCCGCGACGGTGGTCTTCTTCGCCGCCGCGGTGGTGGTCTTCTTGGCCGGGGTCGCCTTCTTCGCGGCGGCCGTCGTGGCCTTCTTCGCCGGGGTCGCCTTCTTCGCGGCGGCCTTCTTGGCGGTGGTGGCCTTCTTGGCCGCGGCCTTCTTCACGGTCGCGGAGGCGCCACCGGTGAGGCTGCCCTTGGGGGCCTTCTTGACGGAGACCTCGCCGCCCTTGGGGAGCTTCTTCGAGCCGCTGACCAGGTCCTTGAAGCCCTGACCCGCACGGAAGCGCGGGACCGAGGTCTTCTTGACCCGCACGCGCTCGCCCGTCTGGGGGTTGCGGGCGTAGCGGGCCGGACGGTCGACCTTCTCGAACGAGCCGAAGCCCGTCACCGAGACCCGGTCGCCCCCGACCACGGCACGCACGATGGCGTCGAGCACGTGGTCGACGGCTTCGGCGGCCTGCTGGCGACCGCCCATCTTGTCGGCAATCGCTTCTACGAGCTGCGCCTTGTTCACGTCTTCCCCTTCGGAGACATTGCCAGAACGAAAGTGTTCAAGCTTTTTCGCACGTTAGGCATGTATATACCGCAAATCAAACACGAAACGGGCTAATCACCCTAGTGCCGCAACGCAAAAGACCCGCTGCGGAGTTCCTGGTGTCAGTCGTCCTCTGGGAATCGGCCCTCGTCGAGGTCCTTCATCAACCGGTCCAGACGCGCTGCCGCGTCCTTGAGATCGTGCTTCGCCGCGGCCGTCACGACCAGCAGCTTCCGGGACAGCGCCATCCTTACGCCCTCCGGGACTTGCAGTGAGCGCACTCTTGTGTGCGCTTCCTTCAATCGGGCGGCGACTGACTCGTAGAGCTCGAGTTGGCTGTCGCGTTCCATGCACCGATTGTGCCATCTAGGGCGAGTTGTCGCCCGACAGGGTCCCAACAAGCGACTGCGCCCCCCACCTGGCGGTGGGGGGCGCAGTCTTGGAAAAGCGCTGCTCAGACCGTAATTGTACGGGGCTTGAAGGCCGGTCGTGCCGCCTCGTAGGTCGCGATGTCGGCTTCGTTCTGAAGGGTGAGGCTGATGTCGTCGAGTCCGTTCAGGAGACGCCAGCGGGCGTTCTCGTCGAGCTCGAAGTCCGCGTCGATCCCGGCGGCCAGGACCTTGCGCTGCTCCAGGTCGACGGTGATCTCGGCGGTCGGGTCGGCCTCGATCAGCTCCCAGAGCGCGTCCACCGTCTCCTGCGGCAGGACGACGGTCAGCAGGCCGTTCTTCAGCGAGTTGCCGCGGAAGATGTCGGCGAACCGGGCGGAGATGACCGTCTGGAAGCCGTAGTTCTGGAGCGCCCAGACGGCGTGCTCACGGGAGGAGCCGGTGCCGAAGTCGGGGCCGGCGACCAGGACCGAGGCACCCTGCCGCTCCGGGCGGTTGAGGATGAACTCGGGGTCCTTGCGCCAGGCCTCGAAGAGCCCGTCCTCGAAGCCGTCGCGGGTGACCTTCTTGAGCCAGTGCGCCGGAATGATCTGGTCGGTGTCGACGTTGCTGCGGCGCAGCGGGACGGCCCGGCCGGTGTGCGTGGTGAAAGCTTCCATGGTTCCTCAGACCCCCGCGGTGGTGGCGACGTCGGACAGATCGGCCGGGGAGGCCAGATGGCCCAGGACGGCGGTGGCGGCGGCGACCTGGGGCGAGACCAGGTGGGTCCGGCCGCCCTTGCCCTGCCGGCCCTCGAAGTTGCGGTTGGAGGTGGACGCGGAGCGCTCACCGGGAGCCAGTTGGTCGGGGTTCATGCCCAGACACATCGAACAGCCCGCGTGCCGCCATTCGGCGCCGGCCTCCTTGAAGACCTTGTCCAGGCCCTCTTCGACGGCCTGCAGGGCGACCCGGACGGAGCCGGGGACGACCAGCATGCGGACGCCGTCGGCGACCTGGCGGCCCTCCAGGAGGGAGGCGGCGTTGCGCAGGTCCTCGATGCGGCCGTTGGTGCAGGAGCCTACGAAGACGGTGTCGACCTTGATGTCGCGCAGCGGCTGGCCGGCGGTCAACCCCATGTACTCCAGGGCCTTTTCGGCGGCGAGGCGCTCCGAAGCGTCTTCGTACGAAGCCGGGTCGGGGACGTTCGCCGAAAGCGGCGCGCCCTGGCCGGGGTTGGTGCCCCAGGTGACGAACGGCGCCAGGGAGGCGGCGTCGATGACGACCTCGGCGTCGAAGACGGCGTCCTCGTCGGACTTCAGCGTCTTCCAGTACGCGACGGCGGCGTCCCAGTCCTCGCCCTCGGGGGCGTGGGCGCGGCCCTCCAGGTAGGCGAAGGTGGTCTCGTCGGGGGCGATCATGCCCGCGCGGGCGCCGGCCTCGATCGACATGTTGCAGATGGTCATCCGGGCCTCCATCGAGAGCTTCTCGATGGCGGAGCCGCGGTACTCCAGGATGTAGCCCTGGCCGCCGCCGGTGCCGATCTTCGCGATGATCGCGAGGATCAGGTCCTTGGCGGTGACGTCCTCGGGCAGGTCGCCGTCGACCGTGATGGCCATGGTCTTCGGGCGGGCCAGCGGCAGCGTCTGGGTGGCGAGCACGTGCTCGACCTGGCTGGTGCCGATGCCGAACGCCAGCGCGCCGAAGGCGCCGTGCGTGGAGGTGTGCGAGTCGCCGCAGACCACGGTGGTGCCGGGCTGGGTCAGGCCCAGCTGCGGTCCGACGACGTGGACGACGCCCTGCTCGACGTCGCCCAGCGGGTGCAGCCGGACGCCGAACTCGGCGCAGTTCTTCCGCAGGGTCTCCAGCTGCGCGCGGGAGACGGGGTCCGCGATGGGCTTGTCGATGTCGAGGGTCGGGGTGTTGTGATCCTCGGTGGCGATGGTGAGGTCGAGGCGCCGCACCTGCCGGCCGTTCTGGCGCAGGCCGTCGAAGGCCTGGGGGCTGGTCACCTCGTGCAGCAGGTGCAGATCGATGAAGAGGAGGTCGGGCTCGCCCTCGGCGCGCCGGACGACGTGGTCGTCCCAGACCTTCTCCGCGAGTGTCCTACCCATCGCTTTCCCTCCGGCCGACGTCTGCGTCGGCACAACTAGAGACCCGTTTCGCGGGCCGTTGTGCGGCCGCATCACCAGAGTGCCAAGGTCCTCGGAAAATTGAACTTGCGTTTCACAGAGTGAGACGCGAATATCGTTGCATGGACAACTCTAGCGGCGTAGGCGTTCTCGACAAGGCAGCCCTTGTCCTGAGCGCCCTGGAGTCCGGTCCGGCCACCCTCGCAGGACTGGTCGCGGCGACGGGACTCGCACGACCCACGGCACATCGTCTCGCCGTGGCACTGGAACACCACCGGATGGTGGCGCGTGACATGCAGGGCCGGTTCATTCTCGGACCGCGCCTCTCGGAGCTCGCGGCCGCGGCCGGCGAGGACCGTCTGCTCGCGACCGCCGGCCCCGTGCTGACGCATCTGCGCGACGTCACCGGCGAGAGCGCGCAGCTCTACCGCCGGCAGGGCGACATGCGCATCTGCGTGGCGGCGGCCGAGCGGCTGTCGGGCCTGCGGGACACCGTCCCGGTCGGCTCGACGCTGACCATGAAGGCCGGCTCCTCCGCGCAGATCCTGATGGCCTGGGAGGAGCCCGAGCGGCTGCACCGCGGCCTCCAGGGCGCCCGCTTCACGGCGACGGCCCTGTCGGGCGTACGGCGCCGCGGCTGGGCCCAGTCCATCGGTGAGCGGGAGCCGGGCGTCGCGTCCGTCTCCGCGCCCGTACGCGGCCCTTCGAACCGCGTCGTGGCCGCCGTCTCGGTCTCGGGTCCGATCGAGCGTCTGACGCGCCACCCGGGCCGCATGCACGCCCAGGCGGTCATCGACGCCGCCGCCCGTCTCTCCGAGGCGCTCCGGCGCAACGGCTGACGCCCCTCCCGTTCGTCCCGGCCCACCGCTTCAACGCCGCAGCGGTGGGCCGGAGTTGTACGTGCTCCTCCTGCGCGACAGCCGATGCCGAACAGCGAAGAAGCCCTCCCCCGAAGGGAAGGGCTTCTTCGTTCTGTACCCCCGACCGGATTCGAACCGGCGCTACCGCCTTGAGAGGGCGGCGTGCTAGGCCGCTACACAACGGGGGCCTTTGCGGATCAGATCCGCAGGTGCAGATTGAGCTCTGCGAGCTGGCCTACCTGGACTCGAACCAAGAATGACGGTACCAGAAACCGTAGTGTTGCCAATTACACCATAGGCCATGGTGGTTACACCGTACCCCCGACCGGATTCGAACCGGCGCTACCGCCTTGAGAGGGCGGCGTGCTAGGCCGCTACACAACGGGGGCCCTAGCGATCCCACCCGGCATGCGCCGGGTGATGTCACCGCGGATTCACCGGGAGCTACCCAAGTGATCCACGGGATGGATCTGTACCCCCGACCGGATTCGAACCGGCGCTACCGCCTTGAGAGGGCGGCGTGCTAGGCCGCTACACAACGGGGGCTTTGTGGATGCCATCCACGAGTTGCAGATTAAGCTCTGCGAGCTGGCCTACCTGGACTCGAACCAAGACTAACGGAACCAGAAACCGTCGTGCTGCCAATTACACCATAGGCCACCGTGGCAACGTCCCCACCAGGGAGAACCTTGCTCGGCTTGCGCTTTCCGGGCTCTTGCCTTTCGGCTTGTTCCCCTCGGCGCAGAAAGAACATTACCTGAAGGTGGACGGTGCTCCAAAACGGGTATCCCCGCGGAGCAGGGCGGGGAGCTGGCCGAGGTCCGTGATCCGTCGCAGCTCGGGCCTGCCGCCGGTGTCCGCGCGGTCCAGCCAGATGCCCAGGAGCCCCGCCTCGCCCGCGCCCCGCGCGTCGATGTCGGGCTGGTCCCCGACGTACGCGATCTCCTCCGGGGCCAGGCCGAGGGCCGTGCAGGCGGCGTGGAAGGCCTCGGGCGCCGGCTTGGCGACCCCGAGCTCGGCGGCGCAGAGAACGGCCTCGAAGCGGTCGCGCACGCCCAGGGCGCGGAGCTTGGGCTCCTGGGCGTGGATGCTGGAGTTCGAGAGGACCGCGTGCCGGTAGTCGTCCGCGAGCAGGTCGAGGACGGGCAGCGCGTCGGGGAAGAGCTCCCAGGCGGCCTGGTAGTGGACGACGTACCGGTCGAACCAGTCGTCGGCCCCGGCGGCGGTGAGCTCCGGCGCCCCGAGGAAGTCCCGGACGCGGGCCCGCCGCTGGTCCTGGAAGTCGCCGCCCTCGATCTCGAAGCGGCGCCAGTGCAGCTCCGTGAGCTCCTTCCAGCGTTCCAGGGCCTGGTCGACGGAGTCGTACCCGTCGAGGAGACCTTCGGCCGTCAGGTGCCCGCGCATGCCGGCGCGGTCGGCGCCCTCGTAATCGAAGATCGTGTCGTCCACGTCCCACAGGACGGCGCGGATGCTCATGCCACGACCGTACCGCCGCTCCCCCGCCCCGCGCGGGGGTTTCGTCCGGCCCGGGAACGCCTCGGGGGCGACGACCGGAGGTTCCCGGTCGTCGCCCCCGGGGACGGGCGTACGAGGCTCAGCCGGCGAGCTTCGCCAGCGCGGCGTCGATGCGCGCCAGGGACTTCTCCTTGCCCAGGATCTCCAGGGACTCGAAGAGGGGCAGGCCGACCGTGCGGCCGGTGACGGCGACACGGACGGGGGCCTGGGCCTTGCCGAGCTTGAGGCCGTGGGCCTCGCCGGCGGCCAGGACCGCGTTCTTGAGGGACTCGGGGTCGCTCCAGTCGGCGTCCACGAGCTTCTCGCGGGCGGTCGTGAGCAGCGCGGCCGGCTCGCCCTTCATCGCCTTGTCCCACGAGGGCTGGTCGAAGACCGGCTCGGGGAGGAAGAGGAAGTCGACGTTGGCCGTGATCTCCGAGAGGACCGTCATCCGGGTCTGGGCGTGCGGCGCGATGGCCTCCCAGGCGGCGCGGTCGAAGTCCTCGGGCGCCCAGTTGGCGTGCGGGGCCTTGAGCCAGGGCTCGCAGGCCTCGGCGAAGGCCTTCACGTCGAGCATGCGGATGTGGTCCGCGTTGATCGACTCGGCCTTCTTGAGGTCGAAGCGCGCCGGGTTGGCGTTGACGTCGGCGATGTCGAACTTCGCCACCATCTCGGGGATGGTGAAGATGTCCTGGTCGGCGGAGAAGGACCAGCCGAGCAGGGAGAGGTAGTTCAGGAGGCCCTCGGGGAGGAAGCCGCGCTCCCGGTAGAGGTTGAGGGAGGCCTCCGGGTCGCGCTTGGAGAGCTTCTTGTTGCCCTCGCCCATGACGTACGGCAGGTGGCCGAAGGCGGGGATCTCCTGGGCGACGCCCAGCTCGATCAGCGCCTTGTAGAGCGCGATCTGGCGCGGGGTGGAGGAGAGCAGGTCCTCGCCGCGCAGGACGTGGGTGATCGCCATCAGGGCGTCGTCGACCGGGTTGACCAGGGTGTACAGCGGGGCGCCGTTGGCGCGCACGATGCCGTAGTCCGGGACGTTGTCCGGGGTGAAGGTGAGCTCGCCGCGGACCAGGTCGGTGAAGGTGATCGGCTCGTCGGGCATCCGGAAGCGGACGATCGACACGCGGCCCTCGGCCTCGTACGCGGCCTTCTGCTCGGCGGTGAGGTCGCGGCAGTGGCCGTCGTAGCCGGAGGGGCGGCCGGCGGCGCGGGCGGCGGCGCGGCGCTCGTCGAGCTCCTCGGTGGTGCAGTAGCAGGGGTACGCGTAGCCACCGGCGAGCAGCTTCTCGGCGACGTCCTTGTAGATGTCCATCCGCTGCGACTGGCGGTACGGCGCGTGCGGGCCGCCGATCTCCGGGCCCTCGTCCCAGTCGAGCCCGAGCCAGCGCAGCGAGTCGAGCAGCTGGTCGTACGACTCCTCGGAGTCGCGGGCCGCGTCGGTGTCCTCGATGCGGAAGACCATGGTGCCCTCGTTGTGCCGGGCGAAGGCCCAGTTGAAGAGAGCGGTGCGGACCAGGCCCACGTGGGGGTTGCCGGTCGGCGAGGGACAGAAACGGACGCGGATGTTCGCGTTAGCCACGCTTGATCACCTTATTGGTGAGAGTGCCGATGCCTTCGATGGTGACGGCGACCTCGTCGCCGACGTTGAGGGGGCCGACCCCGGCGGGGGTACCGGTGAGGATGACGTCGCCCGGGAGCAGCGTCATGGCCTCGCTGATGTGGACGACCAGGTCCTCGATGGAGCGGATCATGTCGCTCGTCCGACCCAGCTGGCGCTGTTCGCCGTTGACCGTGGCCTGGATGGTCAGGTCGCTCGGGTCGAGGTCCGTCTCCACCCAGGGGCCCAGGGGGCAGGAGGTGTCGAAGCCCTTGGCGCGGGCCCACTGCTTCTCGCGCTGCTGGGCGTCGCGGGCGGTGACGTCATTGGCGCAGGTGTAGCCGAAGATGACGTCCTTCACGCGCTCGCGGGGCACCTCACGGCACATGCGGCCGATGACCACGGCCAGCTCGGCCTCGTGGTGCAGCTCGTTGGAGAAGGAGGGGTACTCGATGGCGTCGCCGGAGCCGATCACCGAGGTGGTGGGCTTGAAGAAGGCGACGGGTACGTCGGGGACCTCGTTGCCGAGTTCGGCGGCGTGCTCCGCGTAGTTGCGGCCGATGCCCACGACCTTGTTGGGGAGCACGGGCGGCAGGAGCCGTACCTTGCTGAGCGGGACCTTGGTGCCGCTGAGCTCGAAGTCGGTGTACGGGATGCCCTTGATGATGTCGAGGACGAGGCCGCCGGACTCGACGGTTCCCTCGCCCTCGACGGCGCCGAAGGCCACATTGCCGTCGATGGAGAATCTGGCGATGCGCACGAGTGCTGTCGCCCCTCACTTGGTACTGGCTGGAGTCTGACGCTCCAGGCTAACGCGGCGAGGGGGCGGCCGACCGGCGGTGTCGGCGGTGTCAGCGGGAGGCGGAGGCGTACGGGGCCGGCTCGTAGGGGGCGGGGGCCGTCATGAGGACGGTGCGGCGCGGGTTGGCCGTCTGCCCGGGGAGTTCGGCGGCGTACTCCGGCAGGAAGGCCCGGCCGAGCTGCGCGGCGTCCTCGAGGTGGGCGAGGGTGGAGCGGCGCGGGTTGGCCGTCTTGTGGAGCGTCGCGGTCTTCGTGTCGTTCATGGCGGTGTTCAGACCCTGTCCCGGGAGGGGCGCCCTTGCGGGCGCGCGAGCATCGTGTAAAGCGTCAGGCTAAACATGCGATTCCCTTCGAATGCATGGCTAAGACATCGATCATCGTGTGAGTTTGCTCACCAATCACTCCACATTCCGGGCATTACGGACTGCCATGAGCCGTCACGGAAACGGGCATTACGGCACTGAATGCTCTATTCCGCTCCTGATCATGGCGACTGGGACACACGGGTACGCGGAGACATTGGAGGGGAAAAGTCCGAAACCTCCGTGATCATCTTCTACATGGGGTGACACGTCGAGTACGGGTTGTCATCCCCCTACGCGCACGACACGGGGCCCTTGTTGGAGATCCGGCACTGTGCTGGAATTCCACGCACCGTCGCGGGTTTCAAGCCGGCGCGCAGGGGGCGCAACGCAGCGCCGGTTCCGAGTGGCGGGGAAGGGGGAACTGCGCCGGTCACCGACGACCACCATGGGGCGCATCCTGCGTCCCCACGACGCCGACACCGTCCTCTCCGTTCACCCGGAAGGACGCCTGGTCCAGAGGTTGCGACGCTAGTGCAGGGACGTTTCAAGAGGGATGGCTCGGGGTCTCCCCAGGCCCGTCAGGGCCGAGCCGAAGCTCCGGCGGAGCAGGAACCGCGTGCCGGGACCGACCGCGGTCCCTCGGCCTCGCACACCCCCAACCAGGGTCAGGGACCGACCGGCGACGGCGGTGAGGGCAGGCGCACGAGCGCCAAGGCCGCACCGACCGAGTCCGCCGCGGCTCCAGCCACGCCCAAGACCAGGTCCGAGAACGAGGTCGGGCCGCGAATAGCCCTGCGCAACTGGCGCATCTCGACGCGTCTCGTCGCCCTGCTGACCCTGCCCGTGGTCGCGGCCACCTCCCTGGGCGGTATCCGCATCAGCGAGTCGCTCAAGGACATCGAGCAGCTCGACCACATGCAGCTGCTGACCAAGCTGACCCGTGAGGCGACCGGTCTCGCCCAGGCCCTCCAGGCCGAGCGCGACCTCTCCGCCGGCCCGCTGGCCAACGGCAGGCCCACCAGCGACTACCAGATCGCGACCCCGCGCAAGCGGACGGACCGCGAGTACAAGGACTTCCTCGACGCCACCAACGAGATCCCGAACGCCGAGAACGACGACGCGCTGCGGAGCATCCGCCAGAACGTCAACCAGATCGCCTCTCAGGTCATCGGGCTCCACACGATCCGTGGCAACGCCTACGAGAAGGGCGTCTCCCACTCGGTGACGGTCGAGGCGTACAGCCGTCTCATCCGTTCGCTGCTCAGCCTGTCCCAGGACATGGCGCAGGCGACCAGCAACCCCGAGATGATCAAGCGGACCCGGGCGCTCGCCGCCTTCTCGTCCGCCAAGGAGTACGCCTCCATCCAGCAGGCGATCATCGCCGGCGCGCTCCCCCCGAGCGACAAGACCCGCGGCAAGATCCAGCAGGGTGACCGCCTCTACGGCGAGGCCGCCTTCAACTCCGAGGGCGTCGAGCTCAAGTCCTTCCGGGCGATCTACGAGAACACCGGCGGCGACGCCGAGGAGCTGACCGCCGTCCTCAACACCGGCGACCCGTCGATCACCGCCGCCGAGAAGTACGCCGAGCGCGTGCTGAAGTCGGACGAGGCGATGCCCGGCGGCACTCCGCGCGGTCACCTGAACTTCACCGACGAGTACGGCACCAAGATCACCGCCATGAACCGCATCGAGCTCATCCTGCTCGGTGAGATGGAGACCATGGCGCGTCAGCTGCGGCAGGAAGCCCAGCGCGACGCCGTCATCAACGGTGCCCTGATCCTCCTCGTCCTCGGTGTCTCGCTCATCGGCGCCTTCATCGTGGCCCGGTCCATGATCCGCTCGCTGCGCCGGCTCCAGGACACCGCGACCAAGGTCGCCCAGGACCGACTGCCCGAGCTCGTCAAGCAGCTCTCCGAGTCGGACCCGCAGGACGTCGACACCTCCGTCGAGTCCGTCGGTGTGCACTCCCGGGACGAGATCGGCCAGGTGGCCGCGGCCTTCGACGACGTGCACCGCGAGGCCGTCCGTCTCGCCGCCGAGCAGGCCCTCCTCCGGGGCAACGTCAACGCGATGTTCACCAACCTCTCGCGCCGCTCCCAGGGCCTCATCCAGCGTCAGCTCTCGCTCATCTCCGAGCTGGAGTCCCGCGAGGCCGACCCGGACCAGCTGTCCTCGCTGTTCAAGCTGGACCACCTCGCGACCCGTATGCGCCGGAACGGCGAGAACCTCCTCGTCCTCGCCGGCGAGGAGCCGGGCCGACGCTGGACCCGCCCCGTCCCGCTGGTCGACGTGCTCCGCGCCGCCGCCTCCGAGGTGGAGCAGTACGAGCGCATCGAGCTGGCCGCGGTCCCGGCGACCGAGGTCGCCGGCCGGGTCGTCAACGACCTCGTGCACCTCCTCGCCGAGCTGCTGGAGAACGCCACCTCGTTCTCCTCCCCGCAGACCAAGGTCCGCGTCACCGGTCACGCGCTGCCCGACGGCCGCGTACTCGTCGAGATCCACGACACCGGCATCGGCCTCTCCCCCGAGGACCTCGCCGCGATCAACGAGCGGCTCGCATCGCCGCCCACCGTGGACGTCTCGGTCTCCCGCCGCATGGGTCTCTTCGTGGTCGGCCGCCTGTCCCTGCGACACGGCATCCGGATCCAGCTGCGGCCCTCCGACTCGGGCGGCACCACCGCGCTCGTCATGCTTCCGGTCGACGTCGCCCAGGGCGGCAGGAAGCCCATGCCCAAGCCGGGCGGCGGCCAGGGCGCGATGCCCCCGGGCGCCTCGGCTCCCGGCGGCAGGCTCCCCGGCGGCCCCGGCCCGGCCGGCGGCCCCGGCGGCGGACGCCCCGGCGGTCCCGGTGCTCCCGGCGGTGCGCCCTCGTCGGCGGCCGGCCGGCTCGGTGCCGGTGCCGCCCGCGGTCAGGTCGGTACGGGCGCTCCGCGCGCCGCGCTGCCCGGCCGTGACGGCGCGCCGCTCACGGGTGGCCCCCAGCCGTCCCGTACCCAGCAGCCGCAGCACGCGCAGCTGGACCAGACCGGGCAGCTGCCGCAGGTCCCCCAGGCTCCGCAGGCCCCGCAGCAGGACCCGCTGCGTCCGGCCCCCGGCGCGGGCGGTCTCATCGGCGGTGCCGCGAGCGCCATCCCGTCCCGTACGGACGTGTGGGGCAACCAGGGCGGCCGACAGGCCGGACCGGGTGCTCAACAGCAGACCCCGCAGGCTCCGCAGGGCGAGCAGGCCGCCGCCTACGGCGCCCCGCGCGCCGAGCTGCCGGGCGGCAACCCGCAGCCGCAGCGCCCGCAGGCCGCGAGCTGGGGCAACGACCCGGCGCAGCAGCCGGTCCGGCGCCCGCAGCAGGAGATGAGCCCGCTGGACGCCCCGCGCGGTCACGAGGACCCGGAGACGACGGGCCGGTACGCGGCTCCGGCGGCCCCTCAGGGTCCCGGTTCCACGGGCCAGTTCCCGCGTCCCGACTTCGGCGCGCCGCAGCAGGCCCCGCAGGGTCAGCAGGCGCCTCAGGCCCCGCAGATCCAGGCGTACCAGGGCGGTGTGCAGGACCCGGCGTCGACGGCGCAGTTCCCGCGCCCCGACTTCGGTGCGCCGCAGGGTCCCGGCTCCACGGGCCAGTTCCCGCGTCCCGACTTCGGTGCGGCGCAGGGTCCCGGCTCCACCGGTCAGTTCCCGCGCCCGGACTTCGGCGCACCGCAGCAGGCGCCCCAGCAGCCCCAGCACGCACAGCAGCAGCAGGGCTACCAGGGCGGCCAGCAGCAGCAGTTCGGCCAGCAGCCGTACGTCCCGCAGGCCCAGCAGGCCCAGCAGGCCCAGCAGCAGGCTCCGGCCCCGCGGCAGCGGACCGGCGGCGCCGACTTCGGTGCCCCGCGTCCGGCGAACGAGCAGGCCGAGCAGCCGCGTCAGCCGCAGCTCCAGCAGCCCCGCCGTCCGGAGGCGCTGCCGCCGGCCGGTGCGGGCGACGGTCGTACCCCGCTGTACGACACGCTGGAGACCAACTGGTTCCACCAGGAGCAGGGTCAGCAGCAGGCCGCGCAGCAGGGTCAGGCCCCGGCCGCCCCGCAGGGTCAGGCTCCGGCCGCACAGCGTCCGGCCGGAGGCCCGGCCGGTGCCGGTGACGGCCGGCAGAACGGCGGGGCCGCCTGGCGGACCTCGCCCAACGACGAGTTGGTGCGTCAGGCCGAGCGGGTGCGCAAGCCCGCGGCCGGCGGCGTCACCACCTCCGGTCTTCCCCGGCGCGTGCCGAAGGCCAACCTCGTACCCGGGACCGCACAGGAGCAGGCGCACACGGCCGGCCCCCAGGTCTCGCGTGCACCCGACGACGTCCGCGGCAGGCTCACCAATCTGCGCCGCGGCATCCAGCAGGGCCGACAGGCCGGTAACTCGACCACGGGTAACCACCACCTCGGTCCGAACCATCAGCAGGAGCGTTAGTTGAACGCGATGAGCCAGGCGGCGCAGAATCTGAACTGGTTGATCACCAACTTCGTGGACAACACCCCCGGGGTGTCCCACACAGTGGTGGTCTCCGCCGACGGACTCCTGCTGGCCATGTCCGAAGGATTCCCCCGCGACCGCGCCGACCAGCTCGCGGCGGTCGCATCCGGACTGACCTCGCTGACCGCGGGTGCGTCCCGGATCTTCGAGGGGGGCCCCGTCGCGCAGACCGTGGTGGAGATGGAGCGCGGCTTCCTCTTCCTCATGCAGGTCTCCGACGGCTCCTCGCTGGCCGTGCTCGCCCACCCCGAGTGCGACATCGGCCTCGTGGGCTACGAGATGGCGCTGCTGGTCGACCGGGCCGGCAGCGTCCTCACCCCGGATCTCCGCGCGGAGCTCCAGGGCAGCCTGCTCCACTAGCAGACCCGTCACACCAAAAGGGCGGTACGCCCCTCCGTACCGCCCTCGACATGTTCATCGTCCGGCCGCCCCATCCGGCCCCCCACCGGCCCCATCAGACGGCGGAAGTTCGCTGTCACGCCCGGAGGATTCATGACCCCGCCCCCCGCCTCTCACGATCCGTACGGCGCCTCAGTCGACGAGTACGGATACGAGGGCGACCAGCCGCTGGTGCGTCCTTACGCGATGACCGGCGGCCGGACCCGGCCGCGCTACCAGCTCGCCATCGAGGCGCTGGTCAGCACCACGGCCGACCCGGCGCACCTCGCCACACTGCTGCCGGAGCACCAGCGCATCTGCCACCTGTGCCGTGAGGTCAAGTCGGTGGCCGAGGTGTCGGCGCTGCTTTCGATGCCGCTCGGTGTCGCCAGGATCCTCGTCGCCGACCTGGCAGAGGCCGGCATGGTGGCGATCCACCAGCCGGGCAACGGAGAGACCGGCGGCACGCCGGACGTGACACTGCTCGAAAGGGTGCTCAGTGGACTTCGCAAGCTCTAGCGGCGGCGCCGGCTCTGCCGGCCGGTCGACCACCAGCGCGAAGATCGTCGTGGCGGGCGGCTTCGGCGTGGGCAAGACCACGTTCGTCGGCGCCGTCTCGGAGATCAACCCGCTGCGTACCGAGGCCGTCATGACCTCCGCCTCGGCGGGGATCGACGACCTGACCCACACCGGGGGCAAGACCACCACCACGGTGGCCATGGACTTCGGCCGCATCACCCTGGACCAGGACCTGATCCTGTACCTCTTCGGTACCCCGGGCCAGGACCGCTTCTGGTTCATGTGGGACGACCTGGTCCGCGGCGCCATCGGCGCCGTCGTCCTCGTCGACACCCGCCGCCTCGCCGACTGCTTCCCCGCCGTCGACTACTTCGAGAACAGCGGCCTCCCCTTCGTCATCGCCCTCAACGGCTTCGACGGACACCAGCCCTACCAGCCCGAAGAAGTCCGCGAAGCCCTCCAGATCGGCCCCGACACCCCGATCATCATCACCGACGCCCGCCACCGCGCGGACGCCAAGAGCGCGCTCATCACCCTCGTCGAGCACGCCCTCATGGCCCGTCTGAAGTAGCGGGCCGCAGGACCGGACGGCCCGTCGGACGATGGACGGGCCCGTACGTTTGTCATATGCCTCCGCGAGGGGGGACCTGTGTCCTTCGACACGGCCGCCCCCGCGTTCATAACGTTTCGACAGAGAATTGGGGCGCCTCGGACACCCGACGCATCCGATCGGTGTCACTGCGCTCACATGAGCCCCGCCATTTGGCGGGGCTCGCTCTTTATGCCCGTTTTATGTCAGGCCTGGACCACTGAAAGCGGTCGCTTCCCACTGTTTGGAACGGACCCCCTTCACGTGCTGCAATTCATGAACTCCCGAGTAGTACGGCCCTGAACGAAACACCGGCACAACGTAGGTGCCGACGCCGAGAGGTTGTTGGTCGAGTGAGGCGCAGCAAGGAAAGCTCCGCGGAGCAGGAGACGCGGGGCAACTTCACCCCGCCGTCGCGCACAGCGGTGTCGCCCGCGGACGTGCCCGTGACACCGCCGCCGACGGCGGCCGCCCCGGGCAGTTCCAGCAAGCTGTCGCCGCGCAACTGGCGGGTGCCCACCCGTCTGAACGCGATCCTGCTCATACCCGTGCTCGTCGGCCTCGTCATGGGCGGCTTCCAGGTCAAGGGAGCGATCGACACCTGGCAGGAGGCGCAGGACGCCGAGAAGACGGCCCTCATCGTGCGGGCCGCCTCGGAGTACAGCACCGCGCTCCTCAACGAGCGCGACCTCACCGCCGGTCCCCTCCTCGCCGCGAAGACCCCCGAGGACCGCAAGGCCGACGAGGTCGAGCAGGCGTACGCCGCGACCGACGCCGCCCGTCTGAAGTTCGACGAGGCGGCCAAGAACCTCCCCTCGGGCCAGGGCCTGGAGCGCCGTCTGCGGCTCTTCAAGGACGAGGAGCCGAAGCTCGACGCGCTCCGCAAGGTCGCGTACAGCCGCTCCCTCGACCCGGTGAACACCCAGCTCGGGTACACCGGCGTCCAGCACTACCTCACCGAGTTCTCCAACGAGCTCGGCCTCGGCACCGGCAACGTCACCACCTACGGCCGCAGCGTCTACGCCGTCCAGCTCGCCAAGGGCGCCGAGTCGCTCCAGCGCTCCATCGGCACCCAGCTCCTGGTCCGGCCCAGCCGGACGGAGGAGGTCTTCGCGCAGCAGTCGGTGGCCTTCAACTCGTACAACTACCTGGAGCAGATCGCCCTCGGCGAGTACAGCTCCGGCGGTATGCCCGAGGACGTCGAGCTCCTCAAGAAGGTCATGGCCGGCAAGGCCGCCGAGGGCGCGAAGCAGATGCAGGCCGCCGACGTCGAGCTGCCCAAGGGCAAGGACGGCTCCGTCTACTCCGGCGTCGCCTCCGCGATCGGCACCGCCAAGAGCCCCGAGGCCCTGGCGGCCCTGAAGTCGAAGGGCATCACGGCCGAGAGCTGGATGGCCGTCGCCACCGCCAAGTTCGAGGGCTACACCGAGGTCGAGAAGGCACTCGTCGACAAGGCCGTGGCCGAGGCCGCCAAGATCTCCGACGAGGCCAAGACGGACGCCTGGGTCATCGGCGCCACCGTCGTCATCGCCCTGCTCGCCGCCTTCATCCTCGCCGGGATGATGGCCCGCCAGATGAGCCGCTCGATGCGCGAGCTGCGCACCGCGGCCTTCGGCATCGCCGAGCAGCGCCTGCCGATGCTGGTCGACCAGCTGTCCCGTACCGAGCCCGGCCGGGTCGACACCCGCGTCCAGCCGATCCCGATCGACTCGCAGGACGAGATCGGCGAGGTCGCCCGCGCCTTCGACCAGGTCCACCGCGAGGCCGTCCGGCTCGCCGCCGAGCAGGCCATGCTCCGGGGCAACGTCAACGCGATCTTCACCAACCTCTCGCGCCGCAACCAGTCGCTGATCGAGGGCCAGCTGACCCTCATCACCGAGCTGGAGAACAACGAGGCCGACCCGGACCAGCTGGAGAACCTCTTCAAGCTGGACCACCTGGCGACCCGTATGCGCCGCAACGGCGAGAACCTCCTCGTCCTCGCCGGCGAGGAGCCGGGCCGCCGCTGGGACCAGCCGGTGCCGCTGGTCGACGTCATGCGCGCCGCCTCCTCCGAGGTGGAGCAGTACGAGCGCATCGAACTGGCCGGCGTGCCCGAGGCCGAGATCCACGGCCAGGCCGTGACCGACCTCGTCCACCTGCTCGCCGAGCTCCTGGAGAACGCCACCACGTTCTCCTCCCCGCAGACCAAGGTCCGCGTCACCGCGACCCGTCTCCCCGACGGCCGCGTGATGGTCGAGATCCACGACAAGGGCATCGGCCTCACCGCCGAGGACTTCGCGGACATCAACCACAAGCTGGCCGACCCGCCGACCGTGGACGCCGCCGTCTCGCAGCGCATGGGCCTCTTCGTGGTCGGCCGCCTCGCCGACCGGCACGGCATCCGGGTCCAGCTGCGCCCCTCGGGCGAGCAGGCCGGGACGACCTCGCTCGTCATGCTGCCGGACGCGATCACGCACGGTGGTGGCGGCGAGCAGCCGGTCCACGACGACTTCACCGTCTCGCAGATCATTCCCCAGCAGCAGCAGACCGCCTTCGAGGCTCCGGCGCCGCAGGCGATGCTGACCGCCGCCGATCTGGGCTTCGACGACTCGCGTTACGAGGAGCAGGGCGACGGCGAGCGCGAGCTCGACCCGGTCAACCGCTCCCTGATGCGCGAGGGCCGGCGTGCGAACCTCGAAGCCCAGGCGCAGGGCGGCGACCGTCCGCTCTTCCGCGACGAGGCGGAGCCCGCGGCGCAGGAGTACGGCCAGGGGCAGCAGGACTTCGGCCAGGGCCAGGAGTACGCGCAGCCCCAGGAGCAGGCGCAGGAGTACGCGCAGCACCAGGAGTACCCGCAGCAGCAGTACGGCCAGGGTCAGGAGTACACCGGCGAGTACCCGCAGCAGGGTTACGAGGCGTACCCTCAGGCCGGCTATGCGGAAGCCTCGTACGAGGCCCCGGCAGTCGAACACCAGCAGTACGGCAATGCGTTCGATCCCCAGGCCCAGCAGGGTGAGTGGCCGGCGCAGAGCGCTTACCAGGGCGGCTACGGGCAGCAGTACGGAGCGGAAGCGGAATCTGCTCCGGCCGCTCCCGAACAGGCCCGCGACCGCGTAGGCTTCGACCGTCCGGGTCCCACTCCGAACCCCGCCCCGGACGCCGGCCACGCGCTGACCGACGCAGGTCTGCCGCGCCGCGGCAGCGTCGCCCCGCAGACGCAGCAGGCGCAGCGACAGGCACCGCCCGCGCAGGCCCAGCAGCCCGCGCCGGCGCAGCAGCCGGCTCAGGCCGAGCAGCCGGCGGGGTCGGTAGAGCAGCAGGACGCCGCCGAAGGCCCCGAGGCCTGGCGCTCGGCCAACGACGAGCGCTGGCAGCGGGCCGGGAAGCTGAAGGACCCGAAGGCGGGCGGGGTCACCTCGTCCGGTCTTCCCCGACGGGTCCCGAAGGCCAACCTGGTCGAGGGCACCGCGGAGCAGACGCCGCAGGGCGGCCCCCAGGTCTCCCGCGCACCCGAGGACGTGCGGGGCAGGTTGAGCAACCTGCGCCGCGGCGTCCAGCAGGGACGCAACGCGGGAACGGACACGAACGGATCGGGCCTCGGCCCGGGCAGTACCTACAACCAGGAGCGTTAGTGTGAGCATGAGCCAGGCGGCGCAGAATCTGAACTGGTTGATCACCAACTTCGTGGACAACACCCCTGGGGTGTCCCACACCGTGGTGGTCTCCGCCGACGGACTCCTGCTGGCGATGTCCGAGGGCTTCCCTCGTGACCGAGCCGACCAGCTGGCGGCCGTCGCCTCCGGACTGACCTCGCTGACCGCGGGCGCGTCCCGCATCTTCGAGGGCGGTGCCGTCAACCAGACCGTCGTGGAGATGGAGCGCGGCTTCCTCTTCATCATGTCCGTCTCGGACGGCTCCTCGCTGGCCGTACTCGCGCACCCCGAGGCCGACATCGGTCTCGTGGGTTACGAGATGGCCCTGCTGGTCGACCGGGCGGGCAGCGTCCTGACTCCTGACCTCCGGGCGGAGCTTCAGGGAAGTCTTCTCAACTAACAGACAGACAGTGCGTATCTCGCCACCGCACCGTAAGGTGCGGTGGCGCGGTTCCAAGGGACATGGACCGCGAGGCAGTCGGAGGAGGAGACGTGGGAACACCCCCGGGCGCAAGCCATTACAACGGATACGACGCGCACCAGGCGCCGCTGGGCGACACCGCGCAGAACCGGTTCAACTTTCCCTCCGCCCCCAGCAGACAGGGCGCGTCGCAGTCCTACCGGCAGCCTCAGGCCCAGCACACCCCCGCGGGTTCGCCGAGCGCCCCGCACTCTTCGTCCTCGGGCGGTTCGGGCGGGCACAACCCGCTCGTGCGTCCGTACGCCATGACCGGCGGCCGGACCCGGCCGCGCTACCAGCTCGCCATCGAGGCGCTGGTCAGCACCACGGCCGATCCGTCAAGGCTCCAGGGGCAGTTGCCCGAGCACCAGCGGATCTGCCGGCTGTGCATCGAGATCAAGTCGATCGCCGAGATCTCGGCCCTGCTCTCCATTCCTCTCGGCGTTGCCCGGATCCTCGTCGCCGACCTGGCAGAGGCCGGACTTGTCGCCATTCACCAGCCAGGCGGCGACGAGGCCGCCGGCGGCCAGCCAGCCGTGACACTGCTCGAAAGGGTGCTCAGTGGACTTCGCAAGCTCTAGCGGCGGTGCAGCCCGCTCAACCACCAGCGCGAAGATCGTGGTGGCGGGCGGCTTCGGCGTGGGCAAGACCACGTTCGTCGGCGCCGTCTCGGAGATCAACCCGCTGCGTACCGAGGCCGTCATGACGTCTGCGTCCGCGGGCATCGACGACCTCACGCACACCGGCGACAAGACGACGACGACTGTCGCCATGGACTTCGGCCGCATCACCCTGGACCAGGACCTGATCCTGTACCTCTTCGGTACCCCGGGCCAGGACCGCTTCTGGTTCATGTGGGACGACCTGGTCCGCGGCGCCATCGGCGCCGTCGTCCTCGTCGACACCCGCCGCCTCGCCGACTGCTTCCCCGCCGTCGACTACTTCGAGAACAGCGGCCTGCCGTTCGTCATCGCCCTCAACGGCTTCGACGGACACCAGCCCTACCAGCCCGAAGAAGTCCGCGAAGCCCTCCAGATCGGCCCCGACACCCCGATCAT